>JAAURB010000010.1 GCA_012033335.1 Oscillatoriales cyanobacterium RM2_1_1
GCAAGACGCTCTGTTATTCCAAATCCGTAGAAATGCTGAAGCACTCGATTCGGTTGCTACTTCATTACCTCAAATTCTGGGATGTCCCGATTCCGCAATGATTCATTGCATCATTCAGCAACGCCGGGAGCTTTTCATCCGGTTCCCTATCCCAACTTGGAAGAGGACTAGGGTGAGGACAGTACGGGCAATCACACAAAAGATTTGTCAGTTAATCAGGCGGTAAACTAGCGTTAAATGTAAGTTTCAATAGCTTCTACCCAAAAAAATATGGCACGCGGAGACCAGATTTATGTTTATCGAGAATTTTTTAACCTGGAGGGAGTTTACGAACATCATGGGGTTGACTGCGGTGATGGCACGGTGATTCACTATCGCAAACCCAGTGAAACCGTTGAGCGAACCTCAATTGAAACCTTTGCTCGGGGGAACCGGCTTTATACTCGGGAATATGCCTTTCGATATATTCCAGATACCGCGATTCGCCGGGCCGAAAGCCGCCTGGGAGAACGCAAGTACAATCTTCTCGTGAACAATTGTGAACACTTTGCCACCTGGTGTGTGACGGGGGTAAGTGACAGTCGGCAGATCCAAGACTTTGTCCCGATTTTAAATCAACTCAGTGTTGATAATCTGTTTGAACCGATTCAGGAAGCCCTAATTGGCACCCACCGAGAAGATGCCCCCCAATTGCTCAATAAAGCCCTGGCTGAAATTCGCGTTGCCTGGGATGATGTCCATCCTCAGTACAAGCAGGCCCTCAAAGAGATGGAGTCCTGGGATCGGGTTGCCCGGGAGGCGTTGCAGCGCGATCGCGAAGATCTGGCTCGACAGGCGCTCCTCCGGAAAAATCTCTCTAAAAAACGGGCTCAAACCCTGGAAGAAAATCTAGACAAGATTGCCAAGATGACCGAAACCCTGCTGAAAAGTCAAAGCAGCTTGGGGTATTGAAGATGGGTGGCGAGAATCAATCTGGATTGGCGGGGATTGCCCTGAATATTCGGGTTTTGCTAGAAAATTTGGCAGAAAAGATTCATAGGGGATTGACAAAGGCGGGGGCTGTTCGATAAAGTTACTCTCGTGTGAGGAGCGAACCAGAGAGGGCACCGAGACGAAACACGGCCAGTCGCCGGTGTCCTTCCTGATCAGAAGCATATGCTCTAGGAGAATTGAGTTTAGTAAGTGTGGTGTGGGCATTTTTTAAAGCAGCTAATTGTGTTAGCTGCTTTAATGTTTTAGCTAGTGTTTTACCTAGAACTCCTGGATCGGGCTTTGATCTAGTTTGGGGTCAGAGTTACAGAATACAGCATTTCTCACGCTGTGAAGTATGGAAGTTGGGGTCGGGGTTTGCCTCAATTCCTAAACCCTTATTTTGCTCAATTGGAAATCGCTGTCAATCAGAATTAAGATCGAGAAGCATCAAGATCAAGAATAAAAATGACGAGCTATTTTGCAACTGTCGCGCGGGGCCTGGAACCAGTTGCGGTAGCAGAGCTAGAACGGCTAAATGCTGACAATATTCAACCCGACTTTGCCGGGGTGCATTTTACCGGCGATCGCACCCTCCTCTATCAAGTTAATCTTTGGGCCAGAACCCTATTTCGAGTTTTAGTCCCGATTCACCAGTTTGTCTGTACCGATGCCGATCAACTCTATCGGGGGGTGCAGGAAATAGATTGGGAAATCCATCTGACACCGACGATGACGTTTGCGGTCAATTGTACGGGGAGCAACGATGTCCTGAACCATAGCCACTTTACGGCTTTACAGGTGAAAAATGCCATTGTTGACCAGCAGCGCCAGCGGTTTGGGGAACGGTCGGACATTGACCCCAAACTCCCCGATTTATTAATTAACCTGCATATTCGTCAGGATCAGGGAATTTTGAGCCTGGACAGTTCTGGAACCAGCCTCCATCGCCGAGGCTATCGTCCGGCGGTAGGGCAAGCTCCCCTGAAAGAAACCCTGGCCGCCGCCCTGCTGGATCTGGCGGAGTGGAGCCCAGATTTACCCCTGCTAGATCCCATGTGTGGCTCAGGAACATTACCCCTGGAGGCCAGTTTGAAGGCCCTGAAAATTGCTCCGGGCTCTTTTAGAGAGCATTTTGGCTTTATGACCTGGCGAGACTTTGACCCAGAGCTCTGGCAACACCTGTGCCATCAGGCTGAAATCGGTGAGAAGTCAGAGCTGCCTGCCTTGATTCAGGGATGCGATCGCAATCCCAAAATGGTCACCCAGGCTCAATTTAATGCCGTCCAATGTGGTGTGGCGGATCAGTTGAGGTTCTGGGAACAGGATTTAAATACCCTGGAAGCCCCCGCCGACCGGGGCATTGTCATCTGCAATCCCCCCTATGGAGAGCGACTGGGAGAGGCCCAAAAATTGGGCAGTTTATACAAGCTGCTAGGGGATACATTTAAGCAACGGTTCAAGGGTTGGACAGCCTTTATCCTCACAGGAAATCGCGATCTGGCAAAGCAGATTGGCCTCAGAACCGCTCGCCGGACGGCAGTCTACAACGGGGCTTTGCCCTGCACGCTGTTGAAGTATGAATTGTATTAAATATGGATTGTATTGAAGCTGAGCGCCAGTCAAGCAACGCTGGTCGAAGCCGACAAATCAATTAACCAGCGTACTGTCTGGGGAAACAAAATTACAATCAGCAAAACCACCACCTGAAGCACCATAAATGGCAACGCACTTCTGTGGATCTCTGCCGTGCTAATTTCCTTGGGGGCGACGCTCTGGAGATAAAACAGGGAAAATCCCACCGGGGGAGAAATAAATGCAGTTTGCAGGTTAACGGCCATGATCACCCCGAACCAGACCATATCCAGCCCTAGGGCTTGAGCCGCCGGAACCAATAGAGGCAGAGCGATAAAGCAAATTTCAATGAATTCCAGAAAAGCCCCCAGAATAAAAATTATGATGTTGCTGACGACCAAAAAGCCCCCGTAACCCCCCGGCAAATCGGTCAATAAATCCGTGATCACGGTTTTTCCCCCCAGGGCATCAAACACCAGACCAAACAGGGAAGAACAGAACAAAATCATCAACACCAGAGCCGTAATTGCCGCCGTAGAGTGGGCGGAATCCCTCAACAGCTTGGGGGTGAGCCGTCGGTTCAGGGCAGCCAATCCACAGGCTCCCACTGCCCCCACCGCCCCGGCCTCCGTGGGAGTCGCCAGCCCAAAGAAAATACTCCCCAGAACCGCAAAAATTAGTAACAGGGGAGGTAAAACCGCTTTAACCACCCGTTGAATCAAGGCTTTACCGTGAGGAACGGCAAGGTCTGCCGGTAAGGCTGGCACTTTCTCCGGCTGAAAAAAGGCCAGAGCAACGACGTAGACCATGTAGGAGCCAGACAACATCAACCCTGGAATCAACGCACCTAAAAATAAATCCCCCACAGAAACCCCAATTTGATCGCTGAGAATCACCAGAACTAAACTGGGCGGAATTAGTTGGGCCAGGGTTCCGGAGGCGATAATTACCCCAGAGGCCAACTGTTTGTCGTAGCCATAGCGCAACATCACAGGCAGGGATAACATCCCCATCACAATCACCGTAGCGGCTACAACCCCTGTGGTTGCCGCCAGCAGCGTACCCACAACAATGACCGCCAGGGCCAACCCTCCCCGCAATCGCCCCATCACAATCCCCAGGGCTTCCAGCAGTTCCTCGGCGATCCCGGACTTTTCTAAAACTGCCCCCAAAAACACAAAATAGGGAATTGCCAGCAGGGTAAAGTTGGACATCGTGCTAAACCAGAGATTGGGTAGCAGCAGGAGTCGGTTCGGGTCAAATGCTCCAACCCCCCAGCCAATCAATCCAAAAATGATGGCAGTTCCAGCGAAGGAAAAAGCGACTGGATAGCCAGTCATCAAAATAATAAAAAAGCCAGCGAACATCAAGATGGCTAACCATTCAAATCCCATATTTTTTTCTAATCAACCTTAATCTGTTCCGCTGTTTCTAATCGAATTTGATCCGCGATATTGGAGTAGTTTTGAATGACTGCCCAATATTTAATCGCTTGAGAAATCCCCTGGAGCAGCAGCAACAATAAACTAATGGGAATCATGGTTTTGATCGGAGCCCGGGGCAGTCCATTGGCATCAGGGGAGATTTCCCAAGTTCCCCAGGTGCCATCAGGCAATCGTCCCCAGGATTGTAAAACGGGATTGATCGTCACCCAGATTCCGAGAATACAAAAGGGAATCAAAAATAAAACTGTTCCCAGAAAATCAATCCAGGCTTGCTGTTTTGAATTGAATCGGGCATAGAGGAAATCAACCCGAACATTTTCTCCATGCCTGAGAATATAAACAAACCCCAGAAGAAAAAATAATGAAAATAAGTACCATTGCAACTCAATAAAAATATTTGAAGAGAGGGAAACTCCAACAAATCGCCCAATGTAGCGCGCCATTACATTATAAAAACCTACCCCCAATGTAATCAAAACTAACCAATTGGCTAGCTGACCCAATTGATCGGTAAAACTATCAATCCTCTGAGACAGTCTGAGCAATTTTTGGAGTCGAGGAAATTCATCTGAACGATACATTTTTGAGAGGGCTCCCGACTATCGACATCCTCCAAGACCCCTCTGAAAACCGAATAATATCCGGATTGAGGTGGAATTGAGATTTCTATCTTACCGGAACTTGAGCGGGTGTCATGATATTCTGAAAACTTAATTATTATATATTCGGGTTTAGCAAAGGTCATGAAACGTCGATCTATAGTTAAAAGATTATCTCAGGGAGCGGCGGTAGCGACTGGCGTTGCCATTGTCGGTGGGTGTCAAACCGCTCAAAATTCCTCCGAGAACTCCCCTCAGAACTCCCCTCAAAACTCAGCCCAAAACACCCCTAGCGCTGCCCAACCTGAAACCTTACCCAACCTAGAATGGCAAATGGCTACGAGTTGGCCCCCTGCCCTGGATACTATTTTTGGTGGGGCTCAGGTTGTTGCGGATCGGGTGGCCATATTGACAGGGGACAAATTCAAAATAGTTCCTCGAGCGGCGGGAGAAATTGCTTCAGGTTTGGAAGTGCTGGATGTCGTTTCCCAGGGGGCGGTTCCCTGCGGTCATTCGGCTGCCTACTATTACATTGGCAAAAGTCCTGCCCTAGCCTTTGGAGCTACGGTTCCCTTTGGATTAACGGCCCAACAACAGAACGCCTGGCTTTACGATGGGGGCCTAGAGGCATTACAGAAGATTTATGCTAGCAAATTCAATGTGATCCAATTTCCAGCGGGGAACACAGGAACTCAAATGGGAGGATGGTTTCGCCGGGAAATTAATAGCCTCAATGATCTCAAGGGATTGAGAATGCGAATTCCTGGCCTGGGGGGTCAGGTGATGGCAAGACTAGGCGTGACGGTGCAAACTCTACCCGGTGGAGAAATCTTTCAGGCCCTACAAACTGGCGCAATTGATGCGGCTGAATGGGTTGGCCCCTACGATGACGAGAAACTTGGTCTCAATAAAGTGGCGAAGTTTTATTACTACCCTGGCTGGTGGGAACCTGGGGCAACCTTAGAAATCCAGATTAACCTGAATGAATGGAATAAATTGCCCTCACTTTATCAAGAAGCCATCAAAACCGCAGCCTATGAATCAAATACAACGATGCTAGCCCGCTATGATTCTCGCAATACTGAAGCCCTACAACGATTATTGGCCAGTGGAACCCAGGTGCGCTCCTACGGGGATGAAATTTTAGCGGCGGCTGAACGGGAATCCTTTGCTCTGTACGATGAATTTGCTGCGAAAGATGCTGACTTTAAAGCAATCTATGGGCCATGGAAAGAATTTCGAGACAGAACCTATGCCTGGGACAATCTGAACCAGCATAGCTTTACCACCTTTTCCTATAGGAAGCTGAAAAAATAGAGTCAGATCAGGCAGTCAGGCTAGTCAATCAGATCAGGACTCAAACCAGGGAATCAGGCATCTCGCCTGATCCACAGAGTTTTGGAATTAAAACTCTAGAATTAAAATTCTAAAATTAGAAATTCTACAGGAATCCTGCTTTAATTATTAATCCAGGGCGAGCTGCTTACCTCAGCAGGCGAGATGCCTTCGCTAACAATTCATCAATCTCAGATTAGGATAAATGGGATATTTTCTAGCAGGTGAGATGCCTGCACTGTTCAGCATCAGCCATTAAATTTCCTTGCCTAATACCCGTTTCAAAAATCCTCTCCGGTCTTTTGCCCAAGCAAGCTAGAAGCCTGGACTACGAACTTTTATCAATCTAGAATTGTCGGATAAAGGTAGAGGAATCTTCTGGTGAAATGCTTAACTTTCGGGTTGAAACCGACATAGAACTAAGCCAAACCATTTTTGTTGATCTGTCCAGGTTTGCAGAGTTTCTAAACTATGGGATTGCAGGGTTTTTGCAAAAGTAACAGATCAAACTTGCGGGAGATTTCGGTGTGAATGGTTTCTCCGGCAGTCAAATCAACCTTTAAATCTAAGCGGCTTAAATTAACGGTTTGCGATCGCAAACTTCTCAGGTGCATTTCAATTTGAGATTTCTGGGAATTATAAAATGCTAAATGTTCAAATTCATTCAAGTCAAAGTCACCTTGAAACTGCCAATTTAGGTGACTCAGCATATTAAGATTAAAAGCCGCTGTCACTCCCTGGCTATCATTATAAGCTGCTTCTAGAATCGCAGGGGATTTATCTAGATCAATTCCCAAAAGAAAGTATTCTCCCGGTTGTAAAGTGGCTGTAATCTGAGTAAAAAATTGCTTGGATTCCAGGGGATTTAAGTTGCCCAAAGTGCTACCTAAAAAGCAAATCATCCGGGCTGAGGCGAGGGATGGTTCCAGGGCAGATAAAGCCAGTTCATAGGTTCCCACCAGTCCTCGAATTTGTAGCCTTGGATAGTCCTGTAACAATTCATAAGCACTTTGTTCGAGAATTCCTCCGCTGATATCAATGGGCAAATAACGCAAAGGATACCCGAGTTTTTGATAAGCATCCAGGAGAATTCGAGTTTTGGTGGAGCTACCGCTTCCGAGCTCAACTACCTCGCAAGGTCCAGTAAGACGGGCAATTTCTGCCGAGTATACCGATAAAATTGCCGCTTCTGTCCGGGTTGGATAGTATTCTGGCAAGTCACAAATTTGCTCAAACAATTCCGAGCCCCGGTCATCGTAAAAGTATTTAGGGGGGAGAGTTTTAGGAGCTTGAGTCAAGCCTTGAATCACTTCAAATTCTGAGGAGATTTGAGATTCGAGGGCAAACGTTTCACTCGCTAAATATTCAATTTTTAAACGTTTTTGTAAAGCAGAGACAGTACGATTCAGAGCAAACGAAGAGTTGGAAATTTGCATATATTTGGCTAGACGCAGCAGCAGGAAAATTCTAAGATCAAAGACTCCATGAATCAATAAATTTGATAATTAATGAATCTGAGATTACAGAAAAATTCCTGATCGGTATTCTCTCATACCGTCATGCCATTTAATCCCGACCTTGGGGAGAGTTTTTTTACCCAGTATTGGTCAACCCTACTCCTAGCCCTGAGACAAGCCTGAACTACCGGTTACCTTGAGGTCTGATTCGCTTTTAAATTCCCACAGCGCTCTTGCAAACAAGCCTGCAATGTGTCGGCATTGAATAGCATTGGCAGAAAATGAATACTGTTCACCTCTTTGAAATAAAATAAAATTGGAACAGGAGGCCAGAACACGTCCCAGTTTAACCAATCTTGATAAGGGAAATTTCGGATGAGCTTTCCCGAACGATAAACATCTAGAGCTACCTCAGTAAATTGCAAGCGAATAGTCGCGGTTTGAATCATCAGGAATAGACCAAAAATCGCCACGGTCAGTCCCAACCAGAGCTGTATCAGAGTTAATCCCAACCCACCCAAAAGAATGCCTGCAGGGAGAAGATAGCTGGGTGGAAGCTCAACAATCTGAGTAGAAGTCGTTGATGGGGGAGTAGTTGTCATACCAAAATCAGGGCAGAATATTAAAGCGGGGCAGCAAAACTTGAGTTAGACAGGTCAACCTAATAACGCAACTTGATGGTAACAAAAGTTAGATGCATTTTCCACCTCTGCTAAACTAGAATTCTAGCTAAACATAAAATTCAGATTCCTAGGGATTGATCTTACAAATGGCTGACATTGTTGAAACTGCGGTGAGCGCAGGTTCGTTTCAAACTTTGGTGCAGGCGGTTCAGATTGCCGACCTGGTTGATGTGCTGAAGAGTCCTGGGCCATTTACGGTGTTTGCCCCCAATGACGATGCCTTTGCCAAGTTGCCCCCTGGAACAGTTCAAACTCTGGCCCAGAATCCTCCACAATTGGCCAGAATTCTCAAGTATCATGTCGTCTCTGGAAAATTAATGCAGGCTGATCTAGAAAAGCTAGATACTGTGATCTCGGTGGAAGGTTCTCCGATTCCAATCAATTGTTCTGGGGGATTTGAGGTGAAGAACGCCACGGTGATCGCCCCTGATATTGAGGTCGATAATGGCGTAATTCATGTCCTGAATACTGTCATTTTGATGGGATAACCTGGCTATTCCCTGGCAGTTTTTGGCGGAAAGTACACCCTTCCAACTGAGTAGAATAAAACAATCCCCAAGAGGCTGGCACTCAAGTCAATCAGGCTAAAAATTCGATGGGGAAGAATTCTTTGTAACAATTCTTCCGCAATGGTAATCAGGGAAAATAGGAATGGCCCCAGGGGCAGGGGCCATCCCAGAATCATCATCATCTGGCAATTTAATGCCCGATAACTGAGGATAGACGCAATTCCGTAGAGAATAAAATGCAGGATGATGTCATAGTTGGGGACTTTGGACAATAGCTCTATTGGGAGTTTACCAAAATCAGCAATCAGCATAATAGTCAGCAAGATCAACAGATAGATCAAGCAGGCGACTCTCCAGATCCCAATTCGATTTTTCATCTAAGATTTATCTAATTTTATTAGTCATCCATAGGTTTCTTACGCTGCTGTAACCTCACGGGATTGGAAATCGCTGTAAGATTATTGCCTCAAGAATCCCTGGACTGACAAAACTCTCTCGCCCCCAATCTCTCTCCCGTTCTGAGAGAGGGGAGATCTTCATCCGGTTCCCTCTCCCAACTTGGGAGAGGGCCAGGGTGAGGGCGGTCTGGGCAATCACACAAAAGATTTGTCAGTCAATCAGCAGGAACCCTTCAATCTTTTGGCTTCAATCTTTTGACTTCAATCTTTTAACTTCAATCTACTTGGCTTCCATCCAATTTTCCCCGACATGGATATCAACTAACAGGGGAACTCTAAGCTCAATAGCCGTTTCCATGGTGGATTGAATCCGAACTTTTAGCTCATCCCATTCTGTAGGAGAAACTTCAAATACAAGCTCATCATGAACCTGCAACAATAGCCTTGATTGATATTCTCGCAAAACTTCATGGAGCTTGACCATCGCAACCTTGATAATATCTGCGCTCGACCCCTGAATTGGAGCATTTGATGCCGCCCGTAATAATTGAGCATCGTTTTGACCTACTCCTTTTAACTGCTCGAGATCAATTTCATCCGGAGACTGACCCAACAAGTTTTGTAAACTTCCGGTAAGGAAATTAAAATAACGGCGACGACCCAACAGGGTTTCAACATAACCCTGGGTTACAGCCTTTTTCTTTTGGGTTTCCAGATAGTCAAAAATCTTAGGATAGCGCTGACTGAATCGTTCAATAAACTCTTTTCCTGCGGTTTGGTTGACTTTAGCCTCCCGAGCAAATCGCTGGGCTCCCATGCCATAGATAACGCCAAAATTAATTGTCTTGCCCAGGCGGCGTTCATCAGGGGTGACAGTCTCTTTTTCAAACAACAATTGGGCGGTTAAAGTATGAACATCCTGATGATTTTGATACGCTTCAACCAGAACCTCTTCCCCACTCAAATGGGCTAGAATTCTCAGCTCAATTTGTGAGTAATCCGCCGCCACCAAAAGCCAACCGGGCTCAGGAACAAATGCCCGTCGAATCTGTCGAGAGAATTCTGTCCGAATCGGAATATTTTGCAGGTTGGGATTTGAGGACGAGAGCCGTCCTGTGGCGGTAATCGCCTGGTTAAAATCAGTATGTACCCGATGGCTTTGGGGATGCACCAATTCCGGCAGGGCATCCACATAGGTGGACTTCAATTTTGCCAGGGTGCGATGCTCTAGAATGCAGTCAACAATGGGATGATCTCCTTTTAGTTTATCTAGGACTTTGGCATCCGTAGAGTAACCTGTTTTAGTCTTACGGGTTTTCCGTTTACTTAAATTTAGGGTTTCAAATAAAAGCCGACTGAGCTGTTTGGGAGAATCAAGATTAAACTCGGTTCCAGCAACCTGATAGGCTTCCTGTTCAATCTTAGCCAGTTGACTTTCAAGCTGTTGAGATAGGGTCTTCAAATAATCAGTATCAATCCGAATTCCCCGAAATTCCATCTCCGCCAGAACGGGTTCTAACGGTTGCTCAATCTCATGCAAAAGCTTTAAAAGATCTGGCACTTGCTGGAGTTCATGTTTGAGTTTCTCCGCCAACTGCAAGGTCGTATACACATCTAGACCGCAGTACTGAGCCACCGTTAGAATATCTAAATCCGCAATGGTTTTGCCTCGAGGTACCAAATCGCTATAGCTTTGGGCCACTAATCCTGCCCCTAGATATTTCAACGACAAGGCACTGAGATTGTGGGTTGCTTCAGGGTTTAGCACGTAACTGGCCAGCATCGTATCCAAGACAACCCCAGCTAAATTAATGCCTTGAACCCGAAAAATCAGCCGATCAAACTTGGCATTTTGGAGAACTTTGGGATAGCGATCGCTCTCTAGAATGGGCCGCAAAGTATCCAGGACAACAGCACGATCTAACTGCTGATTGTCCGCTGGTTCGATATGGCCCAGGGGAATATAAGCCATGTCTGCAACCCCAGGCCCCCAACAACAGCCAATACCAACCAGAACCGCATCTCTGGGTTCTAACGCCGTTGTTTCTGTATCCCAGGCTACCAGAGATTCCCCATCCGTTAAACTCACTAATCGTTGATAGAGTTCCTGCAATTGCTCAGGAGTTTGAATCACTTGAGGCTGAATCTTAAAGGTTTGAATATCCGGTTGATTCTGAGTTTCTGCCGCACTCCAGAACCATAGATCTCCTCCATCTTGAGATTGGTTGAGGAATACCGATGAAGCGGATGAATCTTCTGCTGACCGGGGTTCTGAGGTGGAGCATGATTGGGTATCAAGATCTTGAGGCTGAATCTGATGGATGAAAGAGTAAAACTCTAGCTTTTCTAACAGAGGAATCACATGGGCTAGATGCAAACCGCTAAATTTACAGGCTTCTACTGCCACATCTAGAGGCACATCACGGATAATCCTGGCCATATATTGGGAATGGTAGGCGGCAGCTTTGCCCTCCTCAAGTTTTTTGCGGGTCGCCCCTTTAATCTGGTCAAGAGCCCCATAAATGCCCTCTAGAGAGTGATGCTCTCGTAATAGTTGCACCGCTGTTTTCTCGCCAATTCCCCTCACCCCTGGAATATTGTCAGATTTGTCCCCACAGAGGGCTTTATAATCTACAACCTGAGCGGGTTGGACATTGAGCTTGTTCACCACTTCCTGAATCCCAAACTCCATAGGAACACTCCCCCGATTGTGACTGAGATGGAGAATTTTAACCTGTTCTCCCGAGTCAATTAACTGAAACAAATCCTGATCTCCAGACAGGATTTTGACCTGCATTCCGGCCTGAAGTCCCTGTTGAGCCAGGGTTCCCAATACATCGTCGGCTTCGTACCCGGCCCGGGTGATTACAGGCAAACCAAACCCTTCTAACAATTCATACAGGTTGTGGATATCTTCTATAAAATCCTGGGGAGTCTCGCTGCGATCCGCTTTGTAGGTGGTGTCGGCATCATGGCGAAAGGTGGGTTCATCCCGATCAAAGGCGATCGCCAGATAAACGGGCCCATAGTTTTTGATCACTTCTATCAGAGACTTCAGAAACCCAAAGCAAACGCTGGTAGGAATTCCGGTTTTTGTGCGGAGGCCGCCATCTCGACTTTTAGCATAGGCATAGTAAGCGCGAAAGGCCAAAGAGTGACCGTCTACAAGGATAAAAACTGGGGAATCCACCACGTCACTGGAAAATAGAGATTAGCACCATTCTAGCGAATTGGCCTAGGCTGCAAACGCTCTAGGGGTTTTCCCAATATTGCGGTTCTTGAGCAAAATATTACGATTGAAAAAAGTTACTGGAAAATACTAAAAAATACTAAACAACCCTAAAGAAATTCCCCAATCTCTATGCCAGATCAGGGAATAAATTCAGGATAAACCATCAGAATTAACCTGGTATACCTGGGTATCAAAGCCAGTCAGTTGCTTAAGCTTTCTTCTGACGACGAACCCGAGCCAAACCAACAATTCCCAAGCCAAACAAGGCAGTTGTGACACCGGGTTCAGGTACTTTAACCGCGCCTACATTTTTCTTGCCTAATTCCAGGGCGATCACAACATCGTTGTAATCCTTATCGCCACCGCCTTTGATGTCTTCCCAGGCCAGAACTACATAGTTATCAATGGCGTAGGCCATGGCGTGCTGGAGGCCATCTTTGTTCCGAGCGGTATCGTTGTACCAGACATCATCAACTTTGCGGCCGTAGGCATCCCGGTTCAAGAAGAAGTCCAGTTGAGTGTCGGCTTTAAGAGTCCCTAAGCTCTTGTAATCTCCTTTCCCTAGAACTTCTGCGGGGGCAATATCCTTACGCAGGTAGCTAGTGAGACAGGGTTGGTCGGTGCAGACAATATCCTTAAAGATTAAACCAGACTGATTGCTAGCCCCAGTGGCTTTGTAACCAAACTGGTTTCTATAGGCTGCTCCTTCATGCAAGAAGTGAACTTTTACTTCATAGTCGTCCACCAGAAACAGTTTGCTGAGATCAACACCATGCTTCTTAACCCAATCCGGATCCAGGGCTTGAGCTTCTTTATGAATCACACCAACATCATTAATCTGGGTCAGCAATTTATCGAATCCAGCAATTTCTCCAGCCTGATACTTTTTCAAGTCCCCAGCATTTGCTGGAGCAGCGATCGCCATGGAGCCTGCGACCAAAGCAGTCAAAGCAGCGATTAGTTTAGTTTTCATGATAGTTCTCTCCTCTGAGATTAGGATTTTTTCTAGTAGACAAACCTCAACAGAAAATATAAATTTTGTTAGATAACTTCTGTTAGACTTTAATTGAATTTTCACTCTAAAACTAATATAGTTTTCAACCATAAGAATGCCAATATTTTTTAACAGATTTTACTAAAGATTTATGAATTTAATCAAGATTAAACAGTTTTAATCTCCGTATTATTTCTGACTAGATAGCCAGGTCGTAAAGCTTTATATGCCTGAATATGCTGAGATTGAACCGGGAAAAGCTTTTGTTTTCTAGAACTGGTTGGTTGAAACATTCTGATTCTCCGTGAAACCTTTTAGAGGTGAAGTTATGCAATCAAAGCCAACTTTTAAAACTCCGTAGTTTCCACATTCTTTTCTGACTTGAAGAACCATCAAGAAATGGTAAAGCAAACTGATCGACCCGAGTTAATACAGACTAGGTAAGTCCAGAACTGCATCCATTATTCGGGGTTGCCCCATACCTGAAGTGGCAATAAAAAAATTTCCCCAATCTGGAAAGATTAGGGAATGGCATTTAGAGAGGGATGACTACCTCTGGATCGGGGTAGATCGATGACCTCATGGGGTGACAATACCATTCGATTTGCTGCTAGACTTGACTTTCAGAGGATTGATTTCTGTGAAAAACAGGTAGTTTTTCTGGTGATTTTGGGATTCAACAGACCTAGAATACCGATTCTTTGATGTACCCTTCTCTAGGATTGCTCTAATTCTTTCTGGGATACACAGGTGTGAAAACCCTTTGTATCAGGGATTTTAACCCTCATAAGTGGAGTTGCTTCAGGACTACTAATCCGGGGGATCACAGGAAAAACGCGATCAATGTAAGTTTGGCAAAATTCCCTATGGGCAAGGGATTCACGATTTTTGCCCGGTTAGATCTTTAAGTTTGTAAAACCTCTCTAAAAAAAGCTTAAAGATTCAGTAAAATCCCTGAGATCGACTTGCGGTTTCCTGATACAGTAACTAAAATTACGTATACTAGTATAGAAAAGTCAAACGCGCGCTTTGCTTTTTAATCGAACTGGGGCATGGGTGAGAGTTTTACTCAATCCAAATGTAAACGTCTACTAAGCTCTTGGTAACATAACCTATGATGAACAAAGTTTTTAGCTCAATCGCAGCAACGTCCCTCATTGTAGGTAGTGTGCTGGCAGGAAATGGCGTGGCAAATGCTGTTGCTATTGATGGTAGGGCTACTTTTTCGACTACCGCCTCCCTCAGTGCCGGATTGGTTGACTTCGATACGCCAGACTTGCTGGCGTTTCTAGTGAATGATGGGTTTGCTGATATCACTCAAGCGACCGTTCTGAGTGATCTTGATTTGGTTGGAACCCCTGTTACCGACAACCCATTTATTCAGTTTGCGGGTGGTTCTGGTGATGATCAGGGGGTGATGAATGTTTTGAGCTTTGAGGGTGGAGGGACTCCAATCCAAGTAGCCCAAAATGTCGCGATTCCTTACAGCTTCTCCGTCAGTTATTTAACCGAAGACGGGGAAGCCTCTGATGGCCAGTTCATTTTGACGGCTCAGTTCACCAACGCGAATGCTGATGATATTCTGGCGGCCCTGGAAAATGGTGAAGTTCTAGATACCGTAGCGATTTCTGGTACTATTGATGCCTTTGCAGATGAGCCTCCGATTGAGCAGATTCCAGAGTCCAGCAATATTTTAGGAATTCTAGCCCTGGGTGTCTTTGGTGCTAGCGTGACCTTGAAGCGTAGAGCCTAAGAGATTCTAGGGAATCCCTTGATCTGAATCTTTACCGAATCTGGAATCAAGTCATGAGCAACTACTCCTCCCATAGAGTGGTTTTTGACTTTAGTACTCCCTCCTCTACAGAAAAGCCACCGGTTCGGTGGCTTTTCTATTTTTTCTATTAAAACAAACTATTCCTGAACCCTCGCTAGAGTCTGAAAATTAGCAATCATAGTAGAGGGCAAACTCATAGGGATGAGGCCGCAACCGCATAGGGTTCACTTCATTGTCGAGCTTAAAGGAAATCCAGTTGGCAATGAAGTCCTCAGTAAAGACCCCTGTCTCCGTCAAGAAAGCATGGTCATTTTCTAGGGCCTCTAGGGCCAGTTCCAATGATCCAGGGGTGGATGGGATCTTACGCAATTCCTCTGGACTAAGGTCGTAGATATCCACATCTAGCGGATCACCTGGATCAATTTTATTTTTCACACCGTCTAATCCAGCGCAGAGCATCGCTGCAAAGGCCAGATAAGGATTGGAGGTGGCATCCGGGCAGCGGAACTCCATTCGGCGAGTCTTCGGATTGGGGCCTGACAATGGAATCCGCACTGAAGCAGAACGATTACCCTGGGAGTAAGCCAGATTGACAGGTGCTTCAAACCCTGGAACAAGCCGTTTGTAGGAATTGGTTGTAGAATTTGTCAGGGCTAGCAGGGCCGGGGCGTGCTTCAGGATACCCCCGATGTAGTGTAAACCAAACTCACTCAAACCGGCATAGCGATCGCCCCCAAACAGAGGTTGCCCATCTTTCCAAACAGACTGGTGAGTATGCATTCCAGAGCCGTTGTCATTGAATACCGGCTTGGGCATAAATGTGACTGACCGACCATATTTTTTGGCGACATTCTTGATCACATACTTGTAGATCATCAAGTTGTCAGCCGCTTCCATCAAGGTACCAAACCTGAACCCCAGTTCGCATTGACCCCCAGTCGCCACCTCATGGTGATGCTTTTCAATTGGAACCCCACACTGCATCATGGTCAACAGCATTTCTGTCCGCATGTCTTGCAGGGTATCGGTGGGAGCAACCGGGAAGTAGCCCTCTTTATAACGGGGCTTATAACCCAGATTTCCACCAGGTTCCTCTCGTCCAGAGTTCCAGCGACCCTCAATCGAGTCTACATAGTAGTAGCCACAACTCTGATTTTGGTCAAACCGAACATCGTCAAACACAAAAAACTCAGCTTCCGGGCCAAAATACGCCACATCTCCCAAGCCAGTTGAAATCAGATAATCTATCGATTTCTGAGCAATTACCCGGGGACAACGCTCGTACCATTCTCCAGTTCGAGGCTCCTTGATACTACAAATAATGCTGAGGGTTGGCTCTGACATGAATGGGTCAATCCAGGCTGTTGTTGGATCGAGGGCCATCATCATATCGGATTCATTGATCGCTTTCCATCCCCGAATACTTGACCCGTCAAAGGGAACACCATCTGTAAAGGAGCTCTCATCGATCTGATCTTGATAAACCGTGAGATGCTGCCATGTTCCAGGCATATCAATGAACTTCAGATCAATCATCTGAATGTTTTGATCTTGAATCATGCTCAAGACTTCTTGGGCTGTTTCAGGCATTGAACTCTCCTTGAACTCCTAATTTTAAGCTTTATGAAGCGTTAGCTACTCATTTTAATGGCATATCTGAGCGATCATAGGGATTTAGATTGATTAATTTTTGTATCAGTCAATACACTCCTCAAGAACATACCTCAGAATAATTGAAGGATAAGATTGGGAGATAACTTTATCATGCGGGACACCGTTACAAGCTTAATTAAAAACTACGATACCACTGGCCGCTATTTAGATCGGGATGGTCTTGATCGACTTAAATCCTACTTTCAAACTGGAACAACACGAGTTCAGGCGGCTACAGTGATCAATGGCAATGCGGCTAGCCTGGTGAAGCAAGCCGGATTGCAACTATTTGCTCAAATTCCAGAGTTGATTCGTCCCGGGGGCAATGCCTATACGACTCGCCGTTATGCGACCTGCCTTCGGGATATGGATTACTATCTGCGCTATGCCACCTATGCTCTGGTAGCCGGTAATACTGATGTCCTCGATGAGCGGGTACTTCAGGGATTGCGGGAAACCTATAACTCCCTCAGTGTTCCTATCGGCCCTACGGTCGTAGGCATTGGCATTTTAAAGGATCTGGTACGGGAGCAGATTGCAGCGGCAGATTTGCCCGTGGGAGATTACCTAGACCAACCCTTTGACCATATGATCCGGGAGTTGTCCGAAACCGATATCTAGTCCCCCATCGATTCAGTGTCCTGAGCCCGTGAATCTGACGGGCTCACTAGTGTTGATCAAGAACCTAGCATGGCTAAACTGAGGGATAAATTCGTTAAACCATGCCGTTCTACGTCACACCCTAACCCCCAAAGTTGAGAAACCCCAAACCCCCAAAGTTGAAAATTTAGGGAGTGTAGAGATGTTTAGGGTTGTTATATGTCTCCCTCCCTACAGGCCAAAAGCTTGAGCCACAAAATCTCACAAATCATTTCCGATGGCTACAGCTCAGAAAATTAATTTAAAGTAAAACTTAACAATAGAATCCAACAGAACTTAGTGGATAATTGGGCGATACAGCGAACCTTAGATGCGGATGTTCTGTGAAGCAGCGACTTGATGCCATACTGGTTGAGCGGAATTTCTGTAGTTCCCGCCAGCAGGCCCAACGCCTGATTCGAGCGGGGGCGGTCAGAGTCAATCATCAATTGATTGATAAGCCTGGTACAGCCATCGACTCCGGGGCAGAGATTCAGCTTAAAGCGCGATCGCCCTACGTTTCTAGAGGGGGAGAAAAGTTAGCCAAGGCCCTGGATATCTTCCAGATTTCTGTCCAGGATCGGATTTGTTTGGATGGGGGAATCTCAACCGGGGGCTTTACCGATTGCCTATTTCAGAGGGGAGCAGCCCAGGTCTATGGGATTGATGTGGGCTATGGTCAGGTAGATTGGCAGTTGCGCAATGACCCTCGATTGATCCTGTGGGAGCGCACTAATCTACGTCACTTAACGCCAGAACAGTTATATGGAGAAGCGGATCCCCTTGCCAAGAGTCCATCAGAGGATAATACTAGGGGCAGACATGCCGATCTAGCCGTAGTTGATGTTTCTTTTATTTCTCTTGGAAAAGTCCTGCCTGCCCTCTGGAATTTGCTTGACCATCCCCGTGAAGCGATTTTGCTGGTCAAGCCTCAGTTCGAGGTGGGCCGGGAACGAGTCGGAAAAAAAGGAGTAGTGCGAAATCCAGCTGACCACGCCCAGGCAATCTTTCAGGTCTGCGAGGCCGCCTCCGCCCTAGGGTGGCAATATCGGGGGTTAACCTGGTCGCCCCTAGTTGGCCCGGCGGGTAATATTGAGTATCTACTCTGGCTAGCCACAACGGGGCTGCCCTTTCCTACCCTCACAGCCATTGCTATAGTGACTGATAACGCTCAACAGGATTTGACCCCGACTTCTCCGAACCATGCAGAGTTCTAACTCCATACTCCCCATATTCAAAAAGGTCAGACAGATTAGCCTCTATGGCCTCAGTGCTATGGCCTTTGTTGCCAGCGGAATGGTGATTGTCGCGATCGCCATCTCGATGAAGGTAGCCGCATTGATCCTGGCCCACAATTTTATCTATCCAATCTTTATCTTTGGGGATTTGATCCGAGGGTTAGAGCTGATCGATTTGATTAATCTATTGGTTTTTGCGGTTTTGGGGATGGGATTTGGTCTGGCTACAGGTCTACTTCCGAGTTCCGCAGGACGGAAAATCAGTGCAGCATTTTTAGTGGTTTTAGTGCCTGTTATTGTGGCAGTGCCTCAGGTGGTGAAATACGACCTGTGGGTCAGTGACATTATCAAGGATGACAATCTGTCCAGGCCCCAGGCTACTGTCCTGGCTAACGCATTTCTCGAGAACAAATTGGTCATGCTGGGGTATTTGGCTTCTATCTCTACACGGGTCAATTTCCAATGATTCCAACCCAGGTTGAACAGATGCAAGACCTAGAAAAACTACAGAAGCAGGTCAACTCTAAATTTGTCAAAGTCAGTGGCATCCCCCCCGCCGTGGTTAACGGGTTAATGGGGCTATGCTTTTGGGGAATTCGTCTGTTTTACTTTGCCATAGCGGTAATCACCACCATTGCCCACTACAAAGATGGTTTGAAGATTGTCGGACGGTCTTAGGATCCCAGTTCTAGAACCCCAAAAACATCTATCCCTGCATCTTATCCCTGAACCTGCTCCAGAATTCTGGAAGGATCCGATCTGGAAGGAACCAAATCACCCTTTAGCTCAACCCTGAGGAATCGGCTGATGCTGTAGCTCGAAGTAGATCGATGCGGATATAACCCCCTTCCCAAATCCAATCTTCTTTGGAGTCTTGAGGAATGAAAGCGGCAACAACTTGATCCGGTGAAATCTGATAAAAGTTGGTAATTTCAGCCACCGCTTGATCACCCCAAGGGGCTCGAACTAAAATCCGCTCCCCTACTTTGAATGCTTCACCTTGAGGAGTAATCACCTCGGCCAATTCTACTAAGGGCTGGGGCTTGGAACGTTTGGTTGGTTTCTGAGGACGGCTGACTAATTTCTTTTTCTCATCACCGGAGGCACTAGCAGTGCTGGCAGTACTGGTTTTGGAATCTTCTGAAGGGGCTTCGAGCTTCCCGGTGGTCTGGGAAGCATCAGGCATTTTGGGTCTATTAGGACGGGTAACGGCTAAAATCTTGTTCGTCATCAAACTGACCTAGGGGTAACTGCTAACTGCTCTGTTCATCCATTATATTCTGAAGTTCTGGTGATCATCTACTGCGGATGGCTGTAATACTCTCTGGCTTAGGGATTGCAGGATTCTAGAGTGGTCTTAAACTCCTCTAAAATTCTGGCCGTGAGAGGGTATCTAATCTGGCCGCAACCAGGGAAACTGCCGCCGTCGGCGCAGTTATGGCCCTCAAGATTCTCTGTCCCAACGACACAATCTGAAAACCGTGCTGGATGGCTGTGTCTAATTCTGGCGCTGTCCAGCCTCCCTCTGGGCCAGTGCGATCGCGATTTCAGCTTGAACAGGCTGCTGCAAGTCATGGTGTAAAGCTTGCCAGAGATGAAAATCCTGACGAGCCCCACAGATGTACTTGAAGGATTGAACTGGGCTCAATGGATTCAGAAGATGATTCTCGAGGGCCCTGGTAAAACTCACCGGATCTAATATTTGGGGAGTCACCTGACGCTCGGATTGCTCTGTCGCTTCTATGGCGATTTTACGCCAGCGTTCTATTTTCTGGGGACTGGGATGGAGCAGGGTGCGATCGCTGATCACTGGCATAAAAGTACTCACCCCCAGCTCCGTACAGGCTCGGACAATCTCCTCAAAACCATTGCCCTTGGGCAGGGCGGTCAGTAAGGTAATCGGGCAGGTTAGTTCGGTTTGAGTGGCCCAGGGCTCCAGAATTCTAGCTTGATGGCCCTCGGCTGGTAGGGAACAGATTAATTGTACCAACCAGCTTTGGCCTTGACCATCCATGGCGATGAACCGATCATTGATCTGCAAACGCAGAACCCGACCCAAATAATGCTGCTGTTCAGCCGTCAGGTTGATGCAATCATCCTGTATTTGCAGGGGAGAGACCGTAACCCGTTGCAACTGAGCCATGCTCAGAACTAATCCACAGTATTATCCTGGGGCGCTGCTTTAAGTCGTTCCAGATACTCTTCGATGGCACGGGAGGCAATGTCAACAACCGGTTTACCCTGGCGTTTGGCTTCGTCTTTGAGCTGGCCATAGACATCATGGCGGACACTAACTCGATGGCGAATTTTTCCGGGTTCAGGGGTCTCGGAAGCTTCGGGCGATTCGGGATTCATTTCATCAGCAGTGGCAGGGGTTTCCAGCTCAGGGTCAACAGGAGTCATGGGAGAAACAGGATCTAATGAGGTTTCGTAGGATTGGGCTAGGTTTTGGCCTTGGGTTTCAAGATTCATACAGGATGTCTCGGGATAATGGGCAATAAATTGACGGATTGAATCAAATCCAGTCCGATGACAGAAGTCACCAAAAGATTCCTCAGGTTGCCGATTTTGCTTAAAGTTAACGAAGATCGGTTCCAGAGTCACTTCTAGATCTGAAATTGCCAATCGTTCTATAAAAGGTTGGGCTAATCGAGTTTGGTTGGGAGAACCTCCTAACCAAATTTGATAAGTGTTGGGGGCACTTCCGACAAATCCAAGCTCAGCCATGTAGGGTCTAGCACATCCATTAGGACACCCCGTCATCCGGATAACAAAGTGTTCTGGCGCTAAACCCACCTTGTCCAACAATACCCGAATCCGGCTCAGGATACTAGGGATGATCCGTTCAGATTCGGTAATAGCCAGTCCACAGGTAGGAAAAGCAGGACAGGCCATGCTATGGCGTACCAGGGGATCAATTTCAGTTTCTTTCTGAATGCCGCAGCGATCCAGAATGGCTTGAATTTCAGATTGTTGTTCCGGTAAAATCTCACACAGAATTAAATTGTGATTAGGAGTCAGCCGTAGGGGCATCTGAAATTTTTGGACGATTTCTTTCAGGGCAGTCTTTAACTGCAGGGCCCCTTCATCCTTTACCCGACCATTCTCAATCGAGATTCCGAGGAACAATTTGCCATCTCCCTGTTCCTGCCAGCCCAGGTAATCCTGATACTTCCAGGTTGGTAGGGGCTGAAATGGGGCCATGGATTTGCCCAAATATTCTTCAACCTGGGCTTTGAATTTCTCCACGCCCCAGTCTTCGAGTAAATACTTCATCCGGGCATGGCGGCGATTGTAGCGATCGCCATAGTCCCGTTGAGTCGCCACAATGGCTTTCATCAGGTCATAAACATCAGCCTTGTCCACATAGCCGATTTCGTTGGCGGCCCGGGCAAAGGTCTCTTCTTTATTGTGGGTTCGACCCAGACCCCCGCCCGCCAGGACATTAAATCCCAGCAACTTCCCAGTATCATCGGTCATCACCACCAGGCTGACATCCTGGGTATAGAGGTCAACGGAGTTATCCCCCGGTACGGTGACGGCTACCTTAAACTTCCGGGGCATGTATTGCTCACCGTAGATCGGCTCTTCGGACTGGCGGAACAGGATGCCATTGCCCTGGCGGGCCGCCTTGACTTCGGGATTTTCTTCCGCGCTGATGAACTTCTCTCCGTCTAGCCAGATCTCATAGTAAGCTCCGGTTTGGGGGGTGAGCAGATCAGCAATATTATTGGCATATTCCCAGGCATGGAGATACTCTGGACGGTTTTTGTAAGGAGCCGGAGGAGCCATCACGTTGCGATTCAGGTCTCCACAGGCCCCTAGGGTCGAGCCCATATTCTCTACAATCCGGGCGATCGCTTGCTTGAGATTCTGTTTTAATATCCCATGGAGCTGAAATCCCTGTCGGGTCGTTACCCTCAGGGTACCATTGCCATATTCATCAGCTAGCCGATCCAAAGTTAAATAAAGGGTTGCAGGCATGATCCCCCCCGGATTTCGGGTTCGGAGCATCATTTGATAGTCTTTTTCCTGACCTTTGACCCGGTTGTCCCGATTATCTTGCTGATACGACCCATGGAATTTGAGAATTTGAATCGCATCCTCGGTAAAAAAGTTGCAATCATTGAGTAACTCAGAGGCGAGGGGTTCCCGCAGAAAATTACTCCGCTCTTTGATGCCTTCGACTTTGGAGCGTTTTGGGGTGATTTGAGGAGGAGTTGCAGAAATCGTCATAACTGTAATTTGCCTCAGCCTAGCTGAATAGAATTGAGAAGCCAAATCTTGCTGAACCCTGGTTCAAAACTCAATTCAGCTTCCGGGTAGATTAAACTAAATTAAACTCCGGTAATCCGGTCGGGATTTAGTAGGTTTCTTCATGCTAACACGAGACCCCCGACCATTGTCCCCCATTCTGCCCGGAGTCTGACCAGGTAAAATCGAGATTTAAGACTTCCGCAAGGGTTCATAAAACTATAAAAAATACGGCAATGTCCAATACTCTGATGTATTCTGAAGACTATTTTGTGGTGCTGCAATCGGGACAACCCGAGGAAATCATCACTGCTGCTGAACTGCTCGAGAAACTCACAGAGGTTTTAGCAACCTGTCCCGAAGCATTACCCCAGGATGCCCAACGATTCACGACCCTGCCGGAGCAAGCCCAATACTTGCTCGGTAATTATTGTGATCTCGATCTAGGCCCAGGTGAATTTATTCAGTGGTATGCGGTCAGGCTAGAAAAATAGAAATTTTGTCGGATTAATCTATTATTCTAAGCATCGGCGGGGTTGAGCTGCATCATTTTCCAGGTGACGTAGGTTCCAATCGGGCTCCAGATTAAGTAGGGCAATAGTAAAATTGCAGCCCAGGTTTTAATGGGTAGAACCAGCACCGTCAGGATACAACCCAGAAAGAATCCTGTTGCTCCAATGACCGTCCCTGCCTTCAGGCTTTTGAGCTTACACATTACCGGGGTGTAGGCAACAATGACAATCTCTACCAGCAGATAAACTCCCATCAAAAGCCAGGTATTATTGGTTCCGGGAGAATTTTCCCAGACAAGATAAGCTGACCAGGCTCCACAGATGAAAACGACTGTCCAAATGACTGGAATTGCCTTCTCAAACGTGAGCCATTGGGGGCGTTGCAGGTGCATAAACCAGCGAATATCCTGGCGGGAAAGCAGGTTTGCCAGCAGGGCAACGGCCAGAGTTACTCCAGCAATAACTAACCAGGAGGGAATTGACATACTTCAGCGATTGAGAAACATTCTGATCTATATGTTGTCATCCTGGAACCTCACAACTATCAAAAGAAATAAAACTCATATATATATAGCAATCACAAGTGATGGATAAAAGGGGAGTGAAGGGGACATTGCCCCCTTCTTAGGGCAAAGCCCCAGACCCCCTTCAACTTAACAATTAACTACAACCACCTATTTAGACCATTTTCAATTGCTACAGTTCTCTCCAAAGTTAGATTAATTCAATCCTCAACTTGGTCATAGTAGAGACTGCAATACCCGAATCTCTAGCCATTTGAATAGCTCATTTAGAGATATCTGAAGTGAGAGTTCAGGGTCAAGAGTTATCGGAGATCAGGATAGATTGAATGAATATTAAACGATTTAGAGTCGCAACATTAAACGATATGGAGCGGGGGATATTGTTAGCTTTCCCCTGGCATTGACTGGAGAAATAACCCGAATTGAACATTGGCGATTGGCTATACAACACGGGGAGGTGGCCGCTCGAAATATGTTGGGACAGCAGGTCAAATTTTCTGGGGCTCCTTTTTTCTGGACAGGGCAATTTAGAGAGGGGTTTGGGGACGAAATTCCCAAGACGTAGGCAACGCCCCTTCACCCCTGTTCACCAATCATTTGGGATTGCCATATCAGTCCATAACTCATCTCAGGATCTATCCATGACTCAACATTACGACTTTATTATTATTGGAGCTGGGGCTGGCGGCGGAACCCTGGCCTATGCTCTTTCTACTACAGGTCAGCGGATCTTAATTCTAGAACGGGGAGATTATCTGCCTCGGGAAAAAGACAATTGGAATGCTGATGAAATCTTCCTGAATCAACGTTACCAGGTTACGGAAAAATGGCTAGATCAAGCTGGCAATTCCTTCAGTCCAGAGGCGTTTTATCGGGTAGGGGGCAATACTAAAGTTTACGGTGCGGCCCTGCAACGGATGCGGGCCGAAGACTTTGGCGAATTGCAACACTACGATGGGATTTCTCCCGCCTGGGAATTGAGCTATGACGATTTTGAGCCCTACTACACCCGCGCCGAAAGTTTGTTCAAAATCCATGGTCTGCGGGGAGAAGACCCCACAGAACCTCCCGCCTCGGCAGAATATCCCTTTCAACCGTTTGGCCATGAACCCCGGATTGCCGAGGTAGCAGCGGGGCTTGAAGCCCAGGGACTACATCCATTTCATCTAACTTTGGCTCTGAACCGGGATGAAGCCAATCCCCAGAACCGCCCCTGTATTCGCTGCGAAACCTGCGATCCCTATCCCTGTCTGGTTGATGCTAAGTGTGATGCTCAAGTCACCTGTGTTGACCCCGCCTTACAACACGCCAATGTGACGTTACAGACGAACGCCTACGTGACTCACCTGGAAACCAATTCAACTGAAAATCGAGTTGAAACCGTGGTGGCAGAGGTAAATGGTCAGATTGAACGATTCAGTGCAGATACCGTGGTGGTGTCCTGCGGAGCCATTAATTCGGCGGCTCTGTTGCTCAGGTCAGCCAATGATCAACATCCCCAGGGATTGGCCAATGCTTCGGGTCAGGTTGGGCGTAATTTGATTATGCACAACCACTCTGCCCTATTCTCTATCTCCGATCAACCCAACTCAACGGTATTCCAGAAAACCCTGGGGGTTAATGATTTCTATTTCCAGGGGCCAGATCAGGATTATCCCCTGGGACAGATTCAGTTGACCGGGAAAGCCAACTGGCAACGGATGAGTTTGTTTGCCCCGGAGTCAACGCCCCGTTCTACCCTGGAATACATGGCCGCCCATTCCGTAGATTGGTGGCTGACTAACGAAGACTTGCCTCGACCGGAAAATCGAGTGACGCTGACGTCTATGGGGAAAATTCAGGTGAACTACACTCCCAATAATCTCAAACCCCATCAGGACCTGATCAATGTCTGGCAAACCCATCTGAAGCAGATTGGCTTTTTTATGTTCTGGAGTCAATTGATGCCGCTCCGGGTCGTCTGGCATCAGGGAGGAACCTGTCGATTTGGGAGTGATCCGACCACCAGTGTTCTAGACTTGAACTGTCGTGCCCACGAGGTTGAAAATCTGTATGTGATTGATGCTAGTTTCCTGCCCTGCATGGGAGCGGTGAACCCAACTTTAACGATCATTGCCAATGCTTTGCGAGTGGCGGATCATCTCAAGGCAGCGATCTAAGGCAGCGATCTAAGGCAGCGATCGCAATCTGAACGTCAGTACAGTCGGTACAGTTGATGGTAGATTCGGGATTGAGTCAAGTTATTCTGAGAGATTCCCCATGTCAGATTCGGCCCTTACAATTATCGCCCGGATTAAAGCCAAAACTGGATTGGAAGCGCGAATGCGGCAAGATTTACTCAGCTTGCTAATGCCCACTCAAGCAGAATCAGGCTGCCTGACGTTTGATCTGCTGCAAGACATAAACGATCCCACTATTTTTGTGCTTTACGAGAATTGGAGAGATCAGGCTGCTGTGGATGACCACTTTCAGCAACCCTATGTGAAACAGGTTTTGCAAGCCTATGAAGAGACATTGGCAGAACCAATTGAGGTTTTGTATCTGAGAAAAATTGAACCCTCGTTGCTGCAATAAAGGTGGAGTAGACATTCTGTCCACGGGCTGAAGTCCGCTCTACAAAATCTCATATCCACTCAAACTTTGAATGGTTTGAATGGATTGAAATGGCTTTAAAACTCCCTCTGATCACTCTCTGGAATGAAAGTGCTACACTAAACATTCAAATCAAATCAGTGTTCTAAAGATTCAAGAGGTTTTCACGATGACACAGGCCACCTCTTCTCCAGGCTTCTTCCCACCGTTCCCAGAGTTTGCCCCGTATCCCAGCCAGGATAGTGACCTGCTGAGTCAGATGGGGTTTCTGCCGGGGTTCAAGGAAATTTTGAGTGTTCGGCAGGTTCATGCCTTGGAACACGCTACGGTTTGGGTGTTGAGTGAACTGGGGACAGACTCTCAAGGCACTTCTACGGAGTCTTTAGGTGGCATGTCTACCCCAGAGGGATTTTATCTCTACGGGGAAGTAGAGGAGAGCAAACTTCAACAAGGGGCTCAAATTGCCCTCTCCCGTCTGATCTCTGGGGAATGGAACCTGGCTGTGCATCCGCGCTGCGGCACAAATTTATCCGTTAACCTGTTGCTGACGGGAGGTCTAGCCCTAGGAATTAATAGTCTCTTACCAAAAGGCCCCCTGGAACAGCTTTTAGGAGTTGCTACGGCGGCAACCCTGGCCAATCAAATTGCTCCAGATCTCGGCCTTCTGGCTCAGCAATACGTGACAACCGCCGTTCCATTCAACCTCGAAATAGACGAAATTATCCCAGCCCCAGCTACCTGGGGTCGTCCGACTCACTTTGTTAAGGTTCACTGGCGGGGTTAAGGTTCTAGCAGGGTTCTAGCCAGCCTGCAGCTAGCAATAAAACTTAAACACCAAAATGTACTCCAGGGTCGGTTCCAGTAGTACGCTGGACAATAAATAACCTGATTCATCATTAGATTTAGAAAAGGGAAAAACACGAATGGCTGAACTGAAGCGTGGTTCTAAAGTCCGTATTCTTCGGAAAGAATCCTACTGGTTCCAGGAAGTGGGCACTGTTGCCACCGTGGATCAGAGTGGAATCAAATACCCGGTTATCGTTCGCTTTGATAAGGTGAACTACACGGCTTACAGCGGTGTTGATGGCGGTGTTAATACCAATAACTTTGCTGAGTCTGAGTTGGAAGTTGTCAAGTAGTGCTCCAGTGAGAGGTTAGCTAGACCCTTACCTGAAGTGATTGCCTGTGCCAGAGCTTCCAGAGGTTGAGACAGTTAAACAAGGTCTGAATCAAACAACCTTGAATGCCAAAATCTTGGGTGGGGATGTGTTGCTGGAACGCACCATCGCCCACCCTTTCTCAATGTCTGAGTTTGTTCAAGGGCTAGAAGGACGGGTGATTTCCCAGTGGCACCGTCGGGGCAAGTATTTACTCGCTGAATTAACCCAGGCTGATGGGGAGTTTCAGGCGCTTGGCTCAAGGTCTCAAGGATTACAAGAAGGACAGATCACCGCTTCATCTCTGTTTAACCCTGAGAAAATTGTGAGTTCCGCCGGATGGCTAGGGGTGCATCTGCGAATGACAGGACAACTCCTCTGGGTAAGTCCAGATCAACCCTTGGAGAAGCACTGCCGGGTACGATTATTTTTTCAAAGTTCCTGGTCAAGTTCCCTGCAAAATCGTTGGGAACTCCGGTTTGTTGATCAGCGTACCTTCGGACAAATGTGGTGGGTTCCCCCCGGTCAAGCCCCAGCAGAGATTATCACCGGACTGCAACAGTTAGGGCCAGAACCATTTGACCCCAAGTTTTCTGTGAATTATTTGACGACCCAACTGCATTCCCGTCAGCGCCCGATTAAAAATGCCCTGCTGGATCAACGGCTGGTGGCCGGGATTGGCAATATTTACGCCGATGAAGCTCTATTTTTAAGTGGAATTCAACCAACAGTTCTCTGTAGTCAGTTGAAACGGCAACAGATTCAAGCGCTACATAGTCAAATCTGCACAGTTCTTCAAAATGCCATTCAGGTAGGCGGTACAACCATTCGTAACTTTCTCAATGTAGCAGGGTTGAATGGCAACTACGGTCAAACCGCCTGGGTTTACAACCGTGCTGGAAAACCCTGTCGAGTCTGTGGCACCCCCATTCAACGCCTAAAACTGGCGGGGCGCTCGGCCCATTTTTGTCCTGTATGTCAGAAGTCAGCTTCAGGTCGCTGAGTGACATCGAAAACCTTAACTTCCATAAAAAATCGTCACAATGGAAAATGATCAAGGATATTGCAGCGGTTTAGGAAATTGGTCATGGTCAATACAGCACCACGAATTTATGTCACCCCTGAACTGTTCTGGCAACTGTGCCAGGTTAATCCTGAGCTGCGACTCGAACGCACTGCAACCGGAGAATTAATCGTGAACCCACCCACTGGCGGTGATACCGGCAATCGTAACGCTGATTTGATTATTGACTTTGGTATCTGGAACCGAAAAAACAAATTGGGTAAACTATTTGACTCCTCTACCGGGTTCAAACTGCCCAACGGAGCCACCCGATCCCCTGATGTTTCCTGGGTGAGATTGGATCGGTGGACTGGGCTCTCCCCTGAACAACGACGGGGATTTCTTCCCCTCGCCCCTGATTTTGTCCTGGAGTTGATGTCACCTAGCGACAAATTAACAGACGTTCAGGAGAAGCTGGAGGAGTACATGGAGAATGGGGTTCTCCTGGGCTGGCTGATCAACCCCGATGGGAAAACCGTTGAGATTTACCATCGGGGGCAACCCGTTCAACTCCTTAGGATTCCAGCAACCTTGAGGGGTGAGGCAGTATTACCGGGATTTGAGTTGGAGGTGTGATCCTTGAACTCACCAAACTATCAAGTCAAAATTGAACCCCCCATCATGCGCTGATAACGCCGCTCCCACTCGACTTGCAAGGTTGGCCACCGTCCTAAACTGGGATCTTGATCGAGCAATTGTTGGGCAGCGGTGCGGGCAACTTCCAGAATTCCCTGATCTTCCACCAAGCTTGCCAAGACAAAATCTGGTAATCCAGACTGCCGAGTTCCCAAGACCTGACCCGGCCCCCGCAGTTGTAAGTCCATTTCTGCAATAAAAAAGCCATCTTGAGATTGTTCTAGAACGTTTAATCTCTGGCGGGCTTCAGGGGTTTTGCTACCGGTCATTAGCAGACAATAGGACTTGTGTTCACCGCGACCGACCCGACCCCGCAATTGATGCAGTTGAGACAAACCAAACCGTTCGGCATTTTCAATCAACATCACCGTGGCATTAGGGACATCCACACCCACTTCTACCACCGTGGTAGATACCAGAATGTGGGTTTGTTGATCGCGGAATTGACTGATGGCTTGATCCTTATCGGCACTGGTCATACGGCCATGGAGCAACCCCACCTGAAATTCCGGGAAGACTTTTCCCTGAAGCTTTTCATGTTCTTCCACGGCGGATCGCACGTCGAGTTTTTCCGACTCTTCCACCAACGGCAACACAATATAAACCTGCCGCCCCTGAACAATTTCCCGGCGAATCAAATCGTAGGCTTGCTGCCGTTGTTGCCCCGTGAGAACCGTGGTTTGAATCGGTTGGCGACCGGGAGGCAGTTCATCCAATTGACTCACATCTAAATCCCCGTGGAGCGTTAAGGCCAGGGTTCGGGGAATCGGGGTAGCCGTCATGGTCAGCACATGGGGGGATTCACCTTTTTGCTGGAGCTTGGCCCGCTGTTCCACCCCAAACCGATGCTGTTCATCGATTACTACCAACCCCAACCGACTGAAGTTGACCGCATCCTGAATTAAAGCGTGGGTTCCTACCAGTACCGAGAGTTCCCCGGTTTCCAACTGGGCATGGATTTGCCGTCGCTTAGCAACTTTAGTGGAACCAGTGAGTAATTCCACCGGAAGATGGAGCAGATTAAACCAGGATACAAATTTGCGATAGTGTTGCTCGGCCAGAACCTCCGTGGGAGCCATCAGGGCCGTTTGATAGCCCGCCTGAATCGCCGCTAGCATCGCGACTACTGCCACCACAGTTTTGCCCGCTCCCACATCCCCCTGAACCAGACGATTCATCGGTTCGGAAGAGTTTAAATCCTGCAAAATTTCCTGAACAACCCGACCTTGAGCGTTGGTGAGTTCAAATGGTAAAATCTGATAAAACTGGTCAATCAGTTTCCCAGTGGGGGACAGCACCACACTGGTTTCGACCACTTTTTGTTGCTGCCGCCGTTGCAGGAGCCACAACTGTAGATAAAAGAATTCATCAAATACCAATCGCTGCCGAGCCTGGGTGAGCAACTCTGGATTCTCGGGGAAGTGAATATTCTGTATGGCAGTTTGCAAGTCAATCAGCTCATGGGTTTGGCGCAGTTCTAGGGGCAACGGTTCTGGTAATTGCTTCACCGTCGGCAACACTGCGGTGACGGCCTTTCTGACAATATCTGCCCCCAATCCTTCCGTCAGGGGATACACAGGTACCACTCGCCCCACTTTCATGGACTCGATCTGACCCCCGGTGTGATTGAGTACCTCCAGTTCCGGGTTTTCCAGGGTGATGCCGTATTTGTTGCGTTTGACCAAACCCGAGGCCGCCACAATTGCCCCGGTGGGATAGTTGCGCCGCTGAACGTTTTGCCAAGCAGGGGTTGCATAGCGGCTTCCAGCATAGAACCGACTGAGTTTGAGCTGGCCGGTGTCATCCACCAGCATCAATTCCAGAATCGTCAACTTCTTGTTGCGAGGACTACTGAAACAGCTACAACGCTTGACTCTAGCCATGATCGTCACCGTTTCTCCTGGCTCCAGATCCCGAATCCGGGCATGGTGGCCATAGTCCACATGGTTGCGGGGATAATAGTACAGCAAGTCGTAAACGGTATAGAGCCCCAAACGGGCCAGGCGATCGCCATTTCTCGGCCCGACAATTCCTTTCAAGGGAGCTTCCAGGGTTAAGTTCTTTGCCGGTTGTTCCTCTGCCTTAAGGGTTGGAGAAGAATCTTGACGGAGATTGGCTGGCTGCTGGTTCCAGGTTGAGTCTGCAGTAGACCTGACTGCAACAGTTGGGGCTCGGGAAATTTGAGACCGGGAACCCGTAGGACTTGACTCAGTAGAGCTTGCATCGGTAGACCGGGACTGCGACGGTTCGATCCCTAGCCGACGGCTCTCTTCGACCCTGAGTTTATAGTCACTAAACCGCTGTATTTGTAGCAGGAATCGATGGCTATCTGTGACTAGATTTTGTCGCTCGTAGAGATTCATGTCAGGATAGCGGCTGAACTGTTGAGTCAGCTCCCGGCAGCGGTGCTGAGATTCAATCGGTACGATGCCTAGGATTTCACCCAAACTCACTTGCAGAAATTCATAGAAGCGGTATTGATGGCCCTGGAGATTTACAAATCCCCGCTCCGCTTCAACCGAAAGTGCTTTCTGGAGCCTGGCCCAGTCAGGCTGAAAAGTTTCCATAATTCATTCTGATTCATCCTCAAACCAGCTTGAGCGCCATGCGGCTTCTGCCTCTAACACAGCCCGTTCTCGAAACTTTTTACGGTATTCCCGCCGGATCTTATTCAATTTTCCCATCAGGTTGCGAATTTGATGTCGCCCGGCCATAACAGTAGCATCAGCAAACTCAATTTCATTCAATCGCAGATGAATTGCCATCAATCGGGTTATCTTGGCGCTTTGACCCTGCTCTAGATCTTCTACTTCGATCATCAGATTAATCAAATTTGGCGGGCTGGCAATGGTTTCAGCCGTTTCAGCCGTGGACGCAACCTCCAACAATTTCTCAGGCAATTTTTGAGGGAGAACCCTGGAACGCCGAATCAAAAAATTAACATCCCGCGATAGGGTACGGAGGGTTTTGCTGATGTCTGCATCTATTTTTTCTTGCCAGTTCATCAGGCTCTCTGGCAAGCTGGGAACCGTCTCCACCAGGGTGAGGGCCACGTCACTAGAGCTTAATTCAAGCAGCAACTCGGAGAAATCCGTCTCTGTAATCAGATCCAGCTCCTCATCTATGGTTTGAGACGTTTGAGTGTCTTCTGGAACCTCATATTCCCCCTCGGGAGCTGACTGACTTGAAGACGTGTGAATCAAATCCCTGAGCTGACCATGGGCGACTTGAGCCAGGTGTCGGAGTTCCTGTTGAAAATTCTGTCTCTCTGAAAATGGCAGCTTCAGGAATGCCTCCGGATATCCCTGAGTGCAGAGGTGATAGGTGGCTAGGGTTAACTGTTGCCGAACAGCCTGCCCCAATCCATCAAGGTACTGAGTATAAGCCTGTTTTAAGTCTTCGGTGATCCTAGCGATCGCCTCCTCTAGGTCTGAAATATCCTGTTCAATCTGTTTAATTGATCCCGTCATTCACCCCAGCTCAACAGCAATAAAAACTACACCAGCCTATCCAAGTGTAGCAAGATCAGACCCGTTAAAGCCCAGGGCTGATCAGCCCGTTACCTTGAGATCGCTCCTGATCGAACCCAGATATTATTATCGCAGCTTGAGGACATTGAAACCCTGACTTTTTACCGGGCTAAATTCAACTTACCGGGCTAAATTCAATGCGAAATTTGATGCGGAATTTACAAGTTACCCCAACCGTTTCATAGTTTTTTGAAACCGAGCCTGATCGGCTGCGGTTTTTTGCACTTCTTCTTTGCGGGTAGCGTAGGCTGGAAAGGGAAACCGGATCAGGATTGGTGCTGGCACTTCCGGTTGTTGAATAAATAGGGAACCAGATTTTAGAAATAATACCCGCTCCTTGGCTGAAGCCGTGAGAAAGTTATACTCTGGTCGAGTCGCTTCGGCAGAATCCAAACGCCCCACCACTCGAACTGCCGCCTGCCCTACCACGCGGCGCTCCACTTCTGAGGCGGTCTGTTGAGCCCCAATCAGAATAATTCCCAGGGATCGGCCCCGTTCGGCGATATCGGTCAAGAGAGATTTGATCGGGCTGCGACCTTCTCGGGGGGCGTACTTGTTGAGTTCGTCCAGGGTGACCATGACAATCGGCTCCCGGCCTTGACGCTCTTTCTGGGTGAATAGTCGCTGCAAAATCGTCCCCACTACAAACTTTTGGGCCCGTTCCCCCAGGCGATGAATATCAGCCACAATCACTTGGGCTGGCTCTGACAGGGGATCAAGTCGGAACCGGGCAATTTCATCGGGGGCCAGATCTCCCCGAATTAAATGTTCAACTTCAGCCCGAATCCCAAACAGGCGACGAATCAAAGCATTGGCCGTGGCCGGAGCATTTTTACTCAGCCAGCGCTGATCTTCCTCGGTAATTAACTGATGTTCCAGGAACCGGATCAGATCACTAAAGCTCTCAATGGATGTTTTCGGGTGGTCTTCGCCGTAGGGTTCTACTTCAAGACCAGAGAGGGGTTCACCCAACCTTTTATCCCGGGCATCATTGTCTGTGGCCAGTTGGGCCAGTCGTTCTTCCACATTGGCGATCAGATAGGGCAAGTTTCCTCGCTCTAGATCTTCCCCGGTGAATAAAAAACTAAACAGGCGATCGCGACAAACCTCCCGAATACTCCACAGGTAAGGGGTTACCCCTTCTGAGCGTTGATCTAGATTGACTTCAATCTGGGGAACTCCCGGTTTAGGAGTGGCCCGGAAGCTGACGTTTTGAAAGGGAATGGCTGGCAGGTTGATTTTTTCATAAATCGGAGCCACGTCAGCGGCTTTTTTGTTGAGCTGGTCAATGAAAAATAAATCTTCCCCCTTGACATTAAAAATCAGGGCTTTGGTGTTGGCTTTGGCTGTTCCTAAGGCCGTGGAATTAAATATGGAATGGAGCAGAAACAGCATGTAGGAGGTTTTAGTAGCGACCCCAGATAATCCTGAAATATTCACATGGGCTCCCTTCTCCCCATTGATGAAGGAGAAATTCACCGCTGCCGGCGAACCGTTGGTCATCAGCCCTGCCGAAATCGGTTTGTCCATACTGTCAAAGTACAGGGCTTGTTTTAACTCCTGACCCAGGGCCAGTTCGACTACAGTACCCGGAAAAGGCGGCAACAACTCTTCCTCTGGCTCAATCCGGGTGACCCGAACATGGGCGGTGTAGGAGGTATTGATCGGCAACTGTCCCTGCTGGGCTAGAAAAGTGTCACTATCAAACTGTGCCCCCTCATATTGGGTCTGAACCCGATCCACAATCCCATAGAATTCAACCCGGGCGGCGGTATCGGGCCGTTGAGCCACCACCTTGACGACATCGTCTAGTCGTAGGGTTTGACCGGATTCCACCGCTACCCAAAATTCCAACGGAGTTGCCGGTTGCGTACCGAGAATATAACCAATCACACCAAAACTCCTTGCTCAATTCAAAAAACCGATTAAAAAACTCTGTAACCGTCGGGAAACCAGGGTTTGATTGCCCATGACCCGACTCAATTCCCGCTCCAGAGCCCCAACCGGGGTTAAGTTCTGGGGGGCCCGGCGATCGCGGTTGGGGTTGAGGCATATTCGGGGATCAAAATACACATTTGATTGGCCACGGCGATTCCCAGCTCCAGCTCAACATCCCCATAGAGATCCATCCGCACTATGCCGTGGAGCCCATGATAACCCAGGGCTGAGGAATTGATACCCGGTTGACCTGAGCGCAAATACCAGCTCCAGCGCCGTTTGGGGCTTCCCGATTCCCCCAGGGCAAAGATCGGAGTCCGTTCTCTCGGCTTGAGCTGCCAGAGAATTTCACCATAGTCCCCCTTCAGGTAAGACCGACCCATGGTTTTGACATAGCCCACAGCCAGATCGGGAGAACGATAGGGTTGGTAGAGCAGGGGGCCATCTCGCACCACCACTAGATTGGGCTCCGCCGCAAACTGACTGGCATAGCGACTCTCCTCAGTGAGCATCGCCTCCTGAATCAAATTTGTCGGGGTTTGGGGATCGTTGGCGCGATCGCTCATGATCAGGTCATAACTCAACTCCCCTACCCCCCCATTGGGAACAGGAATCTGGGTTTTTGGAGCCTGAAAACCTCCCCCGGTGGCGATTACCCGCCGAACGATGGGTTTTAGACAAACCGCTTGATTTTGGCCGCGATCGACGAGAACACCACCAACCGCAACGGTACCAAAAGCCCCGACCACCAGATCATGACCGTTACGCCCCATAAATCGGGCATCAACCCGTCTGCGTCCATCCACAAACAGAAGACGTTCAGGCAAGGGGGTGGAATTTGGAGCCTGACAGGGGAGCCATTCGGGTTGCTCTACATTGAGGTCAATGGCAATATCTGCGGGGGTTTCCTCCGCCGAAAACTGGACTGGGGTATCATAATCTATCCCCCAGGGCTCCAAACGAATCTGATAATTTTTCCAGAAGTTATCCAAGTGTTCTATCAATTAATCATCTGTTGATAATCTATCTACTGATATGACGACCACAAATGACTTATAAAAGTGGAGTGAGCACCTTGCCCGTAGGCCAGAAGCCTGCACCATCACAGATTTTTACAAATTTTTACAAACGAGTTGTATGAGGTATGGATTTATGAGGTACAGATTGAGGAGTGGGTGGCCCATTACGAAACCAACTCCCGTATTCCAGCAGCACGGGAAACGCTGTAATCAAACGCTGTAATCATTTGTCCTGGACATCAACTGCTAACTTTTACAGGCTCTTGAGCGGCTTGATAGTGGGTTACGGTGACTCGATTTCGGCCTTTGCGTTTTGATTCCTGCAGGGCTCGCTCCGCCGATTGCACCAGGGTGGCATAGGAATCACCAATTTTGGGAATTGCACTCGCCACCCCCACACTAACGGTCACAACCTCCTCAGGAAACCCTCCAAACTTATAACTTTTAATATCAATTCCCAGGGCTTTCACCTGTTCTCGAACCCGTTCCGCTACACACACGGCCCCAGCAACATCAGTCCGAGGGAGTAAAATCATAAACTCTTCTCCCCCATATCGAGTCACCAGATCATCGGGTCGATTGACACAAGCGCGAATCGACTGAGCAATCTGTTGCAAACAACTGTCCCCGGCAGGATGGCCATAGATAGCATTGTAGATCTTGAAGAAGTCAATATCGGCCAGAATTGCCGATAAACAAGTCTGATCCCGTAGGGCACGCCGCCACTCTAACTTGATGTAATTATCAAAGTAGCGCTTATTTGCCAATTGAGTCAACTCATCTAGGTTACAAATTTGCAGCAATTCCAAATTTTCTTTTTTGAGTTGCTCGGGCTGATGGGATGGCTCCGAAACAGGGTACAAACCGTTCAGGATGGGTTCGGGTTCTAATTCAATTTCCATCAAAGCGCTCGTCCGGTCGGATTGTAAAAGTTGATTCCGGAAATAGATGGCATAAAGCTGACAACTGGGCATGGTGTAGTTGCCATCTAAATTCACCAAACCCAGACTGTTGAGCTTATAAGCCAGGGTTGGTTCTAGAGAAACCCCCTGGTCACTCGACACCACCTGTTGGAGGGCTAGACGAAGATAGGAATTTGACTGAATCATCGACAGCATCCGCCGGAGATGGTCGTTATAGACTCCGGCTTCAGTGGGAGCCTGATGCAATAGATCTTGCAATCGCTGACGCTGTTGTTCCCAGGTTTCGGTGCGATCCTTGGCGGGGGGCATGAACATGATAGAGGTGGGATTGAGGGAATGCTGAGGAAATGCCAGGTGATGCAGGGCTAGCTGAATCAGATAGGGATGCCCGCCGACAATCCCCATCAGTTGCTCAGTATCAATCTGACTAAACCAGGCTAATCCGTAGCGTCGGGCCAGTTCCGAGACCTGATCGGGGGTAAATGGGGGTAGGGTGAGGGGCAACCCGATGTTAAACGGAGATTGATTCAGGTTCAGGGGAATGTAGACTTCAGTTGAATAAGAAACGATCAGACGCAGCTTTTGCCAAACTTCAGTTTTGCGGGCCTGTTCATGCCAGAATCGCAGCAAGGGCAGGAACTCTTTGGCAATTTCGGGATATTCAAAAACCCGGTCAATTTCAGTCAGGGCCAGCACCAATGGAGTCGGCAGTTGTGTCAATAAATGGGCTTGCATATATATCGTACAACTGACTTTACTCCCAATATCCTCATCCCAGTATTCGTTGAGTTTGGGTGAGAGTTGGAGTTCCCGGCTGAGATTCGCGCAGAACCATCGTAGAAATCGATCCAGGCTAGAAAATGCTGTGTTGTCCGCCTGGCCTAGGTCAAGATGAATCATCTGATAGTTTTCCTGGGCTGCCCGATCCAGGATATTCAAAATCAGGGAGCTTTTGCCCATCTTACGGGGAGCCTTAATCCGGATCAAACTCCCGGGCTCTAAAAGCTTGGCATAGGCCAGATCCTCAATCGGAGGCCGAGGAATATAGAATCCAGAATCTGGAGCCAGGGGGCTATCGGGAAACTCTAGGGTGGGAACTGAACCCAGGCTAGAATAGCTGCGGATCGATTGCTGTTGGGCCGGAGTCAGGGGACGATGCTCTAACAGCTTACGAAAATTGGCTTTGCTAATCGGTTCACCCAGCACGTCGCTGGCCAGAACCCAGAGTCCTGCGGCCACTTTCCGCACCCGTTCAGCTCCATAGAATGCTTCTTGGGCAATCACCGCGTAGGTTTTGCCCTCCCAAGCATGACGGAGAATCAATTCCTGGAGAGTAGTAATCGGGGTGGGATGACCGGCATTCAACAGTTGGATGAGTTCATCAATTGTCATGGGATTAGCGACACAGAAGGAACTTCACGAGTAAGGCATGGGATGTAGCTATGGTACTCGATATGATGGACAAGATGCCAATTTCAACATGAGTTTGCTACCCCATCTTGAAAAGAGCTCTAGTTATGCCCTATACTTAATCTTTAGTTTAGCCGTTATCAAGGTTAAATTCTTATCTAATCAACCCTTTTTCCCTTTATCAACTACAAATTCAACTAACTACAAATTCAACTACAAATCATCCTCAGAGTTTGGTCGTTTGTTCATCTTGTGATACCCAATCGCAGATATTTGGGGCTATGATCATTTGAGGACTTGCAAAGCCAGGATTGAGACCATCCCTAAGTCATCGGTACATTAGAGTTTTTCGCAGAGGTTTCTCGCAGAATTTCATCAGCATAATACACTATGAGCCAACTCAATCTGCGATCTCAGGTAGAAATCTGGATTGCAGATATTTCTTAGATGTAATTGATGTTGATTTGATTTAAATTTTGATTTCAGTATCGATCGAATGTCCAGGGTTGCTGTAGGTCAACAGCCCAGTTTCCCGCTCAGAACTTAAAAGGTTAAGATCTAATTTCAAACTGAACAACGAGTCTCCCCCATAAAAAACTGCTGACCGCTTCAGGCGGGGCAGTCTAGGTCTGGAGTATAGTACTCCGTATTTCACTCTAATCCCTTAAGCTCCTGAAGTTAACACCCAAAAACTGCCAGATAAGGATTTGTATGGGAGAAACAATAAGCATCAACTGTTGCTGGGTCAGCAATTTTCTTGGGCTGATATCGCCTCAGCTCTCTCAGTTGCAAAACCTGACAGATGTTTTAACTCTATTTTTAGCTTATGGCGCTCTATTCTATCTGACTTCGCGCAGTCAGCCATCAGTAACCGGCAATTTCTATTTTTTTAATTATTTTTTAATCTTTCTAGGGGTTTGGGGATTGCTCAATAGCTTTTTACATTTATTGATGGCTAGACCAATTTGGACTAGCCATTCAGGTTTCCTAGACTGGATTCAGGAAATTTTCCTAGCTCTATTGACGGGTCTTTTTGCCCTAGGGCTGATCCGTCAGCGCCAACCGACCCGGATACCGAACGGCTATGGGCAACGGCTGATTCCGGAGGCAGCCCTTGAGCCACCCTGTCATTGTTCCCCTTCGAGTCTGGCCACGGCCCTGGAAAATCTCACAGCCAAAACCAATTCTCTTACGGGGCAGGATTTCTTTGCGGCCTTAGTTCAACATCTGGGTCTGACTTTAGAGGTCTCCTACGTGGCGATAGCCGAAATCTCAGATCAAACCCCTTTGACCTTAAAAACCTCAGCCATCTGGCATAATGGTCAATTGCAGGAGAATGGGGAGTTGATCATTACCCATTCACCCTGTGAGCAAGTGATTCAATCTGGACAATTGCAATTCTTCCGCAGGGATGTTCAGGAATTGTTTCCAGATTTCCAGAATTTGGGGGCATTGAATGCTGACTGCTATTTGGGGATTCCTCTGGTGGATCAATCCCAGGTTCCGACTGGGGTTTTATGTATTCTTAATCAAGCGCCCCTGAGAGATGAAACTACCGCCCAGATTGTCCTGACTCTATTTGCCCCCCGAGTATCGGCGGAATTTCAGCGGCTACAGACAGAATCATCGCTCCATCAGGTGCGCGACCAGCTAGAAGTTCGAGCTCAGTCTGCAACCCAAACCCTGCAGCAATGCCCAACGGATCTAGGACAGGTTAATTTGGCCCTGGAACGGGAGATTCAAGAACGGGTAGCGGCAGAATTCAGTCTCCTGACCAGTGGAGTTCGGCTGCGGAAGCAACAAAACGGATTGCTAGACTTGGCTCAAAGCCAAAAGCTTTATCAAGGGAACCTCAAAGAAGCATTGGGGGAAATTGTTGAAGTTGCGGCCCACACCCTGAGCGTTGAGCGGGTAAGTATCTGGCTCTATAGTAGCGATCGCATTGAGTTTCATCTGGCCAGTTGTTATGATTCGATGCTCTCGTCCTCCTCTTATGCCCTGCCTGAATTACCTGAAGCCTTAAGTTGTCAGGATTACCCCTTTTATTGTCAAGCTTTAGATGCTGAACGGGTGATCTCTGTCACCGATATCCAAACCGATCCCCGGATTCAAGAACTTGCCCTGAGCTATTGGAGTTTGGCCCAGGTATCGACTGTTCTGATTGTACCAATCCAGCTCAGGGGTCAGGTTCAGGGGGCGATTTGGTTTGAACAACGCCATGCTCCCCGAACCTGGATGATTGAAGAACAAAATTTTGCCAGCTATCTGGCCTATATGACGGCTTTGGCCATTGAGTCCCGGGAGCACCGGCAAGCCGAAGAGGCCCTGCGGGCCAGCCAGCTCTGGGTTCAGGGCATTGCCGATGCTAGCCCTAGTATTCTCTATCTCTACGACCTGGAAACCCATCGCAATCTCTACATCAATCGGACTGTAATTGATATTCTGGGCTATACGGCTGAAGACATTCAAGGAATGGAGCAAACCTTCTTGGAAGCTCTGATGCATCCGGAGGATCTAGATCGGATGGCCGATTACTACACCCAGATGGCCATTGGTTATGAAGGGGATATCTTTGAGGTGGAGTACCGGATGCGGCATCGGGAGGGTGATTGGCTCTGGTTGGTCAGTCGTGATACGGTCTTTAGCAAAACTCCAACAGGAATGCCCCAACAGATTTTAGGGACAGCGAGTGATATTACGGAGATCAAGCAAGCAGAAACCGCGCTAAAAGCCAGTGAAGCCTTCTTGCATCGGGTGATCAACTCCGTGGCTGATCCAATCTTTGTCAAAGATGCTCAGCATCATTGGACAATGGTGAATGAAGCCTTCTGTCAATTGGTGGGCCAGAGTCGGCCTACACTACTCAATGCTGCTGATGGTCAAACCCAGGCCATCAACCCCACCCAACTGTTTGGCGATAGTGATGAGCAAGTGTTGAGGTCAGGGGCGGAGGTCGAGCGTGAGGAAACCTTCGTAGACTCCCAGGGAATCGCCCATATCCTGATTACTAAAAAGATTGGATTTACCGATCTTTCAGGTAACCCCGCCTTGGTGGGAATTATTCACGACATTACTGAGCGCAAACGCTCCGAAGCTACCCTGCGGCAAGTGGCTGAACGGGAAAGGGCCTTGTCTCTGATCATCCAGCAAATGCGGCAATCGCTGGAACTAGAAACCATCTTTAGCTGCACGGTTCAAGAGTTGCGGGCGGCCACCGAAAGTGATCGGGTCGCGATCTACCAATTCAACCCAGATTGGAGTGGACAATTTGTTGCGGAGTCGGTTGGCCAGGGCTGGAACTCCCTATTGAGTCAGCAGGATCAAGCTTCTAATTCTGTCGTGAATCAGCAAGCAATCCAAACCGATGGCTGCGTGGTTCAGCTCATTAGTCAAGCTGAAGACCAGATTCAAGACACTTACCTTCAGGAAACCCAAGGGGGAGCCTATCGCCAGGGAGCCAGTTTTCTCTGCGTTCATGATGTCTATCAGGCTGGGTTTGAGCCCTGTTATCTGGAGCTGCTCGAACAGTTTCAAGCTAAAGCCTACATTACAGTACCAATTTTTTGTGGTAACCAACTCTGGGGCTTGTTGGCCACCTATCAAAACTCTAACCCCCGACTCTGGGAAGAAACTGAAATCCAAATGGCGGTTCAAGTGGGAACTCAGCTTGGGGTAGCCGTGCAACAGGCAGAACTCTTGGCCAAGACCAAGCAACAGGCAGAAGAACTCAAACAAGCTAAGGAAGTTGCCGATGCGGCTAACCGATCCAAGAGCGAGTTTCTCGCCAATATGAGCCATGAGCTTCGGACTCCCTTAAACGCGATTTTAGGGTTCACCCAACTGATGAACCACGACCGGGAGTTGTCCACCGAATATCAGCAATATTTGGGGATCATCTCCCGATCCGGAGAGCACTTATTAAACCTGATCAATGACATTTTGGAAATGTCAAAAATTGAGGCGGGACGGATTACCCTGAATTCCTGTGATTTTGATCTGCATCGCTTACTCAAAAGCTTGTACGAGATGTTACAACTCAAGGCGGAGTCGAAGGGGCTTGACTTGATTTTTGAGTGGGATACTACTACTATTCCTCAATACATCTCAACGGATGAAAATAAACTGCGTCAAGTATTGCTCAACCTGCTGGGCAACGCCATTAAATTCACCCAGACGGGTCAGGTTGTACTGCGGGTTAGATTGCAGGATTATCCGATTGCTGAGAAACCAGCACTGAAACCAGCATTGAAACCAGCACTGAATGGAACCCCCCCAGCAAAGACACCGGAGATCGCCCTGATTTTTTTTGAGGTAGAAGATACCGGACTGGGAATTGCCGCCGAAGAACTCCATCGATTGTTTGAAGCCTTTAGTCAAACTGAGGTTGGGATCAAGTCAGGGGAAGGCACAGGTTTAGGACTGCCGATTAGTCAGAAGTTTGTCCACCTGATGGGGGGAGAGATTCAGGTTCAGTCTCAACCGAAACTGGGAAGCGTATTCACATTTGATATTCAAGTTGAATTGGCAAATGTAGCCGTGACTGAGACGAGTCCCGGTTGTCAGGAAATTGCCGGTTTGGCCCCCGATCAGCCCATTCCTCGGATCCTGGTGGTTGAAGATAAGTTTACCAATCGCTTGCTTCTGGTCAAGTTTTTAGAAGGAATTGGATTCCAGATCAAACAAGCCGAAAATGGGGAAGAGGCGATCGCCCTCTGGTTAGAGTGGCAACCCGATCTAATCCTGATGGACATGCGGATGCCAGTGATGGACGGCTATGAAGCGACTAAACGGATCAAAGCCCTGGATGAGTCGGAAAAAACCAGTATTATTGCGCTGACGGCGAGCGCATTTGAAGAAGAACGACAACTTATTTTATCCATTGGCTGTGACGGTTTTGTTCGGAAACCCTATAAGGAAACTGAGTTGCTAACGGCTATCAGCGCTCAATTGGGCATTGAGTACATTTACAAAACAGCATCCTCCACCCCATCCTGTGACTCTGGAGAGAATCTATCCAAATTTATGCTCAATCCTGAAGCATTGCAGGTGATGCCTCGAGAATGGGTAGAAAACCTGCACAGCGCAGCAGCTCAGTGTAGCGATTTATTAACCGCCAAGATGATTGAGCAAATTCCGCCTGAACGTCAAGAACTCGGGGATGCTCTGCAGGAATTAGTCGAAAATTTCCGATTTGATCGGATTATGGATTTAACCCACTCATCCGTATTTAAGTAAAGCCAGGTTCAAATAGCGCCAAACAATCCTGAGCCAGAATACCACCCACCACTTTGATCTCCTGAAATCCTCGTTGAACGATGGCTTCGCAGGTCAGATCAATCTGCTCTGAACCAATGGCAATCAAGTCTTTTGTAGAAGCCCCAAAAACAATTTCTGAAACCCCTGACCACACGCAAGCCGCCGCACACATCGGACAGGGTTCGCAAGTTGTGTACAGAGTATATCCTTTTAAAATCTCTAGAGAATAGGACTTACGAGCTTGAGTAAATTGCCGCAGAACATTTAGTTCTCCATGGGCAGAAACATCGCTGTCTCGCTGCGCCGTATTATAGCCTTTGAGAATGACTTCACTATCTTTAACCAGCACCGCCCCGTAGGGCATGTCTCCTTTTTTTGCTTCTTCTAAAGCAATTTGCATAAAATATTCGTGGGTTCGATGAATCATTTTGATGCTTGATGATAATTTTTTGACATATTTGAATATTCAGAATATTCCTTGAAAGTCCTGTACTGAGGACTTTCAAAAAATACGATGATGATAAATCAGCAACCTAAGCTCTGAGCCAGATCTCCTGGATTTTTCCCGGTAAACTCTGACTAATCTCTTGAATTCTTTCCTGAGATAGTTCATCTTTAGTGGCTGAAAATACCGCCTCGATCACCGCTTCACCACTTGTTCCTCGGGGCATTCCTCCCTCTTGTTCAATCCGGCGAACAAAAAGCTGATCATCGATATTCAGAGGTGGACGGATGCGGCTCAACCAGGCAACAATGGGGTTAGTATCCTTCCAGAGCGTTGCAACTTCTGTCTGCAAGGATTTATCGTCTGAGGCAGATTGAGCCTCAGTGTGGAGTTCTTTGGTGACTCGATCAGCGGCTTCAGTCGTCATCACATCCCGCATGGTGCGGAAAACAACTTCACATAAATCCCTGGCTTCATACAGATCGGTTAGTCCGGCTTGGGACTGAACCTTCTCTAAAAACCTGGAGTTCGATTCAGAAATTTGTTCGGTTGTCATAGAATTTTCCTCAAAAGTATGAATTTAGTAACATTAGGAACTTAATCAAATACAAGAATTGTTGCATCTTCCAAAAGAGATACAACAGTTTTCGTAAGAGTTCCCCTATCTAGCTCCAGCCGTTGCATTCAGGATGGGATTGGGATTCGCATCAGGTTCCCAGACAAAGACCAGTCCTTGCTCAACGGCTGTGACTATAGCCACTCCTTTAAAACTATCAGGCTTTTGACCTCAGCTTAAGGTAAAATTTGCCAAACTTTGATGGTATCGTCGAAGCTACCACTGACCAACATTTTCCCCTGGGGTTCAAACGCTAAGTCAACCCAGGATTTATGGCCTTTCAGGGTACCGATCAAGCTTCCAGTTGGCATTTGCCAGAGATTAATTGTGCCGGCAAAGTCCCCACTAGCCAGAATCTGACTATTGGAACTGAAGGCGAGAGAATAGATTTTGTCGTGATGTCCTGCTAAGGTTTGCTCAGGAATATTGTTAAAGTACTGGGACTTAAGCTGCTCCAAATCCCAAAGCTTGACGGTTTGATCCGAACTGCCGGTCGCTAGAATGCGCCCATCTGCACTCACTGCAACGGACCAAATTGTACTAGAATGACCCCTAATGCTTCGCAACAGTTGACCGGTGCGCCAATTCCACAGCTCAATCATTCCGTCCCCACTCCCTGCAACCAACTCAGACGCATCGGGAGTAAAAGCCAGGGTTTGAACCTCGTCCGTATAGCCTTGAAATTGTCTGAATTCCTGGCCCGTTTGCAGGTTCCACAACCGAATGGTGCGATCGCGGCCCGTACTGGCCAGAATTTTGCCATCCGGACTCAGGGCAATGGCGTAAATCCATCCCTGATGACCTTCAAGTACCTTCAATAGCTCCCCTGTAACCAAGTCCCAGACTTTAATACTATTGTCGCCACTGCCACTGACCAAAATGCGATTGTCAGGACTAAAAACCAGGGTACTAACGGGATGGGAATGGCCCCGCAGAGTTTCTAGAATTCTGCCCTGAAAGTCAAGAATGTCGATGGTTCCATCCGTGTTTCCAGAGGCAACCGTTTGTCCATTGGGACTCATGGCGATCGCCCAAACTGGCCCAGAGCTTTGTTTGAGGGTCTGCACTAAGGGTAGCCCGGAGGTTGGGGGAAATTGATCCGGTTGTGACTGGGTGGGAGGTGAGGAGTAATCTGGCTCTATAGGAGCGTAAACAATTGGCCTGGAACCTGGCCCTAACAATCGGGAAACCAGAACCAGTATCAACCCGACAAAAGCGGCCCCTGTCCCGACGGCAAATTGCCACTTGACCCTTTGGATCTGAGGCAACGTTCGCCAATGCTGCGATCGCTCCATATCCTTGAGCACTGCAGCAACGGATTGGTATCGCTTGGTAGGATTTCGTTCAATCAACCGATCCAAAATACATTCCAGGCGGGGACTAACGGGCTGCTGAAGATAGTCCTGCCAGACCCACTGCTGGGATGTCGTTTCAACCAGATCAAAGGGGGGCAGATGGGTCAAGGCATTCAGACAGGTTACCCCCAGGCTATACAGATCGCTATTGGGCTGAGGATGGCCCCTAAGCTGTTCTGGAGCGGCATACTCTGCTGAACCCCAATTTGAATGGGCATCGTCTATAATCCCATCAGTTTCTAGTTTTGAAGGAATCCCAATATCAACTAAAGCAAAGGGTCGAGGGGCAGTATCTTCTGGATCCGAGGTGATGGTGGCACGAACCAAATGATCGGATCTAGATGAAGGATAATTAGACCACTTCAGTGGTGAGTTCGGGGAACGTGACAAGGACTGAGGTGTTGTTTGAGTAGTCGCTGGAGTAGTGGTTTGAATAATGTTTTCAGGCTTGATGTCGCCATGGATCAAACCCCGTTGATGGAGGGTTTGGAGATTCGGGAGAATATCTTTTAAGAGTCGCCAGACCTGCTCCTCCGTGAAGGTCTCACCCTCCGCAACGGTTGTGGCCAAATTCTCTCCAGCCACATACTCGTAAACCAGATATTGATAATTATCCTGTTCAAAGACCGCCCATAGATCCGGCAATGTAGTTGGGCGAACAGCCTGCTGCCAATGGGCGGCAAGATTTTGCAGGTGTTGTCTCTGATCCAGGTTTCTCTGATTTAAATTGCTTTGATCCAGAGCCGAAGGAAAATCAACTGAATCCTGAGTTTCAAGGTCAGAACGGCCTGGGGTAGAAATCAGCAATTGTTTGATTACGCAGGGAGGCTGGGTGGGTTGGTCTGTGTCAATCCCCAGAAAGGTTTGATGAGTCGTCGATTTCCCCAAGCGTTGAACAACTTGATAACGCCCTTTAAGCTTCAAACTAGAACCACAACCCTGGCAAAAGTTAAGGTAAGCCGGATTCTTGGGGGTATTGCAGTGAGGATTAATGCAGTAGCTCATAACAAACCTAATGTTCGCCTAATGTACATGATAAATCTTTCTTCTAGTTTCATCAGTAGAAATCATCATTGCCCCCCAAGTTATCAATCAAGTATTGAACCTTATCACCCAGTTAAACTAGCGATCCGATGCTCGGTTCTTGAGTTACAATTCAGACAAAACTGATGCCCTCATTTGCTATCTCAATTGATTCCCCGTGATCCAGGCCATTCAGCCCAAACCAGACACTTTGACCCTGAGCCAAACTCCTTCTGTTTGGCACGATCCTACTGTGCTGAGAGCAGCAAAACAAATTTATCTAGCTTATTTTCAGATCCATGCTCAGCGGATGCGCCGTCCGCTGGGGGTAGCGGTTGATCGAGAAACCTATCGAGGTCTACTGCTATTTGCCCGCCGACCCGTTTTGCTCCCTGGGGAAGCATTTATCCCATTTGAACAGATTGAAGCGGAGATTTATTAAGCAAGTCACTTCACTAGCCGATTGACTAGAAAAGATTAACCCGCCAGGATTAGCTTGCAAAGATTGATTAAAACAGCTATTAGACAAGCCTTATGGTGAACTGGATTGGCCCTGGAGGAACCATTGCAGCGATCGCCACCGCCATCGTTCCCCAGCAGGGAAGCATCGGGATTGTTCGGCTCTCTGGGTCGGAGTCAGTTGCTATTGCCCGTCAGATCTTTCAGCTCCCGGTCGCCAACTCTGGGAAAGTCATCGGATTCTCTACGGCTACATTCGCCATCCCCAAACCCAGCAGGTCATCGACCAAGCCCTATTACTTTTAATGCTAGCCCCCCGATCCTACACCCGTGAGGATGTGGTGGAGTTCCATTGTCATGGGGGGATTGTCGCCGTGCAGCAGGTATTGCAATTGTGCCTCGAAGCGGGGGCAAGGTTAGCTCAGCCCGGGGAATTTACCCTGCGGGCATTTTTGCAGGGGCGGCTGGATCTGACCCAGGCTGAAAGTGTGGCCGAGTTGGTGGGGGCTCAATCCCCTGCAGCGGCTCAAGCGGCCCTGGCGGGGTTACAGGGAAAGTTGGCTCAGCCGATTCGCCAACTGCGAGCTACAGCCCTAGATATTCTGGCGGAAATTGAGGCTCGGGTAGACTTCGAGGAAGATTTGCCCCCCTTGAATGAAGCAGAAATTATCGCCCAATTGAACCATCTGCTGGCAGAACTCTCCAATTTTCTGGCCACAGCTGATCAGGGAGAACTGCTCCGCACCGGGTTGAAAGTGGCAATTGTCGGTCGTCCAAATGTAGGGAAGTCCAGTCTGCTCAATGCCTGGAGTCGCAGCGATCGCGCCATTGTCACGGATTTGCCAGGAACGACCCGGGATGTAGTGGAGTCCCAGTTGATTGTCGGGGGGATTCCGGTGCAAGTTTTGGATACTGCTGGGATTCGGCAGGCGGAGGATCGGGTGGAGAAACTAGGGATTGAGCGATCGCGGTCTGTGGCCCAAGCGGCGGATTTAGTCCTGTTGACCCTGGATGCCACGGCTGGTTGGACAGATGAGGATCGAGAAATTTATCAGCAGGTTAGACAACGACCTGTAATTGTAGTTTTGAATAAAATCGATCAGGTGTCGGCTGCCCAGTTAGAGCAACTGCAACAGAGCATTCTCCAACAGTTATCTTGGGGTGAATTTCCCCCTGAATCCCAATCTGAATCTCCCACCAGACCCCAGTCTGAGTACTCAATTATTCTGACGGCGGCGGCCCTGAACCAGGGAATTGCTAAACTCGAAACCTCTATCTTGAAGGCAGTCCAGGCCGGGGATCTACAGGCCAACAATCTAGACATTGCAATCAATCAGCGTCAGGCTGAAGTCCTAACCCGAGCCAGGTTAGCCTTAGAGCAGGTCAATGCCACGATTACTGCTGGCTTGCCCTTCGATTTCTGGACAATTGATCTGCGGGGGGCAATTCAGGCATTGGGGGAAGTGACGGGGGAAGAAGTGACTGAATCGGTTTTAGATCGAATTTTTAGTAAATTTTGTATTGGCAAGTAAACTTGAATTGAAGGAGAATTATGGCTTTAGATCATCAAGAAAACAAGAACCCGGAAATTACCCTGACCCTACAAAAATCAACCCGCAATGCAATCGTTGCTAAATTGATTTTGCTGTTCATTATGGGCAGTGGCTTTGGTTACTTGATGTCAAAAGATGCCCTGAGAAACTATGAAAAATCCCAGCAAATCTCTCTTGAGAAATGCGCTGAAACTCTCTGTGTTGAGGAAATTAGTCAGTACAAGACGGCGTTGGCGGCTGACCAGAACTTCAGAACGGTACCATCTGGAATGGCTCTAATGATCGCAGGTTTGATTATTCTTGCTGGGGCCTATGAATTCTCAGCGTTGCTACTCCGGTTGATCCTGGAGAAAATTATTAACCACTGAATTATTAACCATGAACTACAGGAATTAAGAATCCTGGAGTCAATCAACCAGAACAGGGGTAGAGTTCAATGGACATCCCAGGGCCCCCAGCCCAGAACTCCTCTAGAAAACCAGAGGAGCCTGCGCTACACTAAAGGGCGATTGGTAGCCTATTCATTCAGGGATGATCATGACGAATCGCCTCGCCCAATCCCAAAGCCTCTATCTTCGAAAACACGCCGAAAATCCGATTGATTGGTGGCCCTGGTGCGATCAAGCCCTGACCAAAGCCAAACAGGAAGACAAGCCGATCTTTCTCTCGATTGGCTACTCCAGTTGTCATTGGTGTACGGTGATGGAGGGGGAAGCGTTTTCCAATAGGGCGATCGCCCAGTATATGAATGAGAATTTTGTCCCGATTAAAGTGGATCGGGAAGAGCGCCCGGAGATTGACAGTATTTATATGCAGGCGTTGCAGATGATGGTGGGTCAGGGGGGATGGCCCCTGAATATTTTCCTGGCCCCGGACGATCTGGTTCCCTTTGTTGGGGGGACTTATTTCCCCCTGGAGCCTCGCTATGGACGACCGGGATTTTTAGAGGTGTTGCAACGGGTGCGGGAGTTTTACTACACCGAGAGAACTCGATTGCAGAGCCTCAAGCTGGAAATTCGCAATGCCCTAGTGCAGTCTACCAATCTTCCCACCGCTGACCTCACCGAAGATCTGCTCAAAAAAGGTCTGGAAACAAGTCTGGGGATTATTGGTCGGGACAATTATGGGGGGCCACGATTTCCCATGATTCCCTATAGTGATCTGGCCCTCCATGGTATCCGATTTCCAGAACTGGACTCCAATAACCGTGAGGTTTGCAGCCAACGGGGGCTAGATCTGGCCCTGGGAGGAATTTATGACCATGTAGCCGGGGGCTTCCATCGCTACACCGTAGACCCCACCTGGACAGTGCCCCACTTTGAAAAGATGCTCTACGACAACGGCCAAATCGTAGAATACCTGGCAAATCTCTGGAGTGCTGGGATTCAACCCCCTGCTTTTGCTCGGGCGATCGCCGGAACGGTTGATTGGCTGAGTCGAGAAATGACGGCCCCAGAAGGCTACTTCTACGCAGCCCAGGATGCGGATAGTTTCCTAACAGCGGCTGAGCTTGAGCCGGAGGAGGGAGCATTTTATGTCTGGCGTTGGACACAATTGCAGCAGTCCTTGACCCCAGAGGAATTCCTGGAATTGCAGTCACAATTTTTGATCACCCAGGGGGGCAACTTTGAAGGTCAGATTGTCCTGCAGCGCAGCAGTGCTGAGGAATTAAATGCCACCGTGGAAACGGCCCTGGCAAAGCTGTTTAAAGTTCGTTATGGTTCAGATCCACAGCACCTAACCACATTTCCCCCGGCCCGTGACAACCAGGAAGCTAAAACCCAAATCTGGCCTGGTCGGATTCCGGCGGTGACCGATACTAAAATGATCGCGGCCTGGAACAGTTTGATGATTTCAGGATTGGCCCGAGCAGCAACGGTCTTTCAGGCCCCAAACTATTTGGACATTGCAGCAACGGCGGCTCAGTTTATCCTAGACAATCAATGGGTTGCCGGTCGATTCCAGCGGGTGAACTACAGTGGACAGCCTGCAATTCCCGCCCAGTCTGAAGATTATGCCCTGTTGATTAAAGCCTTGATTGACTTGCATCAGGGAAGCTTGGTTGGGATCAGTCAGGGTTCTCCTGAAGAGAATTCTAATCAAAATTCCGGTCAAGATTCCCATCAGAATTCTAAGCTTAAACCTGAATACTGGTTAGAGGCGGCCCTCAGGGTTCAACAGGAATTTGATCAGTACCTCTGGAGCGAAGACACTGGTGGTTACTACAATACGGCCACGGATACCGGGGAGGAATTGCTAGTGCGGGAGCGCAGCTACATCGATAATGCTACCCCAGCAGCCAATGGTACAGCTATGGGCAATTTACTCCGGCTGTTTTTATTGACGGAAGATTTACAATACCTCGACCGGGCTGAACAGGGCCTCCGAGCCTTCGGCAGTGTGATGCAAAGCTCTCCTCAGGCTTGTCCCAGCTTGTTTGCCGCCCTGGATTGGTATCGGAACAATACTCTGGTACGAACAACCCCATCCCAGATCGCTCAGTTGAGTTCCCAATATTGGCCCACTGTAATTTTTAAATCCGAATTTTTTAAATCGGATCAAATGCCAGAGACAGTCGTTGGACTGGTCTGCCAGGGATTAAAATGCAAAAAGCCCGCCAGAGATGAGGGAGAGATGTTAGCGCAATTGCAGGAAAGTCAGACCAGGGCGTGACCCTGGAGTTTGAGATCTGAAAGTCTATCAAATCAGATGAAAAGCTTGTGGAGCAGGTATATTACCTGCAGGGAAACAGCCGTCTCGCCTGTTCTACGGATTAATCCATAATCCAATCAATCCTAAGCCAACATCGATCCCCCAAAGTCAGGGGGCACATCTTGCCAGCGACCCTGACCGACCGCCTGAATGGCTTCTTTGAGGCTGACATCCCCTGTATACAGAGCTTTCCCTACAATTACCCCCGTAACTCCCAGGGGTTCCAGGGACAGCAAACCCAATAAATCCGTGACTGAACTCACGCCCCCAGAGGCGATCACCGGAATCGCCACCACCTCAGCCAATTCCCGTAAGGCTTGCTTATTTGGCCCCTGGAGAGTTCCATCCCGGTGAATGTCAGTGTAAATAATTCCTGCCGCCCCCAGTTGAGCCATTTGATGGGCCAGATCCGTGGCTAGTACCTCTGACGTTTCAATCCAGCCGCGAGTGGCGACCTTGCCATGGCGGGCATCGATACCGACTAGGATTTGACCGGAAAAAGCTTCGCAGAGTTGGGTCACCAGTTGGGGATTTTCAACGGCTACGGTTCCCAGGATCACCTGGTCAACCCCTAAATCAATTAAACTCTCCACCGCCTCCCGACTCCGCAATCCTCCCCCCACTTGCACCGGGATGGCAACGGCATTGACGATAGCTTGAATGGTTGGATGATTGATCGGCTGTCCGGTTTTGGCCCCATCCAAATCCACTAAATGCAGGCGGGTTGCCCCCTGTTCGACCCATTGATGGGCAACGACAATGGGATCGAGGTTAAAGGTTTGGGCCTGAGCATAATCTCCCTGATAGAGACGCACACATTTTCCGTCGAGTAAATCAATTGCCGGAATAACGTTCATGGATTTTTGATCAACTCTAGATAGTTAAATAGTGAACGGTTAGCTGAGTCGCGGTTGGATAACCTGTTAGCCACTCACGGTGCTAGGGGACTGATACCGGGCACGGCCCGAAGGAATTATTCCATCCTAACGAACCAGATGAAAAATCGCTAGAGGCAGGATCGACCCTGAATCAATTATGAAAAAAAGGAGAGCGGGGCTTGAGGATGAAGTCCCCACAAAAGGGACAATGCCCCTTCGTTTCATTGCACAAATTTTCTGTGATTACCCTTTCTGTGATTACCCTACCAATGGACTCTTGGATTGGCCCAAAATTGATCCACGAATTCGGCTGGTTCTGGCCAATTGCTTCCGGATTCTAACCCTGGGTCTGGTATCTCTAAGTTAGGAACTCCCTGAAGATTTAGTCCCTAGAGATTGAGGGAGTATAACCGTACCCAAAGCCGAATTCATCTCCAGACCATTAGGAGCTATCCTGGAATTTAAGGGTAGTGGAGTAGCCATGTAGACATACCCTCGTTAAACTTTTTTTAACTTTATTTCAACTCTTTTTTAGAAGTGCTCGGACTCTTAGGAGTGGGTGAGTTAAATACTATTATTACCGATTATAAAGTTTCCAGGTTCAATGTGAGTTCAGGTGGATCATTCAGTCAAGTCGTTCAATTAAGTCGTTCAGCTAATTTAACCTTATCAATAGGAAACTATTCAATGAAAAGCAAACCAATGAAAAGCAAATATTTGAAGTCTGGTACTTATCTGAGTAGTCTGGCAATTGTTGCTAGTTTAGCATATCCTGGCTCGGCCATAGGACAGGTTGGCTCGGCCAACCCCAAGGGCGACAATAATTATAGAAATCCGATTCAGGAAAGCCTGTTCAGGCCGGGTTCTGCAATTGGTTCAGGCAGCTTACCCGACCAAAGCTATCGGGCTCAAGTCGATGATGAATTAGTTCCCCCCAGACGATAGTTCTGTCATTGGGCAGAGGATTTTCGGATTTTCTCTTGATAGGTTAATCGATGGATAGGTGGTGAATCACCCAAAGTTTTTAGTGATGTTTTTGGCAATCATTTCTGCAGACTTTGAAACGATAAGCGTCTCTGACTTACTACACGTCATTGCTGATTATTCCTAACCAACGATCAAAGAATTATCCAGGAGATTTATGACTCAGGAACTTGCAGATAAAAAAGTGGCCGTTTTGCTAACAGATGGCTTTGAACAGGTAGAAATGACTTGGCCCCGTCGCGCCCTAGAGGCTGCGGGGCCAACAGTACATTTAATTTCGCCCCAGAGCGATCAGGTACAGGGCTGGAATCACTTCGAAAAGGCGGACTATTTTTCGGTAGATGTTCCGCTGGATCAAGCCAATGCCAGCAGCTATGACGGGCTTCTCTTGCCCGGTGGAGTCGCCAATCCTGACCAACTTCGTACCCAGCCCAAAGCAGTGCAATTTATTCAAGGGTTTAGTCAGGCGGGAAAGCCCATTGCTGCGATTTGTCATGGCCCTTGGACATTGATTGAGGCCAATTTGGTTAAGGGTCGCAAGTTGACCTCCTGGCCCTCCCTCAAATTAGAGCACGGCCTCGGCTGTTTCCTGACAGACAGGATGCCTGCACTACAAGCTTGGCATCTGATTTGGATAAACGTTCCCTAGCCTGGGTCTGCATTGTTTAGAGATATGTGGGAGATATGTTAGAGATAAAAATTATTGATCTGGCTACAAATTCTGAGATGATGAGAAAAATTAAAATTCATATCTTCCTCTGGCTAGGTCATGCGAATTGCTCTATTTACAGAAACCTTCTTACCCAAGATTGATGGCATCGTCACCCGGCTCCGTCACACCGTAGAGCAGCTTCATCGGGCTGGCGATGAAGTTTTGATTCTTTGTCCTGAAGGTGGATTGAAGGAGTACAAAGGCTGCACGATATACGGGGTCGAGGGTTTCCCTCTGCCCATGTATCCTGAGCTGAAGCTGGCCATTCCCCATCCCGGCATTGGGGCTCAGCTCGAACGGTTTCGGCCTGATATTGTCCATGTTGCCAATCCGGCGGTGTTGGGTTTGGGGGGTCTGTACTATGCGAAGAAGCTCAATCTCCCGTTGGTGGCTTCCTATCATACCCATCTGCCCCAATATCTACACCACTACGGCTTAGGAATGCTAGAAGAGGTACTCTGGGGATTGTTGAGATCGGGTCATAACCAGGCTGACTTGAACCTTTGCACCTCAAGTGCGATGGTGAGTGAACTGCGGAGCCATGGAATTGAACGGGTAGATCTGTGGCAGCGGGGAGTGGATACAGAGATGTTTCAGCCCTATCTTGCGAGTGCAGAAATGCGCGATCGCCTCAGTCAAGGGCATCCTGATTGCACTTTGCTACTCTATGTGGGGCGTTTAGGAGCTGAAAAAGAAATCGACCAGATTAAGCCTGTGCTTGAAGCCATTCCCAATGCTCGTTTAGCCTTAGTGGGAGATGGCCCCCATCGTCAGGCTTTGGAGCACTACTTTGCCGATACTCCGACTCATTTCGTCGGCTATCTCAAGGGCCTAGACCTAGCGGCAGCCTATGCATCAGCCGATGCGTTTATTTTTCCCTCTCGCACCGAAACCCTAGGGTTAGTCCTCCTCGAAGCGATGGCGGCGGGAACACCCTTGGTGGCGGCTCGTTCGGGGGGAATTCCTGATATTGTCACGGATGGGGTGAATGGCTATCTATTTGATCCTACCGATGAGCAAGGCGCTGTTGCCGCTACCCAAAAGTTGTTGGCGCGACCGGCAGAACGGGAAATGCTGCGGCAAAATGCCCGCCGGGAAGCGGAGCGTTGGGGTTGGGCGGCGGCAACCGAGCAACTGAGAAACTATTATCAGATTATCCTCAGCCAGAGTTCTCTGCCGTCAGCGGCCTGAAGGGAATAGATGAAAGAGAAACAGATGAAAATGTACGATAATAGAAGTTATCAGAGGTTACTCACCAGTCACCAGTTACCAGTCATTCCGCCCTTTTGGTTTTCTGAGTCAGGTGAAGGGCTTAGTTAAGGCGCAGTCAAGGCGCGGTAGATCCCTGGAGATATTTCAAGAAATCACCAGAATGTTCAGAGCGCCAGATGAAGTTCCAGATTGAAATTTCAGATTGAAGTTCCAGATCAGGGAAAAGTGCTTTTTAAAAGCCATTTTTGAGTCACACTCTCACGAAATGATCAATGGGGGATAGTTATAGAGGAATCATATCGATGGGGCAAATCCATCGATCCCTGCCCAGGAATGTCTATTGAATTAAAATCCTCGTCGTACAGTATCTTGCCTACTAGGACATAGCTGAGACCGCTGTTCCACCCGTTTACTCTAGGGCCTTTACTTATCTTCCTGATCCCATAGTCAGGATTCAGACAGAATTTCTATCTCATCCTAGAGACAGAGATTGATCGGCATCGCTTTGACGAATTCAGGGGCAACCTCTAGAATTAAGGATTCAGACCCTGACAAGTTTTTTCATATTTTTCCTCCTCGACAGCTCAAATAATGGCTCCTCCTATCGGTAGTATTCTTGCTACCCTGGCTCAGACTGATCGCATCGTTTCATTGGCAGAACAGGTTAAGGGGCTGCCAGTTGGAGAATTCATCTGCATTTTAGATTTCATTACCGCTGAGTTTCAGCAGTCGCTTCATGCCTTGGATCTAATTAACAATGAAGCGTTAGAAACATTATTAGAACAACTGTTAGATGCCTTTACGGTGAAAATTGGTGAGGTTCTTGAGGCTGATCGGACTACGATTTTTCTGATTAATCGGGACAAAAACCAGCTCTGGTACAAAACAGCCCTAGAAGAGACGGGGGAGATTTCTGAAATTCGTTTGCCCCTGGGATTGGGAATTCTGGGTCAGGTGGCCCTTTCTGGGGAGGCCATTAATTTAATCGAGGCGGGTGAAAGTTCTCTATTTGACGCAGAGGTCGATCAGCCCCCAGATTATCAAGTTCGGAGTATCCTCTGTATTCCGATTTTTAGCAGCCAGAATTCCCAGGAAACTGTTGGTGTGGTTCGGCTGCTGAATAAATCAAATAGTCAAACCTTTACCCCGGAGGATGAACAGCAATTTAGTGCATTTGCCAGTTCTATTGGGATTATTTTAGAGAGTTGCCAATCCTTTTACGCCGCCGCCCGCAACCAACTGGGTGTTTCAGCTTTGCTTCAAGCCACCACGATCTTGGGGCAAAGTCTAGACTTAGAAGACACTTTAATATCGGTGATGGAGCAGGCCAGACGATTGATGCAAGCCGACCGCAGTACCCTGTTTCTCTTAAATCGAGATACCCGGGAGCTATGGACGAAAGTCGCTAAGGCGGATGGTCGAACCTTGATGGAGGTTCGGATTCCGGCCAATCGCGGGGTGGCGGGGTATGTGGCCTCAACGGGTCAAGTCTTGAATATTACCGATGCTTACACTGATCCCCGATTTGACCTGACGGTTGACCAGCAAACTGGCTATCAAACTCGCAATATTCTCTGTATGCCCGTGTTCAATGCGGAGGGAAACCTGATTGGGGTGACCCAACTGATTAACAAGTTCAAGGGCAGTTTTACCCAGTCCGATGAAGACTTTTTGCGGGCGTTTAATGCTCAAGCTGGGATGGCCCTGCAAAATGCTCAGCTATTTGAGAATGTTCTGGTGGAAAAACAGCACCAGAAAGATATTCTGCAAAGTTTATCGGATGTGGTGATTTCAACGGATCTCCAGGGCAGGATTGTTACCATCAATGATGCTGCCCTGGAGTTGCTCGGGTGTGCCCAAAAGCAAGGGGGCGATCGCCAGGTTTATCAATATTGGGAACAGCAGTTGATTGGTCGCTATGTCTGGGAAATCGTACCGATTGAGAGTTTGCGCTGGCGGTTGGAGGACAGCCTGCAATATGCCTCCCGCCATTATGTCCCTGAACGCACCCTTTTAGTGGGGTTGGTCATTCCTGACAAGCATTCCAGGTCTACGGATTACGGCACGACGTACCCCATGCTAGTGATTCCCGATCCGACGGATATCGAGCGTTATTTACCCTGGGGTTTGCCAGATGAATCCGCCAGCCAGATCTTTAAGCCCTCGGAGATTCAACCGATTGAACGCAGCATTAATCTAACCGTCAATCCCCTGACCAATCCAGAAGGGGGAGTTCGGGGGGGATTGGTGGTATTGGAGGACATCAGCCTGGAAAAACGGATGAAAAACACCATGTATCGCTATATGACCCCTGGGGTTGCTGAACGGGTGATGGCCCTGGGAGAAGATGCTTTGATGGTGGGGGAGCGGAAAGAAGTAACGATTCTATTCTCGGACATTCGGGGTTACACCACCATCACTGAAAACCTGGAAGCCTCTGAAGTGGTTGCCCTGCTCAATCAATACTTCGAGACGATGGTTGAGGCCGTATTCACCTACGAAGGAACCCTGGACAAATTCATTGGGGATGCTTTGATGGCAGTGTTTGGAGCGCCCCTACCCCTGCAAGAAAATCATGGCTGGCTGGCCGTGCAGTCGGCCCTAGAGATGCGTCAACGATTGCAACAGTTCAATCAGCAGTTCACCCAACCCACCAGTCACAACCTCCTGCGGGCCCCGATTCGGATTGGCATCGGCATAGGCTCAGGGGAAGTGGTCTGTGGGAATATTGGCTCCCAAAAACGGATGGACTACACCGTGATTGGAGACAGTGTCAACCTGAGTTCTCGCCTAGAAGAATTAACAAAGCTCTATCGGTGCGATATTATTCTCAGCGAAACCACCTATGTCCTGTGCGATCAAAAAATTCGAGTCCGAGAACTGGATCGAGTCCGAGTTCGGGGGAAGCGGCAGGCTGTGAACATTTACGAGCTGATTGAGGGCAGCAGTGTGCCGCTGCCGAGGGAAACTGAAATATTTTTAGAGCATTATCATCGGGCTCGCAATAGCTATTTGAATTGTAATTTTTCAGTCGCCTTGAAACAGTTTCTTGGAGTTCAAGCCATGCGACCCCAGGATCGGGTGACCCAAATTTATCTGGAACGAATCCGAACCTATCTGGAAACCCCGCCTCCCGAAGATTGGGACGGGGTCTATCCGATTCCGATGACGACTGGCATTGACCCTAACCCTGGCTAGTCTGCTTCAATCCCATCAACGGTATTCAGTATTCAGTTGTTTTTCCAGACGGCGGGCAGCCATGGACATGGCATAGCAGAATAGCCAGTAGAGAATCCCGATAAAGATATAAACCTCTGAATAGCGTCCCAGAAACTTGGGGTTCGCCAAAATCGAACGGCTAATTCCCAGCAGTTCTACCAGTCCCACAATGGCCAGCAGCGTTGTATCTTGAAACAGGCTAATAAATTGCCCCACAATGGAAGGAATTGCAATTTTCAACGCCTGGGGCAGCACAATCAATCCCAAAGACAACGGTACATTTAATCCCAGAGCTTTGGCGGCTTCAGTTTGACCTCGGGGAATAGCTTGAAGACCCCCTCGAATATTCTCAGCCAGATAGGCCGAACTAAATACCGTTAACCCAATAATGGCCCGGAGTACCCGGTCAGGTCGCATTCCTTCCGGTAGAAATAAGGGAACCAACACCTGACCCATGAACAAAATTGTAATCAGAGGCAGACCTCGCACCACCTCAATGTAAGCAACAGAGAGCCAGCGAATCACGGGCAGGCTACTCTGTCTCCCCAGAGCCATGGCTATTCCCAGGGGAAAACACAGAAGAATACTGATAATTGACATCAACAGGGTCAGCATCAACCCACCCCAGAGATTGGTCGAGACCACGGGCAGCCCCAGTCCTCCGCTGATCAGCCAGACGAAAACCAGCAGCGCCGCAAACCAGGCAAACGGCAACCATCGAGTCCATTGAGGTTGGGAATTTCCCAGCCAGCGCCCCACCGCTGCCATTATCACCAAACCAGCTAATAATCCCAGGAGCATGAATCGCGCCAGCAAGGGTACAGGAACCAGCACTAGTACCAGGGCCCAGAGACTGAGGCCAATGATTATAGGTTGGCTGTAGAGCTTGGAAACGCTCCGGGCCAGTATTCCCCAGGTCAGGCCCCCCAACAAGAAAATGATCCCCAGCACCAACCAGAGTCGCCACAATTGATCCGATGGAAATCGTCCGGTAAAAAACAGGGATAGGTTAGCGGGAATCACATTCCACTTTGCTTCAGTAGTGGCCCAGGTAACAAATCCAGCCAGTATCCAGCCAAATATCCCTAAAATGGCCAGAGTTAACAGGCTGTTGTACCAGGTATTGAATAAATTCTTTCGCAGCCAACCGGGAATATCCAGGGACTCGACTGTAGGCTGGAAGTTGGCGGAATGGGGAGTGGTGGTCATAGAATTCTAGCCATGGAAAAGGACTGAGGCATGACTCTCTAACGCTCTCTGAGCTGGACACTGCGATTAAAGGCATTCATGGTCAGGGAAATCATCAAATTAATCGTCAAGTAAGTCGCCATGATAATTAGCATCACCTCGACAACATGGCCACTTTGGTTAAAGGTTGTGTTGGCCACGTTGTAGATATCCGGATAGGCAACGGCGATCGCCAGACTGGAGTTCTTGGCTAGATTCATATACTGGCTATTGAGGGGGGGAATAATCACCCGGAGAGCCTGGGGAAAAACCACCAACTGCATCACCAGCCCTGCTTTGAGTCCCAGGGAACGAGCCGCTTCCCATTGACCCTTGGGCACGGATTGAATCCCAGATCGGACAATCTCAGCGATATAGGCTCCGGTATAAACCACCAGACCAATCAGCAGAGTGGTGAACTCAATCGTCAGCCGCATCCCGCCATCGACCCCAGATTCAGTAGATTGAGGAAAGCTCCAGCCAAAACCAAACAGAATAATCAAAAGGGCAGCTAATCCCAGCCCCAGCATTAATCGTTGTTGTAACTGACCCGATTGTCCTTGCTCAACGATGACTTGCAATTGCCAGCGCCAAATCAAGAAGGCGGCGATCGCCTCAACCAGCAGAATTCCCAGCCAGATCCAGATCAGATTACTCATGGGCCAGGGCACATAGATGCCGCGCTTACTGAGAAACGCCAGATTCAGAAGGTTGAGCCTCTGATCCAGGGCGGGTAATTGCAGAAACAATCCATACCAGAAGAGTAATTGCAACAGTAAAGGAGTGTTGCGGACGATTTCTACATAGACTACGCTGATTTTTTTCACCAACCAGTTATTGGAAAAATAAGCCACCCCCGCCGCAATTCCCAACAGCGTGGTTAGAATAATCCCCAGCACCATGATTCGCAAGGAATTCAGCAAACCCGCCAACAGCACCCGGGCATAGGGATCCGTGGGCTGGTAGGGAATCACACTTTCCCCAATGCCAAAACCTGCCGTGCTATCCAGGAAGCCAAAATCAAACAGAGTTCCCCCGGTTTTTCTCAGGTTCAAGGTGAGATTATTGGCCAGAAGACTGAATAAAGCAATCACCCCAATCAACACCACGGCTTGCAGGGCAATCTTCCAGAATCGTTGATCACGCCAGAGGGGAATTTTTTGGGGAGTATTGGTTATCATCTTTGCTGATTATCTCTGCTCAAGGAGGGCCAAGGGAAGTCAAGGGATTGGGTTTTTCCTAGAGTTTGGGTTGGTCGAGGCTATCTAAGGGAAGTTTGAGTTTACTCATTTCCCTCCTGTTCAAGGGGGGAATTAGGGGCAATAAACCAACAGATTGAATAACTCTCCATTAGGAGACCACCCCGCCCGAAAAGCACATAGAACAAGAGTTAGCGGAAGGGCGGAGAATACATCAAACCCCCATCCGTCCACAGGGCATTCTGTCCTCGGGGTAGCTTGAACTGAGAACCTTCTCCCAGGTTACGTTCATAGATCTCCCCGTAGTTGCCGACATGCTTGATCACCCGAGCCGCAAAGTCATTGGTTAGTCCCAGACCTTCCCCCAGATCCCCCTCTGTCCCCAGAAATCGACGAATGGTTGGATCCGTGCTCGTTTTTGCCAGTTCCTCAACGTTGGCTTGATTGATATCCAGTTCTTCGGCATCAATTAGGGCGTAGGTCACCCACTTAACGGTATCAAACCAGGCTGAGTCATTGTTGATGGTTACAGGGCCCAAGGGTTCCTTAGACATGGTGACATCTAGAAGAACATGTTCCTCAGGATTGGGCAAAGTACTCCGTCTCGCCACCAACTGAGACTTGTCGGAAGTCATCCCATCACAAGCCCCTTCAGCATAGGCTTGATAGGCGGGGTCAGCCTGTTGAAAGGTTTTGGTCTCAGCCGTAACGCCAGCCTTGCGCAGACTATCGGTCAGGTTGAGTTCGGTGGTGGTTCCCGCCTCAACACAAACTGCCTTACCCTCAAAATCCTGGAGTGAGGTAATCCCACTGCTCTCCCGCACCATCATTCCCTGACCATCGTAGAATGTGGTAGGAGCAAACTCCATCCCGACCGAAGTGTCCCGACTGATTGTCCAGGTGGTGTTTCTTGAGAGCATATCAACTTCACCCGATTTCAGCGCTTCAAAGCGTTCAGTAGAGTCAAGGTTGCGATAATCGACCGCATTGGGATCATCAAATAGAGCTGACGCAACGGCTCGACAAATATCTACATCCAAGCCTGAGTATTGCCCGCTTTCGTCCACAAAGCTGAACCCAGGAATTCCTCCATCTACCCCACAAACCAACCTGCCACGACTTTTAATAGTATCTAGGCGGCTATTAACAGTTCCAGTATTGCCCTCGGCTCCTTCGGTGGTACTAGTGGAGCTTGCTGTATTGGAAGCTGTATCGTTAGATACACAAGATGTCAGGGGAATGGAGATAATAACAGCCGCAACTAGATAAGAACGCCACCGACTAATATTTTTCATCAAGTACTTTAACTTCTCCTCTGTCAATTAAATTTGCTGCGATCAGACTCTACAATTAGAAGCTTTGTAAGTCAAATGTGCTCAGCTCACCTCAGGTAATTTGAGATAATTTTAAGCTTACCTTAATTTAAAACAGACTCAAGCCTGATGCGTAAATTTTTCAGAGGATATTTCATCAGAGGATATTTTAAATATCGGATTGATTGCCCGATTAACCCGGCAGCAATATAAGTTCAATTTATCTACGCTGTTGGATTTCCTTATTTAAACCCCTTTAGCCCAGATGCAGTTGGATTGCTGTTGGGCAGGAGGAGAGTTATCCCAGGAATTTGACCCAGAATCTAAGGTTCACCAATCAGACGAGATTCCGCCAAGTCTCGAATCAAAGAGACCTTGGAACTGATGTAATCATTCATCACAGCAGCTTCTTTACTATTGATCTGGGCATCAGCCTCCAAGCGCTTTAGTAACCATTGCACTAGGGCGGCATCATCTAGCGTGGCTATGGTGGGAGCTTGGGTCGCTTCCACTAGAGACCAAATTTTACGAAGTAGAATGGGAGTCATAGACCCTCCTGACACTAAATTGTTCTCTCGCATCCCGATAGGCCCACCTGTACTAAACGGTTGAACTCTAGAGAGTCCACATTCACCAGGAATTTAATTTTTTCTTTATATTTAGGATAACTGAATATAGCTATAACAAATCTCTAGAGATACAAGATGTCATGGTAGATACAAATCTCTTCATTCAACGTATTAGTTCTTGACATACGATTTAATCTATCTTTAACCTTGACCCTGCATGCTTAAGGGCTTCTCTAAGGAGCGCTTACCGAAACAGCTTGCCAATCGGCACTCAAACGACCCCACAAAAGTATTCTGTTTGACGGCTGAAGCGATATCAATTCAAGAAAAAGGTGCATATTTCAATCCAACCCAACCTAATGTTGGATCGAAGGGTTCCTATTATCAATCATCATCCTCCCTCAGGGGGGATGTTTTTTTTATTGGTATAGATTATACCTCTGCCAGGGCCGTTGAGACAGAAACAGGTTTATCAGCAGGGGAAGCGGCCTTTCAAATATACTTTCGAATATGTTTTCAAATATATTTTGAGGTATCTTAAGTTTAAACTCACAGAGTCAACCGAGTGGAATAGCCATCTCGGCTGTTCCCTGGCAGCTAGGATACCACAAGCTTGTCGTCTAACTTGATGGATTCTAACTTAATGGATATTTATTCCTTGACAGGCAGGATACTTGCTCCACAAGATTTTCATCTGACTTGATAAATAGTCAACACATGATTGGAAAATGGGTCTAAGGCGGTTACTAAGGTAAATTTAAGGCGATGAATATTCGGATTGGCAATGGTTATGATATCCATCGTTTGGTTGAGGGGCGGCCCTTGATTTTGGCTGGAATCGAGATCGAACACACCCTGGGTCTGCTGGGTCATAGTGATGCGGATGTGCTGACCCATGCGATCATGGATGCAATGTTAGGAGCCTTGAGCCTAGGAGATATTGGGCTCTACTTTCCGCCATCGGATCAGCAGTGGGCTGGGGCTGATAGTTTGATGTTACTCCAGCAGGTTCATCAGATGATTAGTGAACGGGGGTGGCGAATTGGAAATATTGACTCGGTGGTAGTAGCTGAACGCCCTAAACTGAAGCCCCATATTGCCGCTATGCGCGATCGCCTGGCCCAGGTTTTAAAGATTGCTCCGGAACAGATTGGCATTAAGGCAACCACCAATGAAAAACTGGGGCCTGTGGGCCGGGAGGAAGGAATTGCTGCCTATGCTGTCACCTTGCTGGAACGTTAAGAACCCCTATCTAAAAATCTTAGAAAAATCCTGTAGGCAGGCATCTGGCCTGCTAGAAAATCGAGATGGCTGTTCTAGAAGCCTGAGTTACAGATTCCAGAAACCTCAGGAATTGCGACCAGAGGATCAACGCCCCATCTGACGCTTCAATTCCTCTAGCTCTTCATTCAGTTCCCACTGCTGAAACTGTTTTTCCAGGGCATCGGCACTAGCGGCGGAATTTCCAGGGGTTGCACCCCGGTTCCAGGCTTCCGTTTCCCAACGCGGCTGGCTATTTTGGGCCTGGGTCTGGGCTCGATTGGTTTGGGTTTCTGCCGCTTTTACCTGAACTTCTTTGCGACGCTGCTGAATTTGATGATAGAGCTCCCGGGATTTTTCAGTGCGTTGCTTGATGCCCTGCATCTGCCCCCAACACTGATTGCCCTGACGCAGGAGTTCAGCTTCCCGCTCTTCGGCAGATTGGGCCAGATCCGGACGGTTGGCGGATTTGGCCTTGGTTACTCGCTCATGCCAGCGCTGAATATCTTTAGCGATCCGGAGAATCTCATCCTGCAAACTTTGCTCCTGCCGTTGCAGATCGGCAATCAGTCGCAGGGTACCTTCTTCCTGCTCCCGCAATTGCTCTTCGAGGGCCTGAAGTTCCAGATGGGGATGGGCCTTGAGAAAGTCATCAAGGCGATCTTCTAAAAACCGACTGAAATCATCAAATAGGCCCATTAAAATCAATCCATCCGAAATCTTAGAACTGTTGCCCAGTGAAAATAGTCCGAACTTCGCCATTACGTCGAATGACCGCTTCCTGGCCCACCACTTCCACTAACGTCCAGCCACTCGCTGCAATACTCTCACCAATGTAAATCCGCCGGGCCACACCATCTACTTCAAATAAAGCCGCTGAGCGATCGCCCAAGTCCAGGACACCAACCAGAGTATGTACGGTTTCGGCTTTGGCAGTCGTAGTTGCTGCCACTTCTGGAGCGGACTCCTCAGCGGTGGTTGGGGCTGGCACATCAGGAATCACAGCCGCCCTGGGGGATGTATTTTCTGCCGAATCCGATGGGGCTGAGGGTTTATTGGTTGAGGTTTGAGCTGGGGAATTTGCTGCGGATTGAGTGCCACTGCCGGATGTTTGTCCCCCAGGCACAGGAGTAGTGGAGGGGGGCTGTTGACCCTGTTGTTGCAGGGTGCGTAAAACCTGATTAGAAAGGGCTGCCGTTTGGTCAGAAGCATCTTGAACCACTTCTGCCACCCGATTGATGGCGGCAATTAGGGCACTAGTGTCAGCCCCCGCCGGAGTTCCAGGAACCGGCAGGGTGGGCAGATTATTGCTGACCGGCGGATTGCCTGGAAAAACCGGCAGGGCTACGGGGGCATCTGCCGTGGGTTTCTGCTGGATCATATTCAGCGATCGCTCTACATAGTCCGCAAACTTACTATCGGCTTGAGCCTTCGCACTCAAAGCAGTCTCAGAGGGCTGGGCTACTGGGGCAGGGGCAAACAGTCGGCTAAATCCTCCCCGAGTCGCAAGCCAAAGAGAAAGGGTTACCAGCAGCGAAGCAAAGGCAGCCCCCAGAAGCAGGCGATCAATGGTCTGACTGGCATCATCAGCTTTGGCATTTCGCAGATGTGCCCCATCCGTCTCATCTATTTGTGGCTCAGGATGAACCATTGGGGGCAAAACAATCTGAGGAATCTTGATGGGCTTGAGAGCGATGAATTCAGGGGGAACCGAATCATCCGAGAGCTTTGTTCCTCCATCTAAAACCCGTTCCACATCCTCAAATAAGTCGTCCATCAAGCAATCAGCATAGGCCTCAACGGAGGCGGGCTGATTTGGTATTTCCTCTTTCAGTTGAGTTGAGGTGACCTGGTTCGCTGTCATTTTCACACTCTCTCCGCTTCATGCCTCGATTACATGCTGTCCTGATCATAAAAATCAGTGCATCATCATAATAGTCTGGCTTGCTAATTTTATCTACGTTTCCATCAGGATTCACGGCTAAAGTTTACAGCGGGGTTTATGGCAGAATTTACAGCAAAGGTTACGGCGGGATTGATTTTAGAGCTTGGAATAGGGAGTTTGGGTAGAGAGTTTGGAATAGGAAGGTGATGGCAGGAGTTATGGCGAGATGCGATCGCGCCGATTAACCCCCGGCTGAAGCCCCCTGGAAAAAACGTTGATCCTTAGATTTGGGTTACAAGCCATAGCACTTTCCAATCCCGTAAGGTACGGATTCGGGAGATGGTTGGGAGGTGGTGGCGCAATGTACCATTACCTCCCATAGTCCAGCATTGAGCAGAACGCTGTAGATTTGATCCGTTATAAATCACTTTAACTTTTGATCACTTTTAAATCTGTCTCAGACTTTAGATTTGTGGACGGCGGGAGGCGCTAGGATGATGGAAACTTAAAGTCTTGCCTTTATTGAAGATCCAAGAACTGCCCTATGAGTACTTCTCCCCTGGCATCTCGCTATCAATCTCTAGGATCACTCCCGGGTATCTGGCCGATTCTGGCTGAAACTATTGGTAACAACTCAGCCCTCCAGGATCCCCATAGTCGCCCCGAAACCCAGCTTACGTTTACAGAACTATGGCAGCAAATTCGCCAGTTCGCCATCGGGTTACAAGCCCTGGGAATTGATCCCAATGCTGAACCCCTGCCGGATCGGGTGGCTGTGTTTGCCGATGACAGCCCTCGCTGGTTGATTGTAGATCAGGCGATCATGCTGGCGGGGGCGGCGGATGTGGTTCGAGGGGCAACGGCTGACCCAGGGGAATTGATCTATATTCTGCGAAATAGTGGGAGTTGTGGTCTGATCGTTGAAAATCTGGCTCTCTTGAAAAAGTTGCAGGGAAGCCTGATTGATTTGCCCCTCAAGTTTGTCGTTTTATTGTCGGATGAAGCACTCACGGGTTTTGAGCAATCCTGGATCATCCTGAATTTCTCTCAAGTTTTGGCAAAAGCGGAGGAATCGACCCTGCAGAATGTCACCGTTGATCAAACTGATCGCCTGGCAACCCTGCTTTACACCTCGGGAACCACCGGGCAGCCCAAGGGCGTAATGCTGACCCACAACAACCTGTTACACCAGATTAATACCCTGACTGACGTACTCCGGCCCCAGTTTGGAGAATGTTTTTTGAGTATTTTGCCAACCTGGCATAGCTTTGGTCGGGTGGGGCAATATTTTTCCCTGTCCCAGGGATGTGTACAGGTTTACACCAGCATTCGCTATTTCAAGCAAGATTTACAGACATTCAAGCCCCACTATATGACCAGTGTGCCCCGGATCTGGGAGTCCATTTATGAGAGCGCCCAAAAGCAGTTCCGGGAGCAACCGGTCAATCGCCAAAAACTGGTGCAGTTTTTCTTCAATACCAGTGAACGCTACATTCTGGCCCGTCGGAGGGCCCAGGGCTTGACCTTAGATGCCCCTTCAGGTCCTCAGCGGATAATCGGGCGACTTCAAGCCCTATTACTGGCTCCGATTCATGCCTTGGGCGATCGCCTAGTTTATCGCAAGGTTCGGGATGCAGTAGGGGGTCGATTGAAACTGGCCATCAGTGGGGGCGGTTCCCTGGCTACCCATCTGGAGAATTTCTACGAAATTGTTGGGATTGAGTTGCTGGTGGGCTATGGCTTAACGGAGACAACCCCGGTGTTAACGGCCCGACGAGTCCATTGCAACCTTCGGGGCTCAGCCGGGCGACCGATTCCCCAAACCGAGCTGAAAATTGTTGATCCAGAAACCCAGAAAGCTTTGCCTATCGGAGCAAAAGGGTTGGTGCTGGCTCGGGGGCCTCAAGTTATGGCCGGATATTTTGCCAATCCTGAAGCCACTGCTAAGGCGATCAATTCTGAAGGATGGTTTAATACAGGGGATCTAGGGTGCCTGACGGTTAAAAATGATCTGATTCTGACGGGTCGGGCCAAGGATACTATTGTTCTGACCAACGGAGAAAATATTGAACCTCAACCGATTGAGGATGCCTGTGGACGGAGTCCCTACATTGACCAGATCATGCTGGTGGGTCAGGATCAAAAGATGTTGGGAGCGCTGATTGTACCGAATTTGGATGCCCTGAAGCAGTGGGCCAGAGAGTACAATGTCTCCCTGCAGTTACCCGCTACTCTAGACCCTGGGAGCTTAGCCGGACTTGCTTTAACTGATATTGGCCTGGATCAACCTGTGGTTCAAGATCTGTTCCGTCAGGAACTCACCCGAGAGGTGAAAAATCGCCCTAGCTATCGCCCCGACGACCGGATTGGCAGCTTTCGGCTGATCCTTGAACCCTTTTCTATCGGAAATGGACTCTTAACCCAAACCCTGAAGATCAAGCGCCCTGTTGTAACGGAACGCTACCGCGATATGATCAACGAGATGTATTGATGACGTTGTTCTAACTAACAACCAATTGACAACTGACAGGCAGATATTCATGGATATTTCCAAGACCGAACTCCTACTCAAACGAGTGATTGCTGTCAAGGCAATTGTTACCCCACGATTCAAAGAAGAATTTCAACTGCAATTACAGAATCAAGTGAATCAAATTGACAGTCAATTACAGCAACTAGAAATGCAAGGACAGCGAATGGTTGCTGAGATTAAACGCCAAAGCATTCAGCCTCCGAGCCAGGATGTATTGCAGCAAATTGATAATATTCAAGTGCAGGTCAATGAACAGAAGAGCAAATTACTCGAACAAAAAAATCAGAATTTGCAACAGCTTCAACAGGTTCAAACGTTTGAGCTAGAACAGGAAGTGAGTCAGGGGCAAATTGAAAGCTTCTTTACAGTGGAGAAAGGAGATAACCTGATCCGAAAAATGCAAGTTGAAGTGGTTCTGCGGGACGGCACAATTGAGGAAATTCGTGGCGATCTCTAGAGCCAGTTTTTGATTGATTGATTTATAATCTATATCTGGCTTCATGAGTTCTACTGGTTTCCTTAGAAGCCTGAAGTTGAAGCCTGAAATTTGAGACCGTTTATCAACCGTTTAGCTCCTAGCAACAGTCGAGATTTGCACCTATGATTCATGAAGTGTTCATGCCGGCCTTGAGTTCGACCATGACAGAGGGCAAAGTCGTGTCATGGCAAAAGGCTCCTGGCGACAAGATTGAGAAAGGAGAGACGGTTCTGATCGTTGAATCCGACAAAGCAGACATGGATGTAGAATCCTTCTATGGGGGATATCTGGCAACAATTTTAGTTCAAGCCGGAGAATCGGCAGCGGTAGGCAATGCCCTAGCCCTAGTGGCTGAAACGGAGGCCGAGATCGAGCAAGCCCTGCAACAGGCGGCTCAATCTTCAGCATCTGCTTCTAGTTCTGGTTCTACTACCGTAACCCCGCCCGCCAACCCTGAAACTGCTGCCGCTCCCGTCAGCACAGCAACTCAGCCTCCTAGTCAACGGAATGGTCGGATAATTGTCTCCCCGAGGGCCCGGAAACTGGCGAAGGAGCTGAAGGTTGACCTCAATACTCTCCAGGGCAGTGGCCCCCACGGTCGAATTGTCGCCGAAGATGTGGAACGGGCGGCTGGCAAGGTTCCTACACCAGCCTTAACGTCCCCAATAGGCCAACCTTCTGTTCGATCTGTCAAGGATTCATCAATCCCAACCGCAACTCCAGCCTCGACCCCACCCCCCAAGATGCAACCCCCTGCTGCACCGGCTACTCCGGGTCAGGTTGTGCCAATGAACACGCTGCAAAATGCAGTGGTGCGGAATATGATGGCCAGTTTGCAGGTTCCCATCTTTCATGTGGGTTACACGATCATAACTGATAACCTGGATCAGCTTTACAAGCAGGTCAAGTCCAAGGGTGTAACCATGACGGCCCTCCTGGCTAAGGCTGTCGCCATCACCCTGCAAAAGCATCCGGTGGTGAATGCCAGCTACGTGGAGTCAGGAATCCATTACTCATCCGGAATTAATATCGCGATCGCCGTAGCTATGCCTGACGGAGGATTGATTACTCCGGTGCTGAAAAATGCCGATCAAGTTGATCTTTATACCCTCTCTCGCACCTGGAAAGATCTAGTAGATCGGGCCAGAACGAAACAACTACAACCGGACGAGTACACCACTGGAACCTTCACCCTATCAAATTTAGGGATGTTTGGGGTGGATCGGTTTGATGCGATTTTGCCCCCGGGTCAGGGCTCAATTCTGGCGATTGGGGCGGCTCGTCCTCAGGTTGTGGCAACTCTCGAGGGGTTGATGGGGGTGAAGCGCCAGATGCAGGTGAATATTACCTGCGATCATCGGGTGATTTATGGGGCCGATGCCGCTGGATTCTTGCAGGATCTAGCCAATCTAATTGAAACTAATCCTCAATCCCTGACACTGTAGTAGGGGCGGGGTGACCCCGCCCCTACAGGTTACCCTGCCCATCATCCCGTCCCTATTGGGTCAATTTAACAGAGCTTGCTGCACCTGGGTTTGATTTAGCTCCTGACCAATAAAAACCACTGTGGTTTGCTGGGGCTCATTTTCTCTCCAGGGACGATCATAGAAAGTCTCGAACCGATTGCCAACTCCCTGGATCACCAGCCGCATTGCCTTATTTGGAACAGCAACAAATCCTTTAACCCGGTAGATTTCCTGATGTTGAACCAGGGCTTGCAGACGACTGATTAAGTCCGCAGGCTCGAACTGAGTGGCTAAAACGAGATGGACTGAGTTAATCCCGTCATCGTGGTTGTGATCTGCTTCCTCGTCATGGTGACTGGGCCGCTGTTCCAGGTGATCTTCAACGGCAGCATTGAATCCCAGAAGAATACTCGGGTCAATTTCTCCCTGGGGACAGGCCACGAACTTCACCCCCAGTTGCAGATGTTGCTGTAAGCCAGTCTGAACTTGTGCCAGAGCTTCCGGGGTAATTAAATCCGTTTTGGTTAGCAACACCAGATCAGCACAGGCTAGTTGATCCTCGAATAATTCTTCAATTGGAGTTTCATGTTCTAAGCTGTCGTCAGCTTGACGTTGGGCTTCTAAGGCGATCAGGTCTCCTGTGAACTGCCCAGAGGCTATAGCCTGACAATCCACCACCGTAATCACCCCATCCACCGTCGCCTGGGTGCGAATTTCGGGCCAGCGGAATGCTTGCACCAAAGGTTTGGGCAGTGCCAGCCCCGAAGTCTCAATCAAAACACAATCAATCTGTTCGCGCCGCTGCAATAGCTCCTGCATTGTCGGTAAAAATTCTTCCTGGACGGTGCAGCAGAGGCAGCCATTCGTGAGCTCAAAGATAGTTCCAGGGGAGTTTGGCTTTTCTCCCTCACAAACCTGACAGGAACGCAGCAAGTCTCCATCAATACCGATTTCCCCAAATTCGTTCACCAGGACGGCAATTCTACGGCCCTGATTATTTTGTAGAAGATGGCGGATCAATGTGGTCTTCCCGGCTCCCAGGAAGCCAGTAACAACGGTAACAGGGAGTTTAGACATGGTTTGAATCCGTACCTCGCAGATTAATGATTGATATCAGGCTCAATCGGCGGGCATTCTGACTTAGAGATTAAATCAGAGATGAAATCGGATGACTTCTCAATTTGATATCCAATCTCATTACAGTTGCGGGACAGCGCCGGACTTTCACCAGACTTTCCCCGTTACCTCTAATGGCTGATCCCCATTAGAACCAATTCAGTTAGAAGTAATATCTTATCATTTTTTCAGGCTACCTTGGGCCAGCCTCCAAATTTGAAATTCATTCAGATTTTAGCCAAGAGATGCCCCTATAGAAACCGCTGTCTGGGTGGCTACTTTTGGTAGGGAAACCCTGAAAATCGTTCGCCCCGGAATGCTCTCAAAATCAATTTTTCCCTGATGTTTTTCAATAATTTTATAAACAATATCTAACCCCAGGCCACTCCCTTCTCCCGTGGGCTTTGTGGTAAAAAAAGGCTCAAAGATTCTTGACTGAATCTCGGGTGGAATTCCATAGCCTGAATCAGTAATCGAGACCATCTGAAAGCCATTTTGCTCCTGCACAACAATTTCTAATGTTCCCTTCCCTGTCATGGCCTGAATGGCATTATGAATTAAATTAATCCAAACCTGAGCCAGCTCATCGGGGTAACATAAAATAGCCTCCACTGGATCATAGGAACGGATCACTTCAACCCCCTGCTGAATTTGGCTGCGGTAAAGTTCTAGAACAGTTTCAAGGCCGTCCGTAAGCTGAACCAGTTGCTTTTCATGACTATGGCTATATCGGGAATAACTTTTTAAGGCAAATACTGTTTTAGCCGCTCGCTCGACTGCAATCAAAGTATTTTCGCTATTTCCCTTCAGTCGGGTCAGATTGTAGGCGATTTGAAAAATCCAATCCCTATCTCTAGAGGGCGATCGCAGACAGGGAAGCAGAGGTTCTAAATCATCATAGATCTGCAAATCCACTAACATTTCAGCTACGTCCTGTACCTGATCAATGTTGTGGGCCACTAATTTTTCAATCAGACCTCGCTTGAGCTGCCGTTGCTCTTTGGTAGAGATTTGAGGATTGGAACGGGTTGAGCGATTCAGCAATAGGAGCAAATCGGTCTGTTGGCTTGCACTCAAATTCAGGAGTTGGGGGAGATATTGAAAAAACTCCTGAAGAGCTAGTTTTGTATTTTCACTGGCGGCTTGAATTGCTCCGAGGGGCGTATTAATTTCATGGGAAATACTGGCAATGAGTTGACCCAGGGCTGCCATTTTTCCGACTGAATTAATTGAGCTTGAGTGGCTTGAAGTTGAGCCAGGGCTTGAGTCAGATCATCATTTTTTTGTTGCAAGCTCTGATGCAACATTCGATTTTCTAAATGGGTTTCTACCCGGGCTAAAACCTCCTCAACCTGAAAGGGTTTGGTCACGTAATCGACTCCCCCCACATTAAAAGCCCTGATTTTATCCATGACTTCGCTGATGGCGCTAATAAAAATCACCGGAATATCTCGAGTTGTGGGGTTGGCTTTGAGTTGCTCACACACTTCATAGCCATTGATTTTTGGCATCATAATATCCAGTAAAATCAAATCAGGTGGATGATTTTTCACCGCAGCTAGAGCTAGTTTTCCACTAGGCAGCGCTCTTACTTTATAGCCTCGTTCAGTCAGGAGATGAACCAGCAACCGGAGATTGGCTGGAGTATCATCAACCACTAAAATATCTCCTTTGTAGAGTAGATAGTCTTGGGTATTATTCATAGATGAAGTTCGTAAATGGGGAAGTCAGGCTAAATTAAGATATTGTGATCCAGGTTACGGTCAAGTTACAGACAAACTGAGAATTCTATCAAACTCAAATTGGTCTGCAAATTTTTTCAAGACCTTAGCCAGATCAGGATGGTCAAGTCCAATACGCTCAATGGTGGAATCGATTAGATCCAAATCCCCCGCCGTTAATCCCCGATTTAAATCTTGAATTAAGTCTGGAGCGAGTTGCTTGAAGTCATTGGCACTGAGGTTGGCCGCAAGGGAGGGGTCTGATTCATGGGAGTCCCGATCTTGATAGATAAATTCTACGCCCAAATGTTTATGTAAGGTCGCAAAAATGTCTTCATTGCGGAACGGTTTTCGCATAAAGTCATCACAGCCAGCGGATAAAATTACCGCCCGTTCCTCCTCCAAAACACTCGCTGTGAGGGCAATAATTGCCGTTGCCTGTCCTTTGGTAGTGGCTTTGATCTGTTGAGTGGCTTGATAGCCGTCGAGAACCGGCATCCGCATATCCATCCAGATCAGATGGGGTTCCCACTGATCCCAAATCGCTACAGCCTGTTGACCATCCTCAGCCTCCCGCAACTCAAATCCTAACGGACTCAAAAGTTTAACCAAAAGCTGACGGTTAATCGGTTTATCATCCACGATTAATAGTCGATAGCGCGGTTGACCCGAGACTAGAGCAATCACCTGACGGTTGCGACGAACCTGCTCCACCTCAATGGTATCTGCAACCACCGCCTGAATATCAAACTGGAATCGAGTTCCCTGGTGCAGGGTGGAATTTACCCGAATATCACCCCCCATCAACTGGACGAATTTGCGACTAATCGGCAAACCCAAACCGGTTCCTTCCTGGGATTGCCGACCAGCCTCAGTCTGGACGAAGGCTTCAAAGAGCTGATCCTGTTCTGCTGGGGCAATCCCCTCCCCAGAATCCTCAACTTCAAATTGCAACTGGATTGGTATCTGGGGCTCAAGGGGTTGGGTCAGATTACCAGAAGAAGCCCAACTCAACGACGCGCGTACTACAACTCCCCCTTGATCGGTAAATTTCAGGGCGTTGTTGAGCAGGTTGATTAAAATCTGCCGCAGTTTCACCTGATCCGTGCAGACATATTGAGGTAAGTCATCGGATCGTTCAAACAGGAGGTGCAAATGTTTTTCATCGGCTTTGAGCTGGAACATATCTTCCAGGTCAATGAGTAGCCGATGCAGATCAAAACTGGTCGGATTCAAGGTTAATCGTCCTGCTTCAATTTTTGAGAGATCTAACACCTGGTTGATCAGGGTCAACAGATGCTCCCCACTGCGAGAAATAATGCTGAGGTTTTCCTGCTGTTCCGGGGCTAGGGTACGACTTCGGGTAATCAATTGAGAAAAGCCAAGAATCGCATTCAGGGGCGATCGCAGTTCATGACTCATATTTGCCAGAAAGGAACTCTTGGCTTCATTGGCCACTTCTGCCCTTTGCTTGGCTTCTACCAGTTCTGCTGTCCGCTGCTCCACCCGCTGTTCCAGGGTTTCAAAGGCATCCTGAAGTTGATGGGACATACTATTGAAGGCATGGGCTAATTGCCCCAGTTCATCCTGACGATTCAGATCAACCGTCTTATCCCAATCGCCTCGAGCAATATCCTTAGCGGCGGTATTAAGCTGTAGAATTGGCTGCACCACCCAGCGGGCCGTGAGCAACCCTAGGGCTATAGCCGTAGCCAGGGCCACTAAACACAACAATAGGGAAATCCTGGCGTTTTTGTGGATTTGTCCCATGAAGTCCGCTTCAGGAACCACCACGGCAATAATCCAATCCAATCCTAATTCATCCCGATAGGGCAGGACTTGAATAAACTGCCGCTGTCCTTCTGCGGTCGTAAGTTCCAGATTTTCTGGGGATTGAATCTGATCGAATCCTCCGAAATGCTCAACCAATGCCTGAGCGGTGGATTGGATGAGAGGATCAGTAAATTCTGTGGCGTTGATCCGTTCATTGCTAGCATCAAATGGAGGGTTTGGGGTAGAGCTGGCAACCAACAAACCAGAGGGTTCTACGATGAAGGTTTTCCCGGTTTTACCAACTTTCAGGGTGCTGAGAAATTGACTGATCTCCCCCAGCGTCACATCTAGCCCCAATACGCCGATGAGCTGATTATTTTGATCAAAGACGGGTTGGGAGGGGGTGATCATCAGAGCTTCGGTACTCGCCGCATCCGTATAAACCTCACTCCAAGTTGGCTTGCCGGCTTTTAGAGCCGCTTTGTACCAGGGACGCACCCGGGGATCGTACCCCTCAACAGAATCGATCAGCCGATTGGTAACGTTGCCCTGTGCATCCGTGGCATAGAAATTCAGATTGCCCTCCGTCCAGTCAGTCCGCAAACTAATCTGATAGGGGCTTTCCGGAAACAGCCGAGCCGCACCGTAGAACTCTCCCTCTACGGTGCCAAAGTAAGCATGGATAATCTTGGGAAGGGTCTGAATTAACTTGATAAAATATGCTTCCCGAGCAGCGGCATCTTGGATATTCAACTGCCCTCCCTCAATCTGATGAGCCACCATCTGATTCAGTAATTGGGCTTGCTCGACGTAGTTATTCAGCCGGTCTTCGATGCGATTGGTGACTTCTCCGCGCAGCTGAGTCGCCAGATCATTCACGGCTCTTTGACCATTACGAAATGAAATATAGCCCACCAGTCCCACTGCTGTTACTAGTTGCAGCACAAACGGAATAATCAAAACGGAACGCAGAGGTAAATTCCGGGCAACTTGGGCAACTTTTTGATTGAGGGGTCGAATGAACATATTACATCTCTGGACAGTTGAGTTCTCCTCCGTTCATTCTATTCCACCTCAAAAGTTCAAGTTTGGTATGAAAATATCATGTGTTATCTTAGACTAGAATCTAGGAGTTGGGCTTAAATTGCCCTGAAGTTCCAGATATTTATATCAAGTCCTTTGGAGTGAAAACAACGTCATTGAGGCCAGAATCTTGAGATAGCAAGAATTTTAGCTGATTGACGACCTGAGTTTAATTAGGGTAATCAAGCGGATTGGATATTAGTTTTTGAGCAACTGAAGCAGCGTTTTGGATGGGGACAGAAGCTCACTTGTAAAGGTTACTTCAGACTCAAGAGTTCAGAAAGTTTCAGATCAATCTAATGCCAGATCCGCCGTAGGTTTAACTCAAATCCCGGCAATACAGTTTCTCCAGATAATGCCATCGGCTGCTCTAAAATCTCAACGGCTTGTTCAGGGCGGTAAATGTATACCTGTTGCTTTTGGGGGTCGATCAGCCATCCCAGTTTTGCTCCGTTCTCCAGGTATTCCTGCATTTTTTCCTGGAGTTTGAGCAGGCTATCTGAAGGGGATTTCAGCTCAACCACGAAATCAGGACACAGTGGCACAAAGCTGCGGCGCTGTTGGTCGGTGAGGGCTTGCCAACGTTTGCCAGCTATCCAGGAGGCATCCGGGGAAAGGATCGCCCCATTGGGGAGGACAAATCCAGTCGAGGAATCAAAACCTTCTCCTAGATGTTCATTGTTTTCAAGCCAGGTTCCTAGCTGAGTGATTAGGCCAAAGTTTCTTTGACCTGATTCGCCGCCGGTGGGTGGATTCACAATCAGTTCTCCTGTAGCAGTCCGCTCTAATCTTAAGTCTCGATTGACCGCCGCTAGGGCCTCAAACTGTTCCGGGGTAACCTGGAGTATTGTAGAGATAGGCAGTTCGAGGGAGAGAGTGGAGTCCATGATCACCTCTAGAAATAATCCAACTGGAAATTCAACTGAAATTCAACAGATCAACAAGTCATTCCACCGCTATCATTATTTTACCGCAGCAGTTGGTGGAGCATTAACTTCAGACCTTCAAGATTATTCGCTTTTATTGATTGTTTATTGATTGCTTTTAAGGTTCTAAGTAGATGGTTGTAATTAATTATCAAATAGAAGGGGGTCTGGGGCAGTGCCCCAGGAA
>JAAURB010000171.1 GCA_012033335.1 Oscillatoriales cyanobacterium RM2_1_1
TTCCTGGGGCAAAGCCCCAGACCCCCTTCTATTTGATAATTAATTGCAACCATCTACTTACTGGCATCTAGGTATACTTTCACCAATCAAGAGGAAATTCTGACCAGAAATTGCTAAGATAGTAGGGATAAACTCACCGTAGACCAAGGGATAGTATCAGTCAATGCTTATGGCGTATACAGAAATATTACCTTTCCGTTAGTCTTTAGAGTATTCAAACCAAAAGGTTAGGGCAGACGGGAATCCAGAACGCTTCAATTCTTCAGGGAGTTCCAAGCGCCCGCTGGTAGGAACGCAGCCCAATAATAGGGATGCTGATATTCGGGACTCCGCAACATCTCCAACTGAGTTTGGCGCAACGCCTCCGTCCGTCCCATGCCCTGTTGTAACCGTTGGTAATACTTCACCATCAAGTCCTTGGTGGCCTCGTCATTCACCCGCCACAAACTGAACACCGAACTTCTGGCTCCCGCGATCACAAAGGCTCGCCGCAAGCCATAAACCCCTTCACCGTTACCAACTTCTCCCACTCCCGTCTCGCAGGCCGAGAGAACAACCAGCTCCGTTCCCCGCAGGCGCAGGTTGGCGACTTCCAACGCTGTCAACACCCCATCTTCGGAACCACTTTTGCGGAGGTTGTACCCCGCCAAGGCCAAGCCCGAACACAACGGGGGATTTTTCTGGAGGGGGGTTGCCGGAGTTCTAGCAGTTAATCCATCCATTGACCCAAACTCCGGAGTACGAGGAGCCACCTGTTCCAAATCCGACAGGAAAAAACCGTGGGTGGCGATGTGCAGAATTTGGGGCGCTCTGACAGTCTTAACCGCATTCTCCGTCGCTGCTGCCTGGGTCAGAACCGTTGCCTGGGGAAACAAAGGCGCGATCGCCTCAGCCTCGGCTGCGGTTCCGGGTAAACGCCTGAACCCGGAGATTGCATCCCTGGAGAGAGAACTACCACGGGTGGAACGGGTCTGGGCATTGGCCTGAACCACCACGGTTGTCGGTTTGCCTTCCTGGTCAAAAATTGGATTGGCGATAATCACTAGCGGCTGCTAGCTGGGGATGTCTAGTTGCAACTTCAACAAATCCCGCCCCGTGGTCAGGTAGGTAACGGTGTAATTTTCAATCAAATACTGGTCGTTCTCATCCACCAACGCCTCGAAGGGAATCAGGTTCAACGCCCCATCCGGCGAGAGCAACAGATGGGTTTTGTTGCCCAACTTCTGCCGAATCGGTTGCATTAACAATTCATCTAATTGCCGCGCCTGAGCCTTAACAGCATTCACACTGCCCCGCGCAGCCGAAAGTTTATCAGCCAAATAGGGTCGCAGATAAATCGACTCAATCGCCTTCGCCTCGCCCAAATCCACCCATTCTGGCTCACCCTGAACCTTGAGAATGTAAACCGCGTAACGGGGTTCACCCCAACGTTCTTCTTCTGGAGCTTTCGGGTCGAAGGGTTCGTACCGAATAATTTCCACCAAGGCTGCATTCTCAGGAATCAACTTTTGAACCGCCTCAATTTCAACGGGTTGAGTCTCCACCCGGAATTCGGTGCTGCGACGGGCCAGTTCAGATTCGAGCTTTTCGGCTGTGGCTTTCAAGGCTCCAACCTGCTGGCGGTACTGCTCCAGGGATAGATTCTCCGGTTGCTTGTAGATTAAATTGGCGAGTTGGGTGTTGGTATTCTGCCACTCCTCCAAGAGTTCCTGATTTTCTGGCGTGAGGTTTTGTTGCAAGAGTTGCAGGTTATTCGTAACGGCATCCAGAATCCGCCCCTTGCGCCGCAGCAACGTCGTGAAAGCGAGACGAGCCGCCTGGGAATCAGTGGGAACCGATTGCAGGTGCAAGGAAAGCGTGCCGTTGAGTGTGCCGGAAATTGTCTTCATGTAGTCCTGTTTCTGCCGCTCCGAACCAATGGCCAAGAACCGCTCTAGATTTTTCTCCTGTACCGCCATTCCTTGCCGGAGAAATTGAATGGCCTCGGCATACCGTCCTTAGGAATAGTAGAGAAACACCAAACTGTTCAGGCTGGTGGCGACATTGGGATGCTCTGCTCCCAGGAGCTTCTGGAACATCGCCAGGGCTTGTTTGAACAGGGGTTCGGCTTCTGTATATCTCCCTTGGGCACGGTAGAGTCCCGCTAAATTGTGCAGGCTTTGGGCGACATCGGGATGCTCTGCTCCCAGAACTCGCTTTAGGATTGCTAAGGATTTTTCGAGCAAGGGAACTGCTGCCTCATACTTTCCTTGTTGGTAGAGCTGGAACGCTTGCTGGTGAAGTTTTGTGGCTTCGGCCAGGGCTTGTTCGTCTGCGGGGGTTTGTTGGGTTTGGGGCGTTGGGGTGTTCTGAGCGGTGAGGATTCCGGGTGCGGTTAGGAACAGGCTTACGGCTCCGCAGCTAGCGGCTAGCCAGTTCAGTCGGGGGTTCGGGTTGGGCATTCGGGGTTCCAGGGTTGGGGGAGTTTTACCATTATCTATTCCTGGGGGGTTCAGGCTATGCAGTTGCCCCCCTCCGCCCCCCAATTCTGGGGGGAACTGGTTAAGCTCCCCTCGCCTTCCAATTCTGGGGGGAACTGGAGAGTTGGTTGGGATTCAAAGCCCCCAATGTTGGGGGTTTGGGGGCTCTTAAGTGATACGATAATCGTAGAGATGCACGCCAACGGTAGGTCGCTTTTTCTCCTTCAGAGGACAGAGAATCATGACCACAACCCTTAAACTCAGTCCCATCATCCAACTGACGGACGAACTGTTCTATCGTCTGTGTCAGTTCAACCCGGACTTGCGACTGGAACGAAATGCTCAAGGAGAATTGATTGTGAACCCACCCACCGGCGGCGATACGGGATCGTCAAATGCTGGTTTGACTGGAGAATTTTATATCTGGAATAAACACGCAAAGCTGGGTCAGCTTTTTGACTCTTCAACCGGGTTCAACCTTCCCAAGGGTGGTACTAGATCTCCTGATGTTTCCTGGGTGAGGTTGGATCGCTGGAATTCCCTAACCAGAGAACAGCAACGGGGCTTTATCCCTCTAGCGCCAGATTTTGCTCTAGAGCTGATGTCACCGAGCGATCGCCTAACAGACATTCAGGAGAAGATGAAAGAATACACGGACAACGGCGTTCTCCTGGGCTGGCTCATTAATCTTGATGGTGGAACGGTTGAGATCTATCGGTCTGGGCAAGCGGTTCAGGTGGTTCGTATTCCTTGCACACTCAGCGGTGAGGATGTATTACCGGGGTTTGAGTTGGAACTTTAGCGGGTCTAGCGAGTTCCCTCAATTCCATGTTGCCCTCATCCCCTCGCCCTTTCTCCCAAGGAGAGAGAAGGGAAACTGGAGATTGTTTGGAGTTCAAAGCCCCGCAATTCTGAGGGGAATTAGAGAGTTGGAAGGGTTCAATCTCAAATTTATATCCAGTCTTTTGAAGTGCAAACAACATCGTTAACGTTAAAATCACTAAATATCAAGGGTTGCGGTTGATTAGCGGCTTAGATTTGATGAGGTCAACTAACCGGATTTGATATTACGCAAAAGTTACCGCCGCTTCCTACGACAAATTCCAGGGGAACCGATCAATATCGGCTTCCCCAAAGTTGGTATTTCTCTGAATGTTGTGAATCCAGACTGTGAACGTCGCCTGATCAATAAAGATTTTCGACAAGACCTGCTTAGAATTTTAAAATCGCTACAAACCAAGAAGTTTACGTATCCATTCAGAGGGTCTCGGAGGATTTGAGAAAAAAGCCAGTTGCTATTAAGGTAACCAGATGAGCGAGAATAAGTCCAAAGCAATCAATGAGATTAGCCAATCGGATTGGGAGAAGACTCCAGAGAGCGTAAAGTGATTGGTGTTGACCCTGATTGAGCGAATAGAGCGACTC
>JAAURB010000087.1 GCA_012033335.1 Oscillatoriales cyanobacterium RM2_1_1
TTCCTGGGGCAAAGCCCCAGACCCCCTTCTATTTGATAATTAATTACAACCATCTACTTATTATTTATATTATTGACATCTACACTATTGACATCAATAGTTTGCAGGGTAGTTTGCAGGGTTGATATCTCGAGCGATCGCCAATTCAGCCAGGAACCCCTGAGTCGCTGCCGTCGGTTGACTCGCCTGCATAATCCCTCGAACCACCGCAACTCGTTGACCTCCAGCCGCCATCACCGCCGTTAGATTATCCAGATCAATCCCCCCAATCGCAAACCAGGGAACCGAAGAATGGGCCGCTGCGTAGCGAACATAATCCAGTCCGGCGGCAGCTTTGCCAACCTTGGTCGGGGTTTCATAGACCGGCCCCACCCCAATATAGTCCGCGCCTTCGGCGATCGCCCGCTGCATTTCTGCCGGGTTAGTGGTGGAACGGCCAATAATTCCCTCAGGGCCCAATAACTCACGGGCCACCTGAATTGGCAAATCCGTTTGACCCAGATGCACCCCATCGGCATCTACCGCCAAGGCCAGATCCACCCGATCATTGATGAGAAGCAGGGCATTGTAGCGGCGACAGAGTTGACACAATTGCTGGGCATTCTGAAGCCGCAGATAATCATCGGTTTGTTTATCCCGGTACTGCACCAGCTTTAACCCACCCTTGAGGGCCGCTTCAACAATGGTCAAGAGTTCCTCCGTGGGAGAGGTGACCAGGTAGAGGGAAATATTAGCCAACCGTTGAACCCTCTCCTGGGCCGTAAAGTTCGCCAGAAGATTACTCTCCAGGGTGTAGACCCGATAACGCATTTGCTTGAATGGGGCCCCATGTCCGGGTGATAGACCTTGCCATATTCCTCAAGCACCCGCAGGGCTTCTCCAACCCGAGCAAAATTGGCCTGAAGCACCTGATGAACTCCAGACCGGTAGGCTTCCTGGGGATGGGTCAAAGTTGTCCCCAGATCCTCCGGGGTATTGCGAGCCTGCCGTAACTTTGGCGTGTGCCATTGACCCACCTCTTGCCGTAGCGCCTTGCACTCCTCTGACCATTGCAAATGGTTCAGGCCAAATCGACACCATTCTTCAATTACCCTGAGCCCTTCCCGGGCTCGATCCAGGTTGGCATCTAGAATGCGACGCAGAGCCAGATCTGAGGCTAGATTGGAAAAAGATTCAACCATGGTCGCTGAGAATTACATCGCTGAGGATTACAGAGTCAATCCAGTGGAATAGCTGTCTCGACCGTTTCCCAGGAGACCAAAAGTCTACACCCAGGATTTTCATCGTCTATAAATTTCGTCTATGGATTGGGTGGTTGCAATTAATTGTTAAATGGCAGGGGGTCTGGGGCTTCGCCCCAGGAAGGGGCAGTGCCCCATTTACCCCCCCATCGATCTTCTAATTAATTGTAATTAATTGCATCAAGCTACAATTGCGTCAAGCTCCTTACGTTTGAGCAGCATCCAACCAGAATTTGCCGGGATCTGGATTGAATCCAACATTGGATCCAAACAAATGTAACTAATCTCCGATGATTGCTCTCTGGTCACTGCTTAAGAAATTTTAACAGGATAAATCCTGCCATTGCTCTTTTCAACCTCTTTACAATGGTGCATACTTGAGCAAACTCTAAAGTTTTAGGCTGAAAACTGCGGGTTACAACGTCATTGTACTAACACTTAGATTCCCCATGGCCTTGACTCCTCACCACTCTCACCCCTCTTGTGATCGACTCTCCTCTGTGATATTTGCTCTTTCCACAGGAGTGGGGCTGTTTGGTATTGTGACACCGGCCCAGGCCCGTCCGTTGCAATCTCTCACCGTGGCCCAGAATCAGGCCAATCAAACGCTCAATCTGATTTATGTCAGCCCCAACACCGGGAATGATTCAGATGAAGGAACTGAACAATCCCCCCTGAGAACTATCACCCAGGCCCTTAGGGCTGCCAAACCCAACACTGCAATTATTTTGGCTCCCGGAACCTACAGCGCCCAGACTGGAGAGCAGTTTCCCCTGAGCCTCCGATCTGGGGTAACCCTTCAAGGTAATCCCAACACAAAAGGGCAGAGAATCTTGATTTTGGGCGGGGGATGGTTTATCAGTCCTACCTTTGCTAGGCAAAGCATTACGATGCTAGGGGCAAATGGAGCCAGAGTCAGTGGGGTCACCATCACGAACCCCAGCGATCGCGGGTATGGCCTATGGATTGAGTCCAGTTCCATGAGTGTTACAAATAATACCTTCACCGGCAGCACCCATGATGGGATTTCTATCGTCGGCAATAGTTCCCCGGTGATCCAAGACAATCTGTTTACTCAAAATGGCGCAAATGGGATAACCGTGTACGGCACCTCTCGTCCGGAGATTCGCAATAATGAGTTTCAAAATACCGGGTTTGGGATTAATATTGCCGAGGATGCGGCCCCTTTTATTTCAGGAAACCGGATCACCTTTAATAAAGATGGGATTGTGATTCAAGCCAATGCCCATCCCATTTTGCGGGACAACTCCATTGAGCGCAATCAGCGGGATGGAGTGGTGGCGATCGCCCAGGCCAGTCCTGATCTGGGAAGTTCCCAGGAACCGGGACGGAATTTGATCCAAAATAATGGGCGCTACGATCTACACAACGGGACGAAGGGACAACGGATTCAAGCCCATGGGAATCAACTGGCAAAGCTAGAAGGAGCAGTAGAAATCTCCGGCACCTATACGGGGACTTCTCCCATAGCCACCCGATTACTCGCCAATCGAGCCGATCAAGATCAGCAAAACAGCGATCCTTCCGCCATTTCTCCCGTCAACACCACCGCTGCCCTACCCATCTTCCTACCCAATGCCCCTGGGGTCAGACCCCAATCTCAATCTCAATCTCAGCCCCAGATTCTAGCCACAACCCAGCAACCTGAGATTGCCCCTGCTGCAAACACTGAAACTGCCATTCCCATCTCTGTGCTCCGGCCCCAGACTCAACTGTCCGCTCCTTCACTGGCTCCTGATTCGGGCAATCAGATTCCTATCTCTGCCAGCCAACCCCCCCGGCAACCCTCATCTATCCTGGCCCGTCTGACGACAAAAACTCCCCGCTCAAATCCGACATCTTCAGGGGCAATTCCAATTCCAGTTCCTCCCCCCGAATCCAATCGCCCTGCTACTCTCCTACCGCCATCCAATCCATTGTCTGATCTGTCTTCCTCAGGCACTTTACCCGTACCCAGAATGAATATTCCTATCAGTGGGGAGGGCTATGTGCCGACGGAGTTGGGAGCATCAATTGGGGGAGGGAGCTCTCCCGTCGTCCTGGGGTTGCAATATCGAGTGGTAATTGAGGGCAATAGCTATAACCTCTACCAACGGGTGCAGGCCATTGTCCCCGAGGCATTTTGGACAGAGGTCGGGGGAAAGCAAGTCATTCAGGTGGGGGCCTTTCGCGATCGCGCCGAAGCCGAAGACTTGATCTGGCGATTAAGCCAACGGGGCATTGCCACCCAACTCCGGCCCTTCAATTGATTCAACCCGTAGGGGCGGGATAACCCCGCCCTGTGGTCAATAGTCCCGCAATTAACATCAAAGATGACTCAAAAGCTACCGAACAAATCAAAGCCAGCCTGGGCTGGGGAGAATTGGCTCTCCAGGGGGGTAAATTTATTGATCCAGACCCGGCCCATCTACGCCCTGATGAAACATCAAGCCCGCAAAATTTTAATTCAAACTGCTGAGAAAAATGGGATTCCCTGGCGGGCCAATACCCAGAGCTATGAACAGTCCGATATCCAGCAACGGTTGCCCCAGTTGCTCAACCCAGCGGTCACTTACCCGGACTATTATCGAAGACCGTTTCATGGCTACGACCGGGGAAATCTCTGCTGGCAGGCAGCTTTTGAGGCGGAGTCTGCCACTTACTCAATGGCTCTGCGGGTCTGGCCCCAGGAATCCTTAACCTGGCAAAAGGCCCAGGAACGGCTACGGTCTGGTTTCCATCAGGCGTTGAGTCAGTATGGCCCGCCATCGATCAACAAAGTCCTGGACATGGGTTGTTCGGTGGGGATTTCAACCCTAGCCCTGCACCGTTACTTGCGGCATCAAGGAACTCCAGCCCAGAGCGCCCACCCTGAAAGCGCCCAACCTGAAACAACTCCAACCCCTATTCAGGCTTCTATCAAAACTATTGGCTTGGATCTTTCCCCCTATATGCTGGCGGTGGCTCAGATGCAGGATTGTCACCATGAAATTCAGGAGTGGCGACATGCTCAGGCCGAATCCACAGGGTTTCCTGACAATACCTTTGACCTGGTTACCTTGCAATTTGTCATTCATGAACTGCCCCGTCAAGCCACTGGTGAAATCCTAGGGGAAGTGTTACGATTCTACGTCCGGGGGGATGTCTGGGAATCCTGGACAACAATCCAAAATCTCCCGTGATTCAGAACTTGCCCCCCGTTTTATTTACCCTGATGAAAAGTACAGAACCCTGGAGCGATGACTACTATACGTTTGAGGTGGAAACGGCCCTGGAAGCGGCTGGCTTTGACCATCAAGCCACGGTGGCCACTGATCCGCGCCATCGCGCCATCATCGGGATTAAACCCCTGCAGGAGCTGGGCTGATTTAAGCTGAGGATGATGGATTCAATAGAATAGCCATCTCGGCTGTTTCCCAGCAAGTGAGCTGGCTGTGCCAGAGCATTTGCATCTTTAATAATTTTTAAAATAATTATTAAAGATGCAATTTCAGTCCTAGGAGGGAACTTGAGTGATCAGTTGGCCAGTTCCGCGTGGGGGCTCTGGTTGTTGCCGTAAACTATATAGTTAAATCAAAAGCATTATTTCACGAAGCGTTATGACCGTCAGAGTTCGCCTTGCTCCTAGTCCTACCGGAAAGCTCCATATCGGTACAGCCAGAACCGGCGTATTCAACTGGCTATTTGCCCGACATCTGGGGGGCAAGTTTATCCTGCGAATCGAGGACACCGATCTGGAGCGATCGCGCCCAGAATACACTGAGAATATTCTAAAGGGGTTGAAATGGTTGGGATTGGACTGGGACGAGGGGCCATTTTTTCAGTCTGAGCGACTGGATTTGTATCGCCAGCCGATTCAAAGCTTACTAGATCAGGGTTTAGCCTATCGTTGCTACTGCACCCCCGAGGAACTAGATGAAATGCGGGATGCTCAAAAAGCCAGAGGGGAAGCTCCCCGGTATGACAATCGCCATCGCCATCTGACTCCTGAACAGCGGGCAGAGTTTGAGCAGGCGGGCCGTAAGCCAGTGATTCGCTTCAAAATTGATGATGACCGAGAGATTGTCTGGCATGACCTGGTTCGAGATACGGTTTCCTGGAAGGGAAAAGACCTAGGGGGAGATATGGTGATCGCCCGGGGGCAGAGGGGGACGACATTGGCCAACCCCTCTACAACTTTGTGGTGGTGTTTGATGACATTGACATGGCCATTACCCATGTGATCCGGGGAGAAGATCATGTTGGCAATACCCCCAAACAAATTCTGCTCTATGAAGCGTTGGGGGCTAAGGTTCCAGAATTTGCCCATACTCCCCTGATCCTCAGCCCAGAGGGCCGCAAACTTTCAAAGCGGGATGGGGTCACCTCGATTTTTGACTTCAAGGATTTGGGTTATACCGCCCCAGCCCTGGTGAACTACATGTGCTTGCTGGGGTGGACACCACCGGATTCAACTCAGGAAATCTTTACATTGGCGGAAGCGGCTGAGAAATTCGGTTTTGAGCGGGTGAACAAGGCGGGGGCTCAGTTTGACTGGGATAAGCTAGATTGGTTAAATAGTCAGTATGTTCACCAATTGCCAGTCGAGCAACTTACCGATTGGTTGATTCCTTACTGGCAAGGGGCAGAATATGCATTTGACCCCCAGGGCGATCGCCCCTGGCTAGAACAGTTGGCCGCTCTGCTTGGCCCCAGCTTGACTCGACTCAAAGATGGGGTGGAACAGGGGCAGTTGTTTTTTAGTCAAACGGTTCCTGTGGATGAGGAGGCCCAATCCCAGTTAGCCCAAGCAGGTGCTTTACCGGTGATCCAGGCAGTTGATGAGAAAGTCAAAATCAGCCCGACTTTTACAACGGAGCGGGCCCGGGAAATTGTCAACGAAGTTACCCAAGAGACCCGGTTGAAAAAGGGATTGATCATGCGATCGCTCAGAGCCGCCTTGATGGGATCGATGAACGGCCCGGATTTAATCGAATCCTGGTTGCTGCTACACCACCGGGGGTTTGATCGGCCTCGCTTTCAAGCTGTCCTTGAGCGTTTCTCAACCGTTGATATTTCGGAGACTCAAACCATGACCGATTCTTCTAAGCCCAAAAAAACTGCACCTCAAGGCTTTGGAGCCTCAGCCCAACCTGAAGACATCCATTCCCCTGAGACCCAGGAATCAGAGACCCAAGAATCAGTAGATAGCCCATCAAGTTCCAGTAGTTCTCAGTCAGCGGCAACTCCCTCCACTCCCGAGCTTCAAAGGGTTGACATCGAAGCCAAGCCGGAGCAGGTGGAGACATCCCCAGCAGCCATGTCAGAATCCCAATCTGACCTGCAATCTGCCGGGACTGAACCCCAGACTTTGGACGGAATGCCGGATGAATCCTTCTCTGCCGTCCCAGAAACCGTGGTCTCCATCTCTCAAGCGCTAGATTCCACGGTCAAGAGTTCCCCTAGTGTTTCTCCTGAGTCGTCAGATCATTTATCAAAGGAAGTTGCCGCCTCTGCGGCTTCTGTAAAGAAATTGGAACCGATTGTTAAATCAGAGCCGATTTCGCCTAAATCTGCTAAACCTGTGGTTAAATCAGAACCGATAGCCGCAAGAGCACCGGAATCTCCGGCTCAGCCTGTGTCTTTCAGTCGCCCCCCGCTTACTAATCCTAAAACGGAGCCATTTATATCTATGGAATCTTCCAACCAAGAATTAGAAAAAAAGTTAGACTCTTTTGAAAAGAATGTGAATTCTACTGAGAATGAGCTAGAGTCCATCAAAGATAAAGTCGTCAAATTTTTTGCTGACTTACCTGAAAATTTTGGGAACTTTTTGAATGACTATCAGCGTCCTTTGATTACAATTGGACTGATTCTGGTATTTTTAATCGCCCTACGGGTTTTGATTGGTTTAGTTAGTGTTTTAAATGGGATTCCCCTGGTAAAACCTTTTTTCCAAGCCATTGGTTTGGGTTATTCTGGGTGGTTTATTTACCGCTATCTACTTCAGGCAGAAAATCGCCGGGAGTTGTCTCAAAAGTGGGAATCATTCAAAAACGATGTCGTTGGTCAAAATCAGACCCTCTAGTCTCTGACGATGGCTAGCGGCATCCAATATCCGATGGGATAATTTCATGTCACGGCCTAACATTACACTCCAAACCCCCTGAGAGGGGAGGGGGGAAGCTTGGAGATGTTGCCTGATCAATTGATCAATAATATTGATCAATGCTGCTCAAAATTCCTGTATTTCTGTTATCAGTTCAGTTTGCCTAGGCCGCCTGACACTCTGTTCAAATACCCTTCTAATATCCCTGAAAATTCAATGTATTTTGAGAAAAATCCCCTGAGTTCTTTTAGGGGATTTTGAGTAATGATAAATACGCATTTAAATAGACTATGGCAGTGAATCGAGCCCGACAAAATCAGAGTAGCAATCAACCCAGAAATCAACGCCGAAATCAGATCAGAGGTAAACTTGCTATTATTTTAGGCAGCTTGTGCCTGGGAACTCTAGCTCAAGCCCAACCCTCCCCTTCAAGCTCTATTCCAATATTTGAAAATGTCACCCTGTCTCCGAATTTTTCCCCTGATCCCTTGACCGTTCGGGGATTGAGTGGGGGTTCGGTGGCTTCGGAGAAAACCGCCGGTCGGGCCGAGACCCCAACCGGCCCCTGTGTTGGTTATGTAGACGAGCAACCTGACCACACCCTAGTCTTAACAGGATTTTTTCAGTACCTCAGCTTGCAGGTCAAAAGCAATGCGGATACGGTTTTAGTGGTTCGAGGGCCAGGGGGAAGTTGGTGCAATGATGACTATACGGATAGGAATCCCGGAATTGTGGGACAGTGGCTCTCTGGAACCTATGAAATTTGGGTGGGTTCCTACAAGCCAAACACTTACAATCCCTATGTGATTAAGATTAGTGATAATTCTCAGCCCTAGAATTACCTAAAGGTTAGGAATTTCAGATACAAAACTTCGTTGCTTGATAAATCGATAGGGCCCTAGCAATGCCCCCCAAATGGCTTCCCCTGTTGCAGGATTGATTCCCCGATCAAAGCTGAGAAAGGCTTGAGAATTGGCCTCAAATCCCAGGTCAACCTGATAGGTTTGATTTTCGTAATTGAAGCAGCATCGGGTATTTTCTGGCAGGGTGGCTTTGAAACTATAGTCCTGGGCTCCTAAGGGTTCGTAGGCAACGGTTAGCTGACAACCCGGAAGCAGTTCGAGCTGATCGGAGGTGAGTTGTTGCAACCGCTCCGGGTACTGCCCTGCGCCCCGAACTAAAGCTAAATTCCTTGGCAGATAATACTGAGCTGATAATCTCCCTGAGGCCATATCCTGTTGCAATCGCACCACCCTAGAACGATAGGCTTGATCGAGGGTCAAAATATTTGCCTGCTCTGCCAGCAGGGTAATACTATCCGAAAAAATGGCCTCAGGCAGCGGACGTTGCCAGAAACGCAAATGAACATACCAGGTTGGATCGGCCAGTGCCTGTTGTTGGTTATCAAATTCCCCAGCCATATACTGGGCCAGAGCTATTAGTTCAGTCGAAAAACCCATAAGTTCTAATGTTTGGGCCAGAGTCCCCGTTCGATGAGAAATTCTGGGTTAAATAATTTGGATTGGTAACGGGCTCCGCCATCGCACAGAATAGTGACAATGGTATGCCCAGGCCCCATTTGTTTGGCCAGAGCCACTGCCGCCCCGACATTAATCCCCACTGATCCGCCCATAAACAATCCATCCTTTTCCAGCAACTGATAAATCACCCGCACCGCAGTGGGATCATCAATCTGAATCGCATCATCAATCGGCACATCTGCCATATTGGCTGTAACCCGGCTATTGCCAATGCCTTCAGTGATCGAATTCCCTTCAGTCTGAATGGTTCCAGTTTTGACATAGCTGTATAACCCACTTCCCATCGGATCAGCCAACACGGTTTTGATTTGGGGATTTTTCTCTTTTAAAAACAATGAAACCCCGGCAAAGGTTCCCCCTGTACCCGTCGCCGCAACCCAGGCATTAATTGTTCCCTCTGTTTGTTGCCAGATTTCTGGGCCTGTGGTTTCATAGTGGGCTAAGCGATTGGCTAAATTATCAAACTGATTGGCCCAAATTGCATTCTCCAATTCGGCAGCCACTCGCCCCGAGAGCCTGACATAGTTATTCGGGTTCCGATAGGGAACAGCCGGAACCGTACGAACTTCTGCCCCTAAGGTTCTGAGCAATTCAATTTTTTCCTGGGATTGGGTTTCAGGAATAATAATCAGACATTTATAGCCCTTGGCATTACAAATATGGGCTAGACCAATGCCGGTGTTTCCGGCTGTGCCTTCCACCACTGTGCCGCCGGGTTTGAGCAAGCCCTGACGCTCGGCATCTTCAATAATATACAGGGCTGCCCGGTCTTTGACAGATCCCCCTGGATTTAAAAATTCTGCTTTTCCTAAAATTTCACATCCAGTTTCTTCGCTAAAACTATTGAGTCGAATCAGTGGAGTATTGCCGACTGTTCCAACAAAACCGCTCTTAATATCCATCACAAGTTTTGCAACTGATTTCTAACTATTCTATAGTGTTTCCTGCCGTTTTTTTCAGTCGGAGGAAATAAAGCTAAAGGCTAAAAGTCTTATATAGATAGAGTTTTAGGGTTTTTAAGAAGGGATAACACGTTTAGAAATCATCCATTGAGAATAGCTGTTGGGAATTGCTATTGAGAATAGGGGTCAAAGATATCTACGGATCAAGGGTGGGATTGCAAACTCTACAGCCAGAAGATTTCCCCGGGATTGACCAACAACAATCAGGGGCACAATTGTATTATGCCCCTGCTAAAACTTACTGGATTCCAGGGGTTCGAGTTAGATTCGGGAACTGAATCTTGTAGGAACTGCTCTTTTGAGAGCCTACTTATTGGGTTGGGGAGTCATCCGCAGATAGGGCTTGACTTCTTGATAGCCCTTGGGAAATTTCTGCTTGAGTTCTTCGGGATCTTTTAAGGAGGGCACAATCACACAGTCGTCACCATCTTTCCAATCTGCTGGAGTGGCAACTTGATGGTTGTCCGTCAGTTGCAAAGAATCAATCACCCGCAGAATTTCGGTAAAGTTGCGTCCGGTACTGGGGGGATAGGTAAGGGTCAAACGCAGCTTTTTGCTGGGATCAATCACAAACACTGTGCGAACCGTCACCGCCGCATTGGCATTGGGATGAATCATGTCATAGAGATCAGACACTTTGCGATCTGGATCTGCAATGATCGGGTAGTTGACGTTGGTGCTTTGAGTTTCATTGATATCCCCAATCCAACCTTTGTGGGACTCCGCATCATCTACACTGAGGGCAATGACTTTCACATTGCGCTTGTCAAACTCAGGCTTCAGCTTTGCTACTGTACCGAGTTCAGTGGTACAAACGGGAGTATAGTCAGCCGGATGGGAAAATAAAACCACCCAACTGTCCCCTGCCCAGCTATGGAAATCAATTTCTCCTTCTGAGGTGGATTGAGTAAAGTTGGGAACCGTATCACCGAGTCGCAATGTCATAGTTTAAGTCCTGTAATGCTCGTCAAAAAACAGATAGATTTATCGTCTCACAATATCCCAGTTTTCCGATCGGAATTTAGAGGTTCTTAAAATTTTCTATAGATTTCTCCAATTCCCCCAGGCTTGACCATGACCAACGCCAGAAATCAAATCCTGATCAGATCGCTATACTAACTCTATGGGTCAGCTCTATAGGTCAGAATCAATCTCATCGTCAGCTTTAAAGTTTAAGTAGCTTGACAGTAGCTTGATGGAATTAATTAGAAGGTTGATGGGGGGTTGAAGGGGACAATGCCCCTTCCCTAGGGCGCAGATCCAGACCCCCTTCCATTTAATAATTAATTACAACCCCCGACTTGGTCATTCTTACTTAGCAGAGGTTGGGTTGAAATTGGGTTGAGAGGTTGGGTTGAGAGATTAGGTTAAGAGATATAAATTGAGAGATTAAATCGATGGAAACAACTATGGATTCAGCAACTCGCAATGGATTAATTTTATTTCATCAATGGCTTCAGGCCCTCCAGTCAATTTTAGTTCCAATTTGTTTTGTCATCGCCTGGAGTTTATTGCTGCTGATATTTTGGAGTATGGTGAGGGCGATCGCCGATACCCTCAGTCGAGCCCGGCAAATGCATCAAGTCCCTTGCGCCAATTGTAAGTTTTTTACCAAAAACTACTATCTCAAATGCCCCGTCCAGCCCACAATCGCCCTCTCAGAACAGGCGATCGACTGTCCTGACTATTCCTCGGTGGGAGGTTGAACGTTTCAATCGGGGTCATCCAGTCGTGACTGTCCTGCAAAATTCTGGGAAATTCTCTATCGTGTAATTCAGGACTTAACTTAACCCGAAGTAATGACAGGTGCAATACACAACTTAGACTGGGATAGAATCTGTGGTGAACTGACCGGAATTGAAATCCTTCGCGATCGCACTCAGGTAGCAAAACTGTCCCAGGACTATCATCATTTCAGCCCGATTTTACAATCCCAATTACAGGGAAAAGTTGGAGATATTGTTGTCCGTCCCACCAGGGAAATCGAAGTTTTAAAAGTTGCTCGAATCTGTGTGAAATATCGGATTCCTCTGACCGTTCGGGGGGCTGGCACAGGGAACTATGGTCAATGCGTTCCCCTCCAAGGCGGGGTGATTTTAGACCTGTCCAAAATGAATCAAATTTCCTGGATTAAACCGGGTTTAGCCTGTGTAGAACCGGGGGTAAAATTAGCAGCGCTTGACAAACAAGCCCAGGAAATCGGTTGGGAACTCCGCATGGTTCCGTCCACCTATCGCACGGCTACGATTGGCGGATTTGTTGGGGGAGGTAGCGGCGGCATTGGCTCGATTAATTACGGACAACTACGAGATCGCGGGAATCTTCAGGCTGTTCGGGTGGTGACGATGGAAGAGGAGCCCCGTGTATTGGAGCTTCGAGGTGATCAAGTTCAGAAAGTCAACCACGCCTATGGCACGAATGGGATTATTACTGAGTTAGAAATTCCCCTGGCTCCGGCTTTCAATTGGACAGAATTGATCATTGGTTTTGATGACTTTATGACCGCTGCCCGATTTGGCCAAGCCTTAGGAGAATCTGACGGCATTGTCAAAAAATTGATTTGTGTTTGTGCCTGGCCAATTCCTTCCTATTTTGCAGCCTTTCGAGAGATTCTGACTGAGCAAAAACACTGGGCATTTGTCCTCATTGAGGAGTCAAACCAAACCGCTTTTCAAGATCTGGTTTGTGAATTCAAAGGCGAAGTTTGCTACCAAAAATCAGCTCAGGATTCTCATAAGGGCACAACAATTATTGAATACACCTGGAACCATACAACCCTCCATGCCCGTAGCGTTAATCCTTCTTTGACCTATCTACAGACCCTATTTCCCCTAGATAGTAAGCTAAAATTAGTTGAGCATTGCTATCAACATTTCAACCAGAATGTTAATCAAACAAATCATCCTGAAGTAATTCCTCATCTAGAATTTATCAGAACCCAGGGAAAAGTTGCAGCGGCGGCATTACAAATCGTTCAGTTTACCACAGAAGAACGCCTGAATGAAATTATTCAGTATCATGAATCTCGGGGGGCTTTGATTTTCAATCCCCATACTTATCTTTTAGAAGATGGAGGCATGAAAACTGTGAATCATGAGCAATTAGAATTCAAGCAATATATTGATCCCTACGGCTTACTGAATCCCGGTAAAATGAGAGCTTGGATAGATGTTAATGACCATTGATCTGCGAGTTATTCTGCTGGGAATCACAACCCTGTGCCAGACTTTTCTATGTTGGGCAGAAGATCAAACATTGCCTCCTGGACAAAGAATTGATATAGGCGGATATTGCCTGCATCTGATGATCAAAGGAGAACCTGATCCCCTTCGCCCAACCATTATTCTAGATCACAGTCTGGGAGGAATTGAGGGATATTTACTGATCGAATCCCTGGCAAAATTAGGTAGGGTTTGTATCTATGATCGAGCGGGATATGGATGGAGCGATCGCAGCCCCAAACCTCGAACCAGTCAGCAAATTGTTTTAGAACTGGATGCTTTACTCAGTTGCGCCAACATTGAACCTCCCTATGTTTTAATTGGGGATTCTTTTGGCAGTTATAATGTTCGTCTCTATGCCCATTGCTTTCCTGAAAAAGTAGCAGGTATTGTTTTTACGGATGGGCTCCATGAAACAGGTATGTTAAACATGCCTATTCAACTTCAGGCATTGAAATTATTCTTTATTTCTGGATTTTTGATGTCCATTTTAGGATCAATTCTAGGGATTGTTCGAGTTCTCAAAACCCTGGGAAGCTTTGAATGGATCAAGCCTGAACTCAAACACTTTTCCAAAGCCAATCTGGACTACATCAAACGTTCTTTTTGTCGTCCAAAACACTGGATAACGATGAGTCAAGAGTTATGGCACTTGGATCAAAGCGGACGACAGGTTAGGGTGGCAAATCAGTTTGGTCAATTACCAATTATCAGTATCAAGGCCAAAAGTTTTTTTAAGCCTTCTTTTTGGACTTTATTTTTACCCCTAAGGTCTACCAATCGATTGCGAGAACAGATGCATTCAGAGTTATTAAAGCTATCAGAAAATGTAACTCAATTGCAGGCGAGTAAAAGCGATCACTTCGTTTGGGTGGATCAGCCCCAGGTAATGGTTGAGGGGGTGAAAATTATTCTGGAAAAGATTGATTGCCATTGAAAAGTTTACAATTTGTTGGATTAGAGTGTTATCGCTATATTTATCAATAAATCATTACAAATCTTTGACTATTACTGGACTGATTTTACGTTTTATTTCAGTTATCTCTTCCTCAACCAGTAGAAGTACTCAGATAGATTAACCTGGATTTTATCTCAGGTTTTGATAACGGGTTGTCGAGAAATGTTGATCGACGACTGTTTTAAATCAAATTTAGACGAGGTTCAACTATGACAATTCCTTTACTGACCTATCCCCCCAGCAGTCAAAATCAACGGGTTGCAGGGTACGAAGTCCCAGGGGATGAACAACCCAGAATTTACAATACAGCAACTCACCCATCCCCCTCAGAAATGGATGAAGTGATCTGGGCGGCCTACCGGCAGATTTTCAATGAGCAGCAAATGTTATCAAGTAATCGCCAAAAATTCCTGGAATCCCAACTGCGTTCAGGTCAAATCACAGTCCAGCAATTTATCAAGGGTTTGGCAACCTCCGAACCATTTCAGCGAGGCAATTTTGAAGTCAATAACAACTATCGATTTGTGGAGATGTGTGTTCAGCGGATTCTGGGCCGTCAAATCTACAATGAGCGAGAAAAATTGGCCTGGTCAATTGTGATTGCTACCCAAGGATTGCAACGCTTCATTGACGAGCTGGTGAATTCTGAAGAATACCTGGAAAACTTTGGTGAACACACTGTTCCCTACCAACGGCGGCGCATCTTACCTCAACGAACCCAAGGAGAATTACCCTTCGCCCGAATGCCCCGCTATGGGGAAGATCACCGGAGACAGCTAGAGTCTCTTGGACACTTCCAGGGACGCTCATTCCCTCAATATCGTTGGGATTGGCAAAGACCTCCCTATGCCGCCGCCTATCGTCGGTTTGCCGATGCTAGTTTTATCACAATTACGGCCCTGGCTACAGGACTTGTTGTGACGACGGCCTTAGGGGCTTGGGGAATTATCCCATTGTAGGGGAACTTCCTGGGGGTTCCAAGGGGTCAACAGCGTTGCTCACGGGTGGATAACGGGAGTTGACGATCGCGCCATCAGCTCCCAAATCCGTACCTCACGGGATTGAAAATCGTTACATAGAAAGTCGGGATCGATGGTTTTCTCAGAAGCGTTTGAAGGATTTCTTGAAAGTATTCTGGGAAATCCACTCGACAGTATGCTTGGAAGAATGCTTTGAATCGGGCAGGTTGGAATTGTTCAACTTGCCCAATTCTGATGGCTTAGGGCATGTCAGTTAAACCCTCAAATTAGACCCTCGAAGTAGACCCTCAGAGTAAATCCTCAAAGTTGTGGTTTATAGTAATCATCCGGTCTGATTTCACCCACTAAAGCTGGATTCTTATTAATGCATCCCTCTTTAGTGACAAATTGACACACTCTAGCCGTCAATTTGGCACGGGTTCCTGGGGGGCCGGAAGAAAATAACACCTGATCTCCACCTATAGATTTGACAATCTTTACGGTACAAACTGGACAGACCTGAACATTAGCTTCTGGCATAATTAAAGCCCTCATTCACTTAAATTTCAGAATTGAATTTTAGAATTATAGATCAATTCTAAAACCCTGGCATTCTTCCCAAATAATGATAGGATTTTAAAGTCTAACCCTGGAAAAGATTGACATATTTTCCAGGATTGAACTCATTGTTTTCAATCCTTAATCAACCTGATAGCGGCTTAAATTATCAAAAAGTCAACACTCTCTGGTGGTAAAACTGCAGTTAAATTTCAGACAAGACTTACCTCCCTCTCAGACAAAACTCATATTGCTGAACTTGAATCGAAAGGGTCTAGTTGAGTGCTTTAACAGTGTCTGTCCAACTTCAACCCCAAGATCATTCTGCCTCGGTTCCTGAAACTACCCAAATCACGGGCTCTATGGCGGCATTTGAGCAAGTTTTAGTGATTATCCCGGTTTTGAATGAAGCGAGTACCCTGCCTGCGGTGATCCACTCCTTACAAAACCTGGGTTTAACTCATATCCGGGTCGTAGACAATGGCAGCACAGATGACAGTGTTTGCCAGGCCCAACGGGCTGGGGCCGAGGTACTAGAGGAACCAATCACGGGCTATGGTCAAGCTTGCTGGCGAGGTTTACAGCAGATTCCTGAGCCGATTCAGTGGATTTTGTTTTGTGATGGGGATGGGAGTGATGATCTGAGTCAGTTGCCGCAATTCTTAGGGGCGACTTCTCAGGCTGATTTTATTCTGGGTAACCGTCGAGCCACTGCCCAGGGCCGATCCACCATGACTCTCACCCAAAACTTTGGCAATTGGCTGGCAACCTGGCTCATGGGATGGGGATGGGGCTATCGTTACCAGGACTTGGGGCCCCTGCGATTAATTCGGCGAACCGCTCTGGAAGCCATGCAGATGAGCGATCGCAGTTTTGGCTGGACGGTAGAAATGCAGGTCAAGGCGATTGAACTGGGGCTAACCATCCGGGAGTTGCCCGTCAACTATCGACGGCGGCAGGGGGGCCGGTCAAAAATCTCTGGTACGTTGTCTGGTAGTGTTCAGGCTGGAACAATTATTCTTTCAACCCTGGGGAAATTGTACGGTCAACGTTTAGGGTCTGATCTGAGGTCGAGGGGATGCAATCCTGAGCCCCTCCTCCTCTGGAGCAGTGTGGCCCTAATCCTGCTGGGCTTGATTTGGATGGCTCCCCACGGGGATTTTCACCAGATTGGGGCGGTGGATCAATTCTGGATCGGAGCCGGAATTGCTGGGGCTGGGTTTCTCCTGAGTGGATTGATTCGCCAGATTTCTAAGTGGTGGTTTTGGGGAGTGGCTCTACTCTCGCGGTTGCTGCTGCTGCCCATGTATCCGGGGGATGACATCTGGCGTTATCTCTGGGAGGGGCATATTCAAAATCTGGGATTCAACCCCTATCAACTGGCTCCCACCGCCCCTGAATTGGAAGCGTATCGTCCGATCTGGTGGGCCTTGATTAACAATAGCGATACTGCGGCAATTTATCCCCCCATCGCTCAGTTGGGGTTTAGAGTTCTGGCAGGACTTGGGCTGTCGGTGCTGTTGTTTAAGCTGGCTTTTGTCATGGCTGATCTGATGACTTGCTGGCTGCTGAGTCGTCGATTTGGTTATCCCAAAACCCTGATCTATGGCTGGAATCCCCTGGTCATTTATGCCTTTGCTGGGGGCGGACATTATGATAGCTGGTTTATTCTACCGCTAGTAGCAGCCGGACTGATTTGTAGCCCGACAAAGTGGAGTTGGAGTGCAGTTTTGATAGGAATTAGCATTGCCGTGAAATGGATGTCTCTGCCAATTTTAGGATTTTTAGCCTGGCTACAGTTGCCCAGGTTTAGGGGGGCGATCGCTGTGTTTTTACTGGGTAGTTTGCCATTGATTTTCAGTGCTATCCCCTTTTGTTCTGGCGCAAGCTGTTCGTTAATTCCAACGGGTTCAGTATTTGTCTCCCATGGCCGCAGTGCAGAATTGATTCCCTATCTATTGCATCAAATCTGGCCTGAAATTCCAGCAAAAAACTCAATTTATCTGATTCCCTTAGGGTTTGCCCTGGTTGGAATTATTGGGTATGATTTCTGGCAAACCTTCAGGATTGATCCTCAGCAGGACTGGACAGTCCGGCACTTTAATTTTTCCCAGAGATATTTAGCCAGTTTAATTGTCCTTTCACCCATTGTTCACGGCTGGTATTTTACCTGGTTAATGCCTTTTGCAGTCCTGACTCAAAACTTGGGAGTGCGTTTAGTTAGTGTATCCGCTTTTGTTTACTTTGCCCTGCAAAACACATGGCGTTAGGAGATTTTACCTGGACATTAACGCCGACTGAACGGTTGTTACTTTGGACACCTTTTATCATGGGATATCTTTGGTCTGTATTAAGTCCCTCAGATTTCAGGTCGGGTTGAATCCGTATTTTTTCCCCAGTCAAGGCTTCCTAAAAGATAGAGAATTCAACCCCAACAAGGGCTATGCTATTGCCAACTCATCCTACATTTAAATCAGCTTAGTTACTCAACCATCCAGCTCAATCATTCAAGTCAATCATTCAAGTCAAAGGAGAAAACCCATGAAATCTATCCAACAACTTACCCTTTTAACGACCAGTTTACTGATAATTTCCGGTTGTACTGGTGGAGCTTTCAACTCTCAAAATAATGCCTCGAACCCAGCTCAACCTACGACCATAACCCAGGTTGCTAACCAACCTTTTAGCTATGATGATTATGGCACTGTATTGGAGACTTACGTGAATAATCAAGGCCAGGTGAACTACGAAGCTTTAAAAGCCAATCGCCAGCCTTTAGATGCCTTCAATTCTTCTCTGGCTACTCTGTCCCCTGAGACTTTTAATAATTGGAGCGACCCAGAGAAAATTGCCTTTTGGGTGAATATCTACAATTCCCTGACCCTACAGGCAATTATTGATCATTACCCCACCAAAAGTATTCGAGATATTCCAGGGGTTTGGAAGCAGCTCAAGTTTAACGTCATGGGTGAGGAACTGACCCTGGATCAAATTGAGCATGAAATCCTGCGAAAAGAATTTAATGAACCCCGAATTCATATGGGTTTAGTGTGTGCGTCTGTGGGCTGTCCGGTGTTGCGTCAGGAGCCTTTTTTTGGGGAGCAGCTCGACCAACAACTTAACGAACAAACCCAACAATTTCTAGCTCTGAATCAGAACTTTCAGATCAATCCAGATGCCAATATTGTGAAGCTTTCCTCCATTTTTAAATGGTTTGGGGAGGATTTTGAACCGACCTATAAAGTTGACAACAAGTTCGCTGGCAACAACAAAGAACGGGCCGTGCTCAATTTCGTCAGTCAATATCTAGACGAAAATCAGCAAGCCTATCTGGCCCAGGGAAAATATAAAGTTGATTACCTAGATTATGATTGGTCTTTGAATCAACAGTAATTGCAAGTCAGGCCATTTACTAGAATAACTATGGTAGATCCGGCTCGGAGGGGTTTGAGTAATTTACCTGAACCCGTCCGCGAATCACCGCTCGTAATAATCGGTTGATCGACAGACAATCTTCTTCAGGTAAATCCTCATCCAGAATGGCTGCCATCAGGCCATAGCGATCCGTTTCATTCAGGGTTTGGGTTTGAGAGACAGAAACCAAAATCTCATTGATAGCACCCGGTAAAAGTTCCATGTCAAACATAAAAAAAACGATGATCTCGACTTATCTATCATCTCAATTTTTGGGCCCCTTGGGGGTGATGAAGCTATCCCTTGAGGGGTGAACTCGGTAACAGGGATCTTGTAACTTAAATCACATTGGAACGTGATCTAATTCACCCTGGGAGGAACTGTCCAACGGTAAAGGGTACAGGGTTCCTCACTGTCGGGTAGATGGATTTTCTGCTCCGGTTCCCACTCTCCCATGTCAAAATCACGACTGATAATCCGAGTGCCGGGGCGAAGCTTGGCTAAAAGTCTGGGTTTCAGCTTCAAATTCAAGTGGGGCAATAGATAGAGGAACATGACCGTCGCCTCTGTAAAGTCACTCTCGAATAAATTCTCTACATAAAACTTAACGCGATCGCCCACCTGAGCCGCTTCAGCCTTCTGTTGGGCAGCCCAAATTTGGTCTGGATTGATATCAATGCCAATTCCCCTAGCTCCAAATTGTTGAGCTGCGGCAATCACAACCCGTCCATCCCCACAGCCCAGATCATAGAGAATATCCTGGTCTGTGACTACTGCCAGTTCCAGGGCGACCTGAACGGCATCCAATGGGGTGGGAATATAACCAATATCAATGTGAGGAGACATGTTGAGGAGATGCGCTTTTAGAATTTATCGAACAGCCATCTCGGCTATATCTCTGCAGCCAAGGTGCCTGTACTTTGAGATTCTGATCTGATTTAAGCATTTCTCATCAACTTTCCTACAGGGTTTCTCAGGTTGCTGAGTACCTTACGGGATTGAAAATCGCAATGAGACTCTTCAAGACACGAGATAATAAAAACGTAAGGCTACCCGTCTCATTTGCCATCAGTCTCCTGGAAGTTTTGGCCAATCAACCTTACCGTCCGGTCATTCAGATTTTTGCCACCGATGTCAGCGAGATAGCGATTGACAAGGCCCGCTTAGGGATTTACTTGCCCAGCCAGGTGGCAGAGGTTTCCCCTAAGCGCCTCCAACGGTTTTTCACCCCGATCGAAGGGGGCTACCAGATCAACAAGACCGTTCGCGAACTCTGTATCTTTGCCCGTCAGAATCTGATCAGTGACCCGCCATTTTTCCAGATGGATTTGATCAGTTGCCGCAATGTCCTGATTTACTTTGGCCCCCTGTTACAAAAAAAAGTGCTACCGATGTTGCATTACGGTCTGAAGTCAATCGGCTTTTTGATGTTAGGGTCTTCGGAGACAGTGGGGGAGTTTTCCAGCCTGTTTTACCTATTAGATCGAAAACATAAAGTCTATGTCAAACAGCCCTCTTTTCCTCTAACGTCCCTAGATCTAGGTTCTACAGCTCCCGTTGAGGGAACTGCCCCGTTACTACCAGCCCGCAGCAATACCCGGTTGAAGGAGGTAAATCTGGCCCAGGCCGCCGATCAGGTTATTTTAAATCAATACGCTCCGGTGGGGGTGGTAGTGAATGCTCAGCTTGAGATTATCCAGTTTCGTGGTCAGACCGGAGCCTATCTGGAGCCATCCCCCGGGCAGGCCAGTTTGAATGTGCTCAGCATGGTCAAAGAAGAACTGCGACTCGAGCTGCGAACGGCGATTTATCAAGCCAGACAAGAGGGAAAAGCTGCAAGCCAGGAAGAAATTTCCCTGATGTCAGGGGAGGGTCAACGGCAAGTTCGAATAGATGTGGTGCCGATCAAGCTCAATCCAACCAGCGATCCCTACTTTTTGATTTTATTTGAGGGGGTATCAGTGCCGCTGGCGATCAGACCAGACACTCAGTCTGTCTCCTCAGAACAATCGACCCAAAGGCAAAAAAGCCAGGAACAAACGGAAATCCTCAGACTTGAGCAAGAGCTGACAACAACCCGAGCCTATCTACGCTCGATTATTGAAGAACAGCAGGCGATGAACGAAGATCTGAGGGCGGCGAACGAGGAGATTTTATCCAGTAATGAAGAGCTTCAAAGCACCAACGAAGAACTGCAAACAGCCAAAGAAGAAATTCAAGCCACCAACGAAGAACTGAGTACAATCAACGATGAATTGTATCGCCGCAATGTTGAAACGATGAGTGTCAGTAATGATTTCCAGAATTTGCTGGGGAGCATCAATATTCCGATCCTGATGCTGGAAGGGGATTTGCGAATTCGCCGCTTTACTCCGACCGCTGCCCCCCTATTTAATCTAATTCCCACCGATATTGGCCGCCCCCTGAGCGATATCAAACACAATCTTACTATTACGGATTTGGAGGCTCAAATCCGGGACGTGATCAACACCCTCCATCTCAAAACCCAGGAAGTCCAGGATCAAGCAGGACATTGGTATGATCTGCGGATTCGTCCCTATCGCACCCTGGACAACCGAATTGACGGGGCCGTTGTGGTGCTGGTGGAAATTGATGCCCTCAATCGCAATACCGCCCAATTGCTAGAAGTCCGAGACTATGCGGAAACCATTGTCCAGACGGTGCAGGAATCCCTGGTGGTATTGGATACAAACTTGCGGGTGGTCATGGCCAATCAACGGTTTTATGAGACCTTTCAGATTTCTCAAGAAGAAAGGGAGCGCTGCCGGATCCTCGACCTGGAGACTTTTCAGCTCTCTCCGGGTGAAGCGGAGCAATGCCAGATCTTTGACCTGGGCAATGGCCAATGGAATATTCCGTCGTTGCGATCGCGATTAGAAGCGCTTTCGCCTGACAATCCCCAGATTGAAAATTTCCAGATTAATCATGAGTTTGAGCAGGTGGGCCAGAAAACCATGGGGTTTAATGCCCGCAGAGTTTGTCGTGCAAATGGCACTATCCAAGACCTCAGGGATCGCCCCCTGTAAATTACAGCGTAAGTCACAGAGTACATCACAGAAATTATTCCAGAACTAAGTAGCTAGGCACAATTAATCAAAAGATACATGTAGGGGGTTGAAGGGCGCTGCCCCCTTC
>JAAURB010000172.1 GCA_012033335.1 Oscillatoriales cyanobacterium RM2_1_1
GCCAGACCCAACACCAACCCCAACGCCAGACCCAACACCAGACCCAACACCAACCCCAACGCCAGACCCAACACCGACCCCAACGCCTACACCCACTCCTCCGGTTATTCAACCTCCAGTTGCGGTTGATGATCTGGTGAAGCGTAACCCAACTGGGTCAGTCACTTTTAATGTTCTCGACAATGACAGCGATCCCCAGGGGGAGACACTCCTGATCATTGCCAATACCCCAACTACAGGGGGCGACTTATTGAGTTCGCCGACGGGACTGTTTACCTACATCCCCGATTCGGGTTTTCTAGGCAATGACTCTTTCCGCTACACGGTCTCCAATGGGCCTGCTAGCGCGGCAGCGACAGTAAATATCATCGTCAATCAATCCCCTGAACTTATTGTCAATGAGCTATTGGTAGTAGAGACAGGTGAGGAGGCGATCCTCTCCGCCTCGCTTTTACTGGCAACGGATGCCGATGACCCACCCACAAACCTGAACTATCGAATCGGTCAGGGAACGGCGCGGGGCGATCTCATCCTTCAGGGAACCGCCCCCCAACCCCTGCGAACGGGCAGTTCCTTTACCCAGCAAAGTGTCAACACAAATGTCATCCGTTATAGTGCTGGAAGCGCAGCCGGGGGCGATGGATTCATTTTCTTCCTGACGGATGGGGTAGCAACCCTGCCCCAAACCCTATTTGATATTGCCATCGTAGATCGAACTCTGGCTGGTACCCCAGGAGATGACAGTCTCACCGGCAATGCTCTGAGCGACTTTATTCGAGGTTTGGCGGGGAATGATGTCATTTCTGGGTTAGGAAATCGAGATGTTCTCCAGGGCGATGAAGGGACTGACCTGATTGATGGCGGAGATGGGGACGATATCATTACTGGCGACGCTGACAATGATACGCTCCTGGGTCAAGGAGGCAGCGACTCCCTGGTGGGGGGGCTAGGGAATGACTCGATCATCGGTGGCCCTGGCCAGAATATCATCGAAGGCGAAGGCGGCAACGACATTATCAGCGGCGGAGATGATGGCAATCAGATTGATGGCGGCGATAATGATGATCGGGTGACGACGGGTTTGGGGAATGATACCGTTACGGGTGGAACTGGCAACGATACCTTGGACAGTGGCGGGGGAGATGACCAACTGTTCGGGGAAGCTGGAGAAGACTCGATTATCGCTGGAGCCGGTCGAGACTTGATTCAGGGGGGCGCTGACAACGATACCTTACTCGGTCAGGACAATAATGACACGATCTTTGGTGGGGATGGCAGCGACAGTATCTCGGGAGATCAGGGAGACGATACGATTCTGGCGGGGGCTGGGAATGATACGGCCCTTGGCGGTATTGGTGACGATAGTATTTTTGGTGAAGCGGGGAACGACTCCATCCTGGGGGATCAGGGCAATGACAGTGTTTTTGCCGGGGCCGGTGAAGACATTATCTTCGGGTTTGATGACAATGATTTGATCTTCGGGGATGGGGGCAACGATACTGTCCTGGCGGGTTTGGGCAATGATACCTTGACCGGAGGCGCAGGCAGCGATCGCCTCACTGGAAATGATGGCAACGATATCTTCTCCTACTTCAACCAGGGGGAAGGCGTAGATGTGATCACGGACTTTGACATTCTAGGGGATGATCAGTTCCTGTTTGTGACCAATGGCACCAGCAGCTTCCCCAACCTGATTCCAAATACTGGATCCCTAGCCCAACCGCTCGGGGTTGTTACCGTTAATATTGGCAACTTGGGCTCTAGCGGAGTGGATATCAGTGGACGACAATTGATTGTTTTCCAGGACACCTTTGACAGTGTGCAAGGGGCAAATGCGGCATTGAAAAATCAAAACGGTTCCGGGAGTGGCTCTGCCTTGTTTATTTACCGCAATAACGGGTTCTCGGGTAGCTATGTCTTGGGGTTTGATCCAGATCTGAGCAACGACAGTTTACCGGCCTTTGACCTAGCCATTTTATCCTCGATTAACCCATCCCAAGACAATATCAGTACCATTATTGGGCCAGATGACTTTTTAATTATTTGATGGATATCTGATGATTTAGCCCCTTAGACCCCTGAACCCAAGATCGCTCTGAATCTAGCTCTGACAGTCCTTCCTGAATTTTCAGAACACTCTCTCTATTGCATCTACAAGTCCATTCACAAGGAGTAACCAGATCATGACAGGCGCCGTTGTCCCCGAAAATGAGGTTTTTGTCTACCGAGAGGTGATTCCTGGCAATACATTGCTACCCACCTCTGAGTTTGTACCTGTAATTCCGACCGACGTTCCGGGGATTGTCCAAACGTTTGATGGTCGATTTGGCACCATTCAAATCGTTGGGGGGGATGCAGGTCTTTGTTCAAGATGATCCTCTAATTCAGGCAGTATCGGTGGCAACGGGCCAACTTGTTTTAGTAGAGGAAACTGAAGAGGGGACATTCCAAATTTTGGGTGCAACCGACGACACCACAACCGGGGAATTAAGACCTGGGCCAGGGGGTTCGTTCTTATTTGGTACAGAGGAAGATTTCAATCCCCCTGAACTCACCCCAACTCCTGGAGTTGATCCAACTCCCACCCCTACTCCTGGAGTAGACCCCACCCCAACTCCAAGGAGTAGACCCCACCCCAACTCCAACTCCAACTCCAACTCCAGGGGTAGATCCAACCCCAACTCCTGAGCCTGAGGCCATTACCATTCAAGGAGCTGGGATTGGTACAGAAGCGAGTGATTCAATTTTGGGTAGTAGTTTGAATGACACCATCTCTGCTCTGGCCGGGGATGATACGGTGTTTGGCTTACTGGGAAATGACTTCCTCAGTGGCGATCAAGGGCAAGATGTGATCAACGGCAATCAGGGCAATGATGGGATTAGCGGGGGTGAAGATAGTGATTGTCTCCGAGGGGGCCAGAATGATGACTTTGTTTTGGGGGATGAGGGAGATGATTCCATCTTTGGGGATACCGGGGCAGATACAGCCCTGGGGGGCGCTGGAGCCGACAGCATCTATGGGGGTCGGGGCAACGATAGTTTAAATGGGGGCTCCGAAGATGACTTTGTTTCTGGGGATAAGGGGAATGATATTGTCTCTGGGGGTTTGGGGAGTGATACGGTTTCCGGCGGGGACGGCGATGACTTCCTGATTGGCAATTCTGGCCAGGACTTTTTGAACGGTGGGGCCGGAGATGATCAAGCCTTTGGCGGTCAGGGGGATGATTTGCTCAGCGGTGATGAGGGCAATGACCAGATGTTCGGCGATATTGGCAGTGACAGCCTATTTGGTGGTGACGGCAACGATGTGATTTTTGGTAATGGGGACGATGATTTCCTCAGCGGTGATATTGGCGCAGATAATCTGTTTGGCGGTCAAGGCCAGGATATTTTGAATGGGGGCAAAGGCCCAGATACTTTGTCTGGAGATGAGGGCAACGACCTGCTAGCGGGCGATCTCGGGGCTGATGTCCTAACGGGTGGACGGGGCAGTGATATTTTCTCCGTCGGTCTATTACTGGGGGAATCCGAATCCGGCGGTAGCGTTATCCTAGGAACGACTGGGGGTAAATCTCTGGAACAAGCCGATATTATCACCGACTTTGATACCAGTGAGGATCAAATTGGCTTGACTGGGGGCCTGACCTTTGAAGATTTAGTGGTTCAATCCCAGAATGGCGATACGGTCTTAATTGATCGAAATACCGGAGAGTTTCTAGTTCTGGTACAGGGAATTGACAGTGCCAACTTTACAAATCCCGAACTGTTTGCAGAAAACCCGGATAGCCCTATTGCTCCGACTCCAGAACCCACTCCAACCCCTACAGGAACTCCCACTCCAACCCCAGAACCAACCCCAACCCCGACTGGACGCTT
>JAAURB010000088.1 GCA_012033335.1 Oscillatoriales cyanobacterium RM2_1_1
ATGCCCCCTTCCTGGGGCAAAGCCCCAGACCCCCCTTCTATTTGATAATTAATTACAACCATCTACTTACAAAGACTCAAAAAATCGAATGGCTATGGTTACCTTGATCATAGCTAAAAAATTTCTAAAAGAAATAGTCTGATCTAACCCACTCACCCCATATCAGCATCAATAACAAAACTCACTCTACAGAGTTTGGCCAAATAAAATAAAATTTACAGTTAATAACAATAGTTGGGTTTCGATAAGATCCAGGGAAGGGCTTGGAGGACTGTCCTAAAGCAATATAAACCATAATTTAGCGACTCCCTCATCAGCATTTTGCAATTTCGCAAAATGTTTGTGATTTTTAAAGTTTCCCTACTCAGTCCTTCTGTAAAGAATCTGTAAAAATCAGTCTCCAGAGACCTAACTTTGAGAGGAACGAATTTGCTTTAGCCGCAAATCTCTTTCCAAGATTCCCCCAAATTGTTCTAACCAATCAAAAATCTGATCAAGCTGATCTAAGGAAACTAACCCATACTGCCATAGGATCATCGGTAACTGCTCAGAATCGCAGTCACTATGATTTAGAGCCATTGAAATTGACGAAGCTGGAATTGCCAACTCCCATCGCAAAAATTGAATGAGTTGAGCCTGCTTGGCCGTAACAACTTTTACTTTCGCTTTCACAACTTAGCTTAATTAAAGTTAAGGACAAATAAACCTTGAACCTGACCTTACCAATCATCCAGGATAGTTGGTTAAATCGAGGTGATCACAACCAAATTTTAGTTGTGATCCTTATCACGAGTTTCCTGAGAATTTTTTCATCTGCTTCTCAGTTTTGTTGGCTTTAGCAAATGATCCCAGTAATTAAATATCAAAATATCATAACTTAACCGTAACTTAGTCATAATTAAATCTTGCTTTTAAAAGTATGGCTATGATAGCGAAGCAATCAATCAACTGCGCTATCCTGAGGTTTTTTTACAAAACTTGAAGATTTTACGGATTGATCCGGAGATTTATAGAAGATCTATTACGCAATTCTGGGGCCCTATTGCGACTCCATATTTCCCTAGAAGTCATATTTCTTAAGGTTTCTGCTGGGAATTTCCGGTTCGATTCAGAACGCTTTACCAATAGCATTGAGTCGTAGAAGGTACAGTTTCGATGAGGACTGTTCCCTGGCTGATCACTTGCTCGACCGGGGCGCGATCGCGGATTGCAGTATAAGGATTTTCTGTCCCCAACACAATTAAATTGGCGGGTTGGCCCACTTCCAGACCATAATTCTGGCCCAGATTCAGGGTTTTCGCCCCATTCCAGGTGACCATGGCATAACAGGCCCCAACCTCAGCCACACCTGTCATCTGACAAACATGAACGGCCATGTGAGCCACATCTAACATATTTCCTGTGCCCAGGCTATACCAGGGATCTTGGATACAATCGTGACCCAAGCTCACATTCAATCCCTGCTGCCAGAGTTCCTTGACCCGGGTGATGCCCCGGCGCTTGGGGTAAGTATCGGTTCGCCCCTGGAGGGTAATATTAATCAAAGGATTGGCAATAAAATTGATCTGGGCTCGCTCCAACAGACCTATTAATTTAAAAGCATAGGCATTGTTGTAGGAACCCAAGGCGGTGGTATGGCTAGCGGTGACTTTTGCCCCCATCCCAGTTCGAATAGCCGCCGCCGCCACCCCTTCTAAAAATCTAGATTGGTCGTCATCAATTTCATCGCAGTGAATATCAATTAAGCGGTCATATTTCCCAGCCAGTTCAAAAATCCGCTGTACGGATCTGACCCCATCTTCACGGGTAAATTCGTAATGGGGAATGCCCCCTACGGCATCAGCTCCCATTTCCAGAGCTTTTTCGAGTAATAATTCATTCTGGGAGTTGCCGTAAATTCCATCCTGGGGAAAAGCTACCACCTGCACCGTCATCCAATCTTTGACTTCCTCTCGAACCTCCAGTAATCCTTCGAGAGCGATTAAATTGGATTCACTCACATCGGCATGGGTGCGAACAAATAAAATTCCCTGTTGAGCTTGCCGTTTTAAGGTGGCGATCGCCCGGTTCTTAATATCTTCTAGGGTTAAATCCTGTTTGCGTTCCTGCCAGATTTTAATCCCTTCAAATAGGGTTCCAGTTTGATTCCATCGGGGCTCCCCTGCCGTTAGAGCAGAATCTAAATGAATATGGGACTCGACAAAGGGGGGACTGATCAGTTTGCCCTGAAGGTTAATTTCTTGAGCAGCAGATTCAGGAATATGAGCGGAAATCGCGGCGATTTTTCCAGCTTTAATCGCTAGATCAACGGATTCAATTTGATGGGGAGAAAGCATTACATTTCCTTGTCTTAGAATCAGATCATAGGCAATGGGTTTGTTGTTTGCAGGACTCATCTGGAGGGATTATTTAAGAGGAAAGGGTAGGATTTTAAGTTTAAGTTTCAAGTAGATAGGTAGTTGTAATTAATTTTTAAATAACAGGGAGTCTGGGGCTTCGCTCCAGGAAGGGAGCACTGCACCTCCACATCAATCTTCTAATTAATTGCGTTAAGCTACTTACTAATTTCAAGTTCTAACTAATTTCAAATTCTAACATCTGGGTTGCTCGAAAATCGTAGGTAAAGTGGTCAACTACATTGGTATCACTCAATTCCAGATTATAAAAATCTATGAATTCCTGAGTGAAATAGGGGCCAGCATGCCAGGTTCCAACCTCTAACTTGATGAAGCAATTTCCCGGGACTTGAAAAGCATTTAATTGATCTAAATCTGGATATTCAGCTTGATTGGGGGACGCAACAGCAATCAACCAGGATTTACCCTCCAGAGATCCCAAACATTGAGTGCATTGACTATGGCGAGTGATTCGATGAAACTTCAACCCTTTCTGGTTTAACCGCATAATATAAAACCGGGGAATACCATTGGCTAAATCCAATTGGGCATCTCCTTGATCATAGGCTTTGCCATCGTCAGAAGCCGTAATCAATTGACCATAGGGTTTAAAGTTTTCTACCGTAATCGGTTGGGATTGTAATCGGACAGTTGTGATCTGTTTATCCATGGTTAATTCAGTATAGGTGATTAATTTTAAATAATTAAGGATAAATCATCAAGAATAAATCATTAAATAACATCGGCAATAACACCAGTGAGCTATAACAGTTTAAGTTAAAGTCACTCAACGAAATTCAATACATTGTTGAATAAATCTTTTGGGGATTTCTAGTTGATTTCCCCAATGCAAATGCAGATAAGAACCATGAAGATTAGGGGCGATCGCCACCCTTCTCGTTCACTGATATGCTCCTGATTATATCGCTTCAGCTCAAACAGGGGTTGAGGGGGTTGACGGGTCAAATCTGATCGGTGAAATTGATGGCCACAAACACGAGTTTTAGCTGTTAATAAAGGGCTATCATTTAATACAGTGGCCTGGTAGTAGCCCAATTTTAACCGTTCCCCCATGACTGCCATAGTCGGCAAGATGCCAACCATCGGCCAGGATTTAAGATTAAAATCGGTAATGGCTTGAGCCAGATACATCAATCCCCCACATTCGGCATAGGTGGGGATGCCTAACTCGATCAACCGTCGAATCGCTTGACGGACTAAAGTGTTATGGCTGAGGGGTTCGGCAAAAACCTCAGGAAAGCCGCCACCGAAATAAAGTCCATGCAAGTTTTCTGGAACTTTAGCATCGTCTAGGGGACTCCAGAAAATCAATTCAGCTCCTACTTGCTGGAGAACTTCAAAATTATCGGCGTAGTAAAAATTAAACGCTTTATCTTTAGCAACTCCAATTCTAATCCATGAATGGGTTAAAGCTTTGTTAGTATTCTTGCTAGATTGTTTACCAGAAATCTGACCGGGGAGTTTCCCAGGGAGTTGATCAAAAGATTTATTAGAATAACTATTAAAGTAGTTGTTAAAAGAATTATTAGAAAATATATCAGAGTTTCTAGTAAGAATTAGAGATTCTGGATTGAAATCAAGTTCTAATTGTGAGTTTGACTCTACTTTTAACAACGGCAGAAGTTTCTGCCAGTCAAAATGTACTTTTGCCAACTCAGCCAATTGATCAAAGATTGAGCTTAAGGTGGGCAATTCATCCGTTGGCACTAGTCCCAAATGGCGATCCGGAATGGTGATTTCGGCCTGACGGGTTAATGCCCCCAAAACTGGGACATTGAGAGGTTCTAAAGCAGACTGAAGCAATTCTAGATGGCGATCGCTACCCACCCGATTCAGCACACATCCAGCAAATTTTAAACCGGAATTTAAGGTTGTGAATCCATGGACAATGGCAGCAATTGAACCCGATAAACGACTACAATCGATCACCAGTAGAATCGGCAGATTGAGTAACTGGGCGACATGGGCAGTGGAGGCTGTGGGTAGACTAGAATTCCCATCAGGAATCCCGTCAAACAATCCCATCACGCCTTCAATTAAGGCGAAATTAATGGTTCGGGTATGCTTGAAAAAGCAAGTTTTAACATAATCTTCTGAGGTTAAAATTGGGTCAAGATTGCGACAGGGTTTCTCAGTAACAAACTGATGAAACATTGGATCAATATAGTCTGGCCCAACCTTAAATGATTGCACCGGAAGGTGTTGCCGTTTGAGATATGCTAAGAGTGCCAGGGTAATGGTCGTTTTTCCAGCACCGCTGCGATCGCCAGCAATGATTAGCGCCATTGGTTCAGTCCCATTAGTTATGCTGACCTCCCAGTTCTCATAATTCAAACCAGATTGCGAAAGCAATAAAAATTCAAGGGAATAGAAATTCGAGAGAATAGATTAGTTAGATTGATTCAACCGTTGTTGCCATTCTGCATCTATTTTATCCACCTGTTCAAGTTCCTGCTCTACCAGATCAGTCTCAGTTGTGTAGGCCAGTTGCCCCTGATCAATGACAGTTTCAGCGGCAAATTGTTGGGCATAATTTAGTTTCTTTCTCAGGGTTGAATTGGCTTGATTCAAAACCATTGCCCGTTGCTGTCGCTGTTGATTGCGGCTTTTAATGTGATGATTTCTACCCTGAATCCAGAAATAACGAATGAGGGGAATGGTTAAAAATCCCACCCCATAGGCCAACAATACGGGAAACATCCAACTGACAAAAGCCACAAGCCCGCCAATTTGAGCCGCTAGCATCCCGTCCGATAAGAGATTACCTAAAACCAGCGCCCCGACCAGATTGACAGCCCCCAAACCTGTCGCCAGCATGATTTGCCCGGAACTGGCGCGACTGAACCGCCAGGGTTTCTCCTTCAGGTAACTGGCAACGGGTTCTGTCTGAGATTGGCTGGTGGTTGTTTGCAAATCCGGGAAGTGATAGATAATTTCCCCTCCGGGACTGACCTCAGGCTGCCCGTTGAACCGTATCAAAGCTGGCAACATGTAATCTTCATAGTCCTGGGAACCTGGAGAAATCTGATCGAAGTAGGGGGCCAATTGCTCTCCGGCCACGGCCCCTTGATGATTGCGAATCACCCGGGCGATCGCCTGCCAACGGCGTTCATCCAGATTGGCATTCGGGTCGCCATCCCCAAACAGGAACGAGAAAATGGCTTCTAAAAAGTTGGGGCGATCGCTCTTTTCCAGGGTTCTTCTGGGTTGACGGGAATTGGAGGAACCTGGATAGTAAAAAAACCACAGCCAATCTCCCATCCAAATATTGGGAAAAAATCCAAATCCGCCGCCATCGCTATCACCTCCCATGTCGCCGTCCTGACCACTAGAGTTGATCACCAGTAGCAAAATTGAAATGCTAATTAGAATTAACGCAATGGATAGCAGTAACAGAATTCCGAAGGAAATTCGGATCAGATAAAACAACACCCGCCAGACCTTTTCCCACCAGCCCTGAAATTTCAAGCGCCAGAATTTGTTACGCAGAATCGCCCGAAAATCTTTAGAAAATTGGAAGGCAATCTCTCCGGATTCCGCTACCTGGAGATGCCCCCCCGCCTCAGAAGCCAGGGCCAGCAGTTGTTGTTGGGCCAGGTTAATATCTAGCCCCACTTGCACCGCTACGTCTCCAGGGGTAACCCGATAGTCAAGCTGTTCTACGGCTTTGATGATGGCAGGATTTGGAGTTGTCGTCATGGACTTTGTCAGGTTGAAAAACCTGCTCAAAAAATTATTCCTCTCTTACCAGTATAATTTTCTCTTACCAGTATAATTTTCTCTACAATTTAAGGTGAGGGCAGAGTAGGGGGGTTGTACCCTGATAAAGTAGGATTATCAAGAATCTTCAAGGGGTGTCTAGATGATGTTCGGGCGGTGTCTGGATAGATTGAGCGGTCATCGGTTTTAATCGTTATCAAGCTACTGATTCGGTCTTGGCCACCTGCTAATCAAAATCAAATAATCAAAATTAAACACGATGAAGATTCTCGTAGTACAGGCATCTGGTCTGTCGGGAAACCATCCTGGCTGTTTCATCCTCTGTTCTCAGGAGAGCCCCGAATCATCCAGGAAACCCCAGAAAATACAGAAACCCCAGAAAACCCCAGAAAACCTTAGGAAAATCCGAAAAAACTTTTGAGCCATGCCAAGAACCCAGCGCAACGATAACTTCGTGGATAAAACCTTTACGGTGATTGCAGATATCATTCTTAAGATTCTGCCCACGGATCAGAACTCCAAGGAAGCCTTTGCCTACTATCGGGATGGCATGTCAGCCCAAGCCGATGGTGAATATGCAGAAGCCCTGGAAAACTACGAGGAAGCCCTCAAGCTTGAGCAAGATCCCTACGACCGCAGTTATGTGCTCTACAACGTGGGGTTAATCCATACTAGTAATGGGGAGCATGACCGGGCCCTAGATTACTACGGACAAGCCCTAGCACTCAATTCTCGAATGCCCCAGGTCTTGAATAATATGGCGGTGATTCACCATTATCGAGGGGAAAAGGCTAAGGCAGTCGGAGATGAAGATACCGCTGAGGAAGAGTTCAAGCAAGCGGCTGAGTATTGGGTTCGAGCGGTTCGTCTGGCCCCAAACAATTACATCGAAGCCCAGAACTGGCTTAAAACCTCAGGGCGCTCTAATGTAGACATTTATTTCTAGCTCACAGTTCTAGTTTACTCACGTCAAGATCTTTAGAATAAATCCTTGAAGTAAACCCTTAAAACAATGCTAGATCGAGAACAAGTTCATAAGGTAGCGCATTTAGCCCGTTTGGCTTTGACTGAGGCAGAAGAAGCAAAATTCACCACAGAATTGGGGAGTATTTTAGATTACTTTGAGCAGCTAAAAGAGCTAGATACAGAGAATGTTGACCCAACAACTCGGGCAATTGATGTCAGTAATATCACCCGTTCCGATACCCTGGAAGAGTATACAAATCGAGGGGCCATTCTCCAGGGATCCCCTGAACAGGATGGGGACTATTTTAGAGTTCCTAGAATTATCACTGATACTACTGAGGGATGAACTGGCTAGAACCTCCTGAACCGTTGCAACTATTGCCACAATTATCATCAAATGTAGTTCATGTTTGGCGCACAGATTTAGGAGATTTAGCAGATTTAACGGTTGCTAATGCTTCCGAAAAAATTCAACAGTTGCTATCAACTCTCTCCGAAGATGAACGGTGTAGAGCAGAACGGTTCAGGTTTACTCAGGATCGACTATCATTCATTGCCGCTCGAGGAATTCTCCGGAAACTTCTCAGTCAGTATCTGCAAATTTTACCAGAGCAACTAACGTTTAGTTATACTCAACGGGGAAAGCCGTTTCTCAATCCCTGCCCCGCCAAACTCAATCTACAATTCAACTTATCCCACTCTCAAGCAAAAGCCCTCTACGCTATTACTTTAAACCATCGAATCGGCATTGATATTGAATTGATTCGCCCCATTGAAGTCCAACAAATTGCTCAAAGATTTTTTAGCTCGGTAGAATTACACTACCTCAATTTTATCTCCCCTGAAAAACAGGTTGAAACTTTCTATCAACTTTGGGTTTGTCGGGAAGCCTATCTCAAAGCTACAGGGGAAGGTTTGGCTGAGTTACGAAATATTCAAGTGCAATTATCCCCTGATTCAAAACAATTTCAAGTGATGAGAAATCAGGATTCACTAACAGACTGGCACTTCCATCAATTAGATATTCATCCATCCTACAAAGCCGCGATCGCCATTGAAGCCGTTGAAGCAGTCCAGCTAGCTTTTTATAACTGCTATTATTAATACGGCAATTTTTCACCCTGTTAGAGTACAGGATTGAAAATTACTGCAGTCCTTAACAACCCCTACTCAGCTACTCTTAAGATAACAAATCAGACTGTTCCTGATTGATTAAGAGAGCCACAGGAAAGTTTTGTAAAACTTGCCCCACCAGAAGTTGAGAACTCCCAGGAATTGCTTGGTCAACAATACTATCCTGCCAGCTTTGATTAACAAATTGGCTGGGTATTTCAACTGCTGTATCTTCCCAAATTTCCTCCCCCAAAGGGAATACATTGAACTGAGTCACATGGGTCAAAAATCGAGGAGCAATTGTAATGGCAATGGAATCACCATGATTACGAGCAAATGCCAGCACATGATTCTTATATTTTCCAACAAGATTTAGGGGCTGGTAGTGACCTTTTTGAAAAATATCAGGATATTTCTTGCGGATTTCCAACACCCTGGAAATCAGAAATAACTTTAACCGTCCATCTTCCCAGGTTGCCATGAGTTCCTCAATCAAATTACCCATGCCAGTTCGACAACGTCGTTTGATTTCTTGCAAGAATGATAGCCGCTGTTGAAAATCAACTGGTCTGCGATTGTCCGGATCAACCAGGCTCAAATCCCAAAGTTCTGTCCCCTGATAGAAATCAGGCAAGCCAGGACAGGTCATTTTTAACAGGGTCTGTGAGAGAGAGTTAAAAATTCCATAAAATGCGATTTTTTGTTGAAAAGGTCGAAAAGATTTTAGAAACTCATTCTCTTCCGATAGCTCTAAAATCTGATCAATAAACTCAACAAATCCCTCTTCATAGGACGTGTCAGGACGCAACCATGCTGTGTGTACCTTGGCCTCCCGAATGGCTTTAATCACATACTGCTTGATCCGCTGAATAAACTGGGGATATTCTTCTTCAAAAAATGGATAAGCCCCAACCAAAGTCTGATAGAGAAAGTACTCATCGTTCCCATCTGGAATAGACTGTCTTTCTTCATCCAACTTTCTGGAGCGATTTAATTCAATCCAGTTCCTGATGTTAGCTTCCCATTCATCTGGAATCTCTGAAATAACATTGAGTCTAGCCCTAATTTCTTCACTGCGCTTCGTGTCGTGGGTAGAGGATGCGCTCATAGCATGGGGCCAATTTTTCAGGCGATCCTGGTTGAATTGGTGGAACTTATCTAAATCGATACCAAAATGATCGGGGGAACCTCCCACTTCGTTTAAAGCTAAAAATCGGTTATAGACATAAAACAACGTATCTTCAATTCCCTTGGCCGTTAATGGACTGGAAAACTGCTGGAATTTCATCACAAAATGTAGCCAGAGTTGTTGACTCTCTTCACTGAGAAAGTCATCGTAGTCCAGCAATAAAAACTTTTCAATTAAGTCCAGTTCATTCTGAAGTTCTGGCAATTTTCCACGGGCTTCTCGGATGGCTCGTTTGACATAAATTCGATCATCTTTGCTAACACCCTGCTCATCAATATAGGTTCGGTAAACTGGGAATCGGACTAAAACTTCCATAATTGCAGTCTTCAAACCCAACAGGGTAAAATCCCGTCCATATCGGTATTGTCCAGCAATTCGCTTGAGTAAATGAGCCAGATTATCAGCATCTCCAGCTAAATTTTTATCCGCAATTAAACGCTTGTTATCAACAGCAAGCTGACTGTAGGGAGGCATGAAACCAATTACATCTCGATAGACCTGATTAAACCGCCTCTCATTTGATTTTTGACAGAATAGTCCATTCACATAGTTGAGAAATTCATAACCTGATGTTCCCTGAATTGGCCATTTAGGACAGAGCTCCTCATCGGGTTCCAAAATCTTTTCAACTACAATATAAATATCCCCAACCTTGTCCCGCAACCGATGCAAATAGTTAACGGGGTTATAAAGGCCATCGATATGATCAATTCTTAAGCCAGTAAATTTACCTGATTTAATCAATTTTTCGATCATTGCATGGGTTCTTTGAAAAACCTTCAAATCCTCTACTCGGATACAGATCAACTCATTAATGGTAAAGAAGCGACGATAGTTGAGTTCTTCTGCTCCCACCTTCCAAAAAGACAATCTGAAAAATTGGTTGGACAACAAATCATCTAACAAATTAAAACTTTCTGGGTAACCTACTTCACCATTAAAATGTTTAACATTCTGGTCAATAAATTCTCGAATCTCTTGATTGTCGCGGTAGAGTTCCCAGAGCAATCCCTTAACAAATAAAGCCTGATCGCGTCGTTGTTGACTGGAGGTTTCAGCAGGAATATTCTTCAGGATATAAAGTACCCCCAATAATTTTACGACATCGGGATGCCGACGACCCAATCGCCGGGAAAGCGAACTCAAATCATGGCTAATAAATTGGGCATAGGACTCCACCCGCAGGTGAATTTTTAACCCATAATACTTAATATTTAAACCTTCCTCATCATAGGAAAGCTGCAGTTCTCCATTCTCCAAACAACGACCATAAAAGTCTCCCAACAAAGGGGTCAAAACCCGTCCTCGAATATCCTCATAGGCATATTCCCAATCAATATCAAAGAAGTCAAAACATTCTGAATCGGGGCCATATTCTAGAATGTCCATCAAGAAATTATTCTGACTGTCATAGGCCATGTGGTTAGGCACAATATCCTGTACCCAACCCATATTTCGATGTTGTAAGATGTCAATTAATTTTTCAAATTCCTCAGGATTCCCCAGTTCAGGATTGAGTTGATTCGGATCCACGACATCATAGCCATGGGTACTAGCTTTTCTGGCTTTAAAGATGGGAGATGCATAGAGATCAGAAATTCCTAATTCATGCAGATAGGGAATAATCCTCTGGGTATCCTCGAAGCCAAACTCTGGGGTAAATTGAATTCGATAGGTCGCACTGGGAATACGCATAAGACGTAAGAGATTCTAACTTTGATAAAGGACGAAACTGGTGGGAGCCATGGTTAAAGGCTGAGACTTTTCCAGGGCTATTGGTAGTTGAGAACCTGGGCCTTTCCATTCAAGATCGGCTGAATCTAAACACTTCTGCCAGGATCTACCATCTTCAGAAAAATTAAAAGTTTCAGGCTGCTGATTAAAATTTAATATCCAGAAAACATGATTGTCTCCAACTTTTTGCTGCACAAACAGTAGCCGCTGTTCCTCTGCATGACAAATGGCCTGATCCTGGCGTTTGACCTGGTGAAGAGCCGGAATTTCACGGCGTAGTCGAATCAAAGTCCGATAAAAATTGAGCAGGATTCCATGCTGTCCCTCTGTGCGAGTTTCCCATCGCAAGATACAGGCTTGAAAAGTTGACTGACTCTGGGCATCCGGCGGTTCTCCTACGGCATGAAACGCTTCAAATTCCCGCTTTCTACCCTGTCTCACTGCCTCAACCAAATCGGTATCAGAGTGGCTGATAAAATACGAGAAAGGAGCGTCTTCAGCATATTCTTCCCCCATAAATAACATCGGAATATAAGGCGAAAATAGCACCGTTGCGGCAGCTAGCTTTAATGCCTCAAAAGAAACCAATTGAGTTAGGCGGTCTCCCAACATCCGGTTGCCAATCTGATCATGATTTTGACTGCAAACGACAAATTGGGAAAGCGGGCGATCGCCCCCATAGTTCCCGTGATAGCGCTTGCGATCAGGGGAATAACTCCAGCTATAGACAAAGCTTTCAGTCAGGGCTTTTTCCAAGTGTTTGATCTGGCCAAAATCTTGGTAATACCCTGAGTTTTCTCCTGTTAATAGGGTATGAATACAATGGTGAAAATCATCGCTCCATTGACCATCTAGGCCATAGCCCCCCTGGGACTTGGGCTTGATCACTCGGACATCATTTAGATCACTTTCAGCGATCAGATAGAATTTGCGGCCCATCGTTTGAGAGAGTTCGGCTACGGCATCGGCCATCTCTTCCAAAATATGCCGGGCTCCAAAGTCATAAATCGCGTGGACTGCATCAAGTCTAAGGCCATCAATATGATAGTCCTCCAACCAGTATAGGACGTTTTCAACAAAGAAATTCCGCACCCCTGGGCTATAGGTATCGTCGAAGTTAATTGCCCGTCCCCAGGGTGTGTTGTATTTTTCCGTAAAGTAGGGGCCAAAATCTTGGGTATAATTGCCCTCCGGGCCAAAGTGATTGTAGACCACATCCAGAATCACCACCATGCCCTGTTGGTGACAGGCATTGATCAGTTGCTTGAGCCCCTCCGGGCCTCCATAGGATTCCTGAACGCCATAGGGATAAACCCCATCGTAGCCCCAGTTTCGGCTCCCTGGAAACTGGGCTACAGGCATCAGCTCGATGACATTGATGCCCAACTCCAACAGTTGGGGAATTCGATCAATCATTGCGGTGAACGTGCCTTCGGGGGTGAAGGTGCCGACATGGAGTTCATAAATAATCCAGTCCGCTAAGGGCACCCCTCGCCAACTCTGATCTTGCCAATTAAACTGGTGGTGGTCAACGACCGCAGAAGGTTGATGAACCCCCTCGGGTTGAAAGTGGGAGGCCGGGTCTGGTCGGGTCAATTCTCCATCAAGCTGATAACAGTAACGGGTTCCTGGCTCAATCTCCGCCAGACTCACCCGCCAATGCCCCAATTCTCCTAGTTCCATTGGAATAATCCGCTCCTCAGGGGTGAGAATCTGTAGGGCAACCTGCTGCTTCAACGGTGCCCAGACTACAAACTCACATTGCCCGTCGCCTTGATAAACCGCTCCAACTCTCATGACTCTATCCCTAGTTTTGAGGTAATCCGTCTCTAGCAAATGTTATATTCAGTCAATAATGTTGACCTTAGCATGGCACATCTCGCCATGTATACAAATCTTCCTCAAGGGACTTGGCGCTTTAGCGTTAGCAATTTGACTATTTAGTTAGTATTTTTAAGAGTTTTCAGCTTCGGAATCAGTATTAGATTCAAGGTCTTACAATTCAATATTATTTTTGCAGCAACTTTTACAGATTGGGTCGAGCCTTGCGAGTCAGGAATAGATTTCAACTCAGTCTCGTGTCAGATTGTTCAGCATCAGAGGATTGCTCCAACTCAATCAGATGGGTCTTCCAAGAAATCCCCACAACAGCCTGCTGACCGGCTTCCAGGCTCCGATCAATCGGAATCCTGTCTTCCTCAGCAATATTACTCTTCATATTGCCTGGTCTGAACTGTTTACCCAAAATCTGCCGTTGATTCACCAGATAAATACTCACCAGAGTTAACCCTACCCCTAATAATTGGATCGGGGTCAAGAACTCTGACAGAAATAAGTTGCCAAACATCAACGCAAAAACTGGGGTCAAAAACGTCAGGGAACTCAAGCTAGTCAGGGAACCAGAGGCCGCAAAGTAAAAAAACAGGCCATAGGCGATCGCGCTACCAAACAGGGTCGAATATCCCAACGCCAGCCAATCTATACCCGTTAAATGCTGCCACTGATCGGTTTCCCAGCCCGCCGAAAGCACAAACAAAGGCAATCCCCCCAGCACCATGTGCCACCCTGTCCCCACCACCGGATCAACATAGCGACATACCCAGCGCACCAGCACCGTTCCCACCGCCATCGACAACGCCGCCATCAGCATCAACCATTCGCCGCTCTGGAAAAATTCCGCTACTCCCCCCATCGGCGTAAAGTTTTGGGGAGTCAAGAGATTCAAAATCAAGGCATCCGGTAAGCCAATTAAACCAATGCCACCCACCCCAACAGCCAATCCCAGCCAGCCCCAGAACCCAATTTTTTCTCGAAACAACCACAGGGATAGCAAGGCAACAGCCAAGGGTTGGGAATCAATCATCACCGACCCCAAACCGGCTCCTGTTTTCCGCAATCCTTCAGCTAGAAACCCCTGAAATAAGCTGCCATCCACCAGGGCAAACACCACAATCCAGCCCCAAGCTTTCCATCCCTGGGGCTGAGACTTTCCTTGCAATCCCCCGACCATCAGCACGAGAAACCCTGCTGGGACTAATCTGATTCCGGCCATGAAAAAAGGACTGGTGTGGGGCATTGTCCCTTTCATCGCCACCATTGCTGTTCCCCAGAAGAAAAATGGAGCGATTAAAAATAGCAGCGGTATTCTGGCAAATAGAGAGGTCTGGAAGGGCTCCTGGGGTAGCTCTTGAACTGGCTGTTGACGGGATTCCTGGGGTGGCTTTACTGGGGACATTGAAGATACTCATCCATCTAGGATTTGCTTGAAGTGATGTGCTTTTGCGGGTGGACTTTTATTGGTGTACTTTTGTTAAGTATCCTCACAATTGTAGAGATTGCGTCTCAGAATGTCGAGGTTCAGGGTTGTTTTAGCGCTGTTGAGGCGAATTTACCGATCCAGGGGTTGTAAAATCCGATCTTCATCTCCGGCTATTCCTCCAAACCAGAGGGGTAGGATTAAGATAAGAGTAAAAATTTACTATGATTTTTAGCCAGTAAAGTTCAAATCTGAGAAAAATATCAGTCTTAGATCTGGAGCTTGGAGGCTTCAAAATCCTCAGATTTCCAGACTTTACTAGCCGGAACACCACCCTTGAGTCACTATTGAACATTATTGAACAGTAACTATGGAAACTCCAGAATCTGCCATTACCCAATCCTATATTCAGGAAGAGGCCCAGGAAATTCTCAAAATTGCCTTTGCCAAGCGTGAAGATGACGGGGAAATGACCCGAGTTCAGTTGATGGAAATTGCCGCCGAGTTAGGAATTTCTCCCCAGGAGCTAACTCTAGCCGAACAGGAGTGGAAAGTTCGTCACCAGGAATCCCAGGAAAAGCAGATCTTCGACACTTATCGTCGCCAGAAACTCCAGCAAAATCTGACCCGATATGCTATTTTCGGGACTTTTTTCCTGCTTATCAATCTCGTAACCACCCACGGTATAGCATTTGCCCTATCTATCCTGTTATTTTGGGGATTGTTTCTCAGCTTGAAAGCCTGGCGAACCTTCCAAACCGAAGGGGATGCCTATGAACAGGCACTCAAGCGTTGGCGGCTGAAGCAACAGGTTGGTCAATCCCTCAGCGCCATTACTGACCATGTGAATCAGAAATGGCAAACCTAGATAGAAAATAACGGTTCTTGATTGTTAGGGGTCAATTTTTACTATGTTAGCGAAGCGAATCCTGCCCTGCCTGGATGTCAAAGCGGGTCGTGTTGTGAAAGGAATCAACTTTATTGACCTCAAGGATGCTGGGGATCCCGTTGAATTGGCAACCGTCTACAACGAAGCCGGGGCCGATGAATTGGTCTTTCTTGATATCACCGCCACCCACGAAGATCGCGACATTATTTTTGATGTGGTCTATCGTACCGCAGAGCAGGTATTCATTCCCCTCACTGTTGGTGGTGGCATTCAAAACCTGGAAACCATCAAAAAGTTACTCCGGGCAGGAGCCGATAAGGTCAGTATTAATTCTGCCGCCGTTCGGACTCCGGAATTGATCAATCAAGCTAGCGATCGCTTCGGGGCCCAATGTATTGTGGTGGCAATTGATGCCCGTCGGCGCTCAGATCCCGATCTAGATCCCAACCATGGGGGCTGGGATGTCTATGTCCGAGGTGGGCGAGAGAATACCGGAAAAGATGCGATCGCCTGGGCCACCGAGGTGGCTGAACGGGGGGCGGGGGAACTGTTGGTGACTAGTATGGATGCCGATGGCACCCAGGCTGGATATGACCTGGATTTAACCCAGAAAATTGCAGCGGCGGTAGAAATTCCTGTGATTGCCTCTGGGGGTGCCGGTAGCTGTCACCATATCTATGAAGCCTTGACTCAGGGCAAAGCTGAGGCCGCTTTATTGGCTTCTTTGTTGCACTACGGTCAACTCAGCATCTCAGAGATTAAAAATTACTTAACACAGCATCAAATTCTGGTGCGTCATTCTTCTGTCTAACCTAGAGCTTGAATCATCAGTTTTTCCAGAGATCATCACGAATTCTAAAGCCGGGATTACAATCAATAAAGTTTACAAAATTCTTGCTAAAATGGAAGAAATGTTACGAAACGTAACTCATGTTGATTTCGGTTCTCATTATTGATACAGCTTTAGTGGCTTGGTCTTTGCACTTGATGCAGCAAGCCCGGGAGCGGCAAGAATTTTCCTTCATGCTAGCGGGCTTTTTGGTGGCGTTGTCTGCGGCAGCGATGATGCTGGTCTATTTTCTAATGGGATCCTGCATTGCTCACTTTACCCAGAGATCGGCTGCTGAATATATTTCTCTTTATTCTTAGTAGTTGTTTTATCTGAGCGGGAGAGCACAACCCAGGCAAACTCAACTAGGGCAATCAACTGGATTAAATATTAAATTAGTTTGCATTGGACGATGCAGGATCCGGTTGAATCACAAAAGGATCATATTTTAAGGTTTGCCACTGGGTCTGAAACCGCTGTGCCACCAAAGGCTGTATCCTAATCTGCAATGGCTCCCCTGGCAAAACGTCAATCCGTGCCGCTGAATAGGGACGATGTTTGGCTTTACCCTGACCATGTCGCCCGATAAATAGACGAGAATGGGTCACCTTCTGAGTTTGACCATCCGCTAGGATTTCTTCCAGTTCATTTCCTTCAGGGCGCTGACGGCGTAAGCTATGACCGCCTCCCCCGCACACCAACCAGTGAATTCTGGCATCTCCATGGCCTGTGGCTTCAGTTTGGAGATGCTCCAGGCAGTGGGCATGGCCATTCAAGACTAAATCGATCAGGGGGCGATCGCCCGTAAATTCCCTGACCTCTTCAGACACCGCATCCAGAACTCGCCGCAGATTGAATCGAACTTCCAAAGTTTGGCCCTGTTCCCACTTGGTGGCTTCTGTGACGTAGGGAGGATGATGAAAGTAAACAATTCGTCCTCGTACGGATTCATTTTGCCAGGATTGGATCAGCCGTTGGCGCAACCATTCCAATTGTTCCAGGTCATTGATTGCTTCTGATTTGTCCTGCAGGCGCTTTTCGATGTCCATCCGACTTTCTTCTAGATGCTCAATCCGAGCCCCAATATCATCAAGACGTTCAGCCTCCAAGGGATGATCCCAACTCAGACGAGTGGCCTCCTCCTGCAGTTGGTTCTGCTGTTGTTCTAGTTCTGCATAGCGCTTATGCAACTGGTTTCGCAGAATTTGGCCAACTTCAGTGTCGGGAATTGGTGCGGGGGTGTTGAATGTGTTGGAATCCAGGGCAAAAAAATCAATTCCCCCATAGCGGAAACTGTAGTAACGATTGGGTAAACGGGTAAATAGTCCCGGCAAATAACGCAAACAGTTACCGGTATCGGCTTTTGCCGTGTAATGATGCTCTAGGTGTTGGTCTAGAGTTGATGGATCCAAGGAACCTAAGCAGTCTAAAAAAGCCCGGGCATAGGTTTCGCCCTGATAAGATCCATGCCAACCCACATCTAGATCAACTTTATTCTTCAATAAGCGTCGAGGTAACCAGGTTAATTGATAAATCAGCCCATATAGCTTAGGCAAATCGTAGTAGTCATGGTTGCCCGGTACAGGTAAGAAGGGAAAATTAAAGGTCATGCGATCGTAGGCAATATTCCGGTAGTTTTCGACTCCATCCACCAGAAACTCTCGATAGGGTGAAATAAAATTGTGGGGATAATATTCGCTCGATCCCACGTGATAAACCACATCCCCAGTATGGAGGAGAAAACGACAATTCTGCCGCTGTTCTAGCAACAGTTCTGCAATTTTGCGTTGGGGACTGTGGTCGAGGTGATACCCTGTACCGCTATCTCCGATCACTAAAAAGGAAAACGCTGGATTGTCTGCATAGCCATCATCAATCACCAGTTGAGTTTGATCAATGCCCCGCTGACAAATTGACTGTTCTTGCCAGCGAACTCGGGCTTTCATTTTGCGAATCTTGGTTGGGATGGGGGGATCAGAGACAAAGTCCATGGAAATTTACTCCGCCGCAGAGGCAATTTTTAGTATGGATTTAGACACTTTGGGACACTTAGAACTGTTGGAATAGTTGAGACGGTGAATCTTCACCTATTCACGTCTTGATTTTAGTCGGTTGAGCCAGTTTGTGCACCTATCTGATTGGGATAATTGATATGGCAATCCTCTAGCTTAAGGGCAAGGCAAAGCCGGGAAAAGGGGAACTTGAGTTTTTGAAATGTCTCATGCCGATCTACAGATTATCGAGGTGAGGATTCTAAAGGGATAGAATAGTGGCTTAAATCTACCTCCATCAGGTGATGTAACTGGTTGCACAGGACAATTTCCTCTAAAGAATGCCAGTGTAACCGCCGAAAAAAGCGCACATTCTGGATCTGAACCGTCGCTAGAAAGCGATCGCACCCCCAGATATTTGCCGTAGTCACGGCTTTTTCAATTAACCCTTGACCAATGCGTCCATCCCGACGATAGTTTGAATGAACCCCTAACTTGCCGCCGTACCACAAACCTGGTTCAGGTTCGTAGATCCGCACAATTCTAACTACAGTGTTTGATGCCTGATGATCGCTACAATCGGATGGGCAATTTGGTCGATCTGATCAATATCAGTCTGTTCAAATAATTGCTGTTCCCGACAAAAAATTGATGCCCTTAAATCAAAGTAAGCCCGTAATTCTTCAGAGGAAGTAACTAACTTAAAATAATAGGAATGATCTGGTTTCATTACCTGATTAGTAATTGATTACAATACTCCGGACAGATTTAGGAGGTGATGGCTCCGTACTGGCAGAGGTTATGGTAGTTTGGATGTGATTTAATCAAGGTTGGCTCCAGCTCAAACATGGAAATAAATAATTCTAAAAGATGTTGATTGAGGGCAAGGCGTTTAAAAGAGGCAATAGAGAAATGAAGTGACGAATCACAGGGCTGTTCTGGAGCTAAAGCAAGCTTGGCCAAATTAAGAGCGAACAGGCTGAGATTGACATGAGAATCAAGGGATTGAGGATGACGAGCCTGACAATCAGCCAATCCAGTAAACTGGCGGGCATCGCGAAAAATGAACTCGATCTGAAACCGAGCTGCATAAAACTGGTAGATGTCGAGGGGGTCAATCTCAAGGTCAGTAGAGAACAGCAAGACAAAGCGGCGCTTGCCATCTCGTTCATTGAGTAAATCAGCAATCCGAATCTGACGTTTGAGGCTAACTGACCAGACCAAAGCAGTGTAGAGCTTGATGTCCTTTTCAACTAGAGCCACGAATTCCAAGGATTCAGGCTGATGCAAATCGACTTTACGAGATTGTCAAATCAATTCCTCAGTTCTGTCGAAATGGCGCTCGCTCGTTCGTCATATAAGTAGAAGCACAAAGACTCCTGTGCTTTCATTTCATCTAAACGAGTACATCCTATGAAATACGCCATTCTGGTTTACGAGACCGAGCAAGATTTCCTAGATCGGGAAAAACACATGCCAGCTTACAACGCCTATTCACAAGCCCTCAGCGAAGCAGGTGTGATTACAGGGGGTGCAGCACTTCACCCTAGCCACACTGCGACAACACTTCGATTACAAAATGGACAACGCAACGTTCAGGATGGTCCCTATGCGGATACTAAAGAGCAACTAGGAGGATTCTTTATCATCAATGTTGCTGACCTAGATACGGCTCTAGTCTGGGCATCTCGCTGTCCTGCTGCTAGCAACTGCGCTGTAGAAGTCCGTCCTTTGTTACCCATGAACCAGGCTTAGGAGATCAAGGTATGAAACTTTACTATTTTCCCCCTTCCCCTAATAGCAGCAAAGTCCATGCGGTAGCGATTCATCTCCAGCTTCCATTGGAGCTTGAGTATGTGGATATTGTGAAGGGTGAGAGCCAAACCCCAGCGTTTTTCAAACTCAATCCCACCGGACGAACGCCGGTTTTACAGGATGGGGACTTTATTCTGTGGGAATCCACAGCAATCATGCAATATCTGGCAAGTCAGGTTCCTAATTCCCTTTTGCCAGACGATTTACCAAGCCGCGTGGATATACTGCGCTGGATGTCTTGGCAGTTGGCTCACTGGTATCAAGCCTGTCAAGCCTTGACCTACGAGAATTTTGTCAAAAGGCTTTTGCAGCAAGGAGAGCCAGACGCACAAATTGTTCAAAGGGCAACCCAACGATTTCATCAAGAGGCGATCGCCCTGAATCAGCATTTGGCTGAACGGGAGTACTTGGTTGGTCAAACCCTGACCTTGGCGGACTTTTCGGTGGCAGGCGACTTAACTTATGCCGTGCCGGGTCAGTTTCCCCTAGAGGATTATCCGCACATTCGGGCTTGGTACCACCGGGTAGAGGCGTTACCAGCTTGGCAACAGACCCTTCCTAGAGATTAATTCCGCATGGATGCACGTCGAGTGGCAGAAATGTTAGCCTGTAGTTCCTATGGACGCTTGGTTGCTTATTTGGCATCTCGAGGCAGGGATGTAGCGGCTGCCGAAGATGCCCTCGGCGATGCCTTCCTGGCAGCGCTCAAGACTTGGCCAGAGACTGGTGTTCCCAAAAATCCTGAGTCCTGGTTAGTGGTGGCGGCTCGAAATCGATTGATCGATGCCGCACGACGCGATCGCGTTCATGAAAATGTCTTGGAAACGCTCAAATCAAGCCGCCTGCTATTGTCAACCGAGTTATCTGATCATCCGGATGGCTTTCCTGACGATCGCCTGAAATTACTGTTTATTTGTGCCCACCCAGCCATTAACGCAACGATGCATACCCCATTGATGCTGCAAACGGTACTGGGTCTTAGTTCGGCACAGATTGCCTCCGCATTTCTGGTTACCCCTGCTACCATGAGCCAGCGACTGGTTCGAGCCAAGGTCAAAATTCGGGATGCGGGCATTGCTTTTGAATTACCTGAAACAGACGAATTGCCAAGTCGTTTAGCTGCTGTGTTAGAAGCCATTTACGCCGCCTACACCAATGCCTGGGAAACGATAGATGGGGGCGATCCCCGGCATCGCGGATTTGCGGAAGAGGCGATCTGGCTAGCTCGTTTATGTGTTCAGCTAATACCACAAGCACCTGAAGCCCATGGATTACTAGCACTAATGCTCTACTGTGAAGCCCGACGCGATGCTCGTCGCAGTGCAAACGGTGCCTACATCCCTTTAGCACAGCAAGATACTCGGCTTTGGGTGCAGCATATGATTGATGAAGCCGAACGTGAACTTGCGCACGCTGCTACCTTGAAGCAATTGGGACGATTTCAGCTAGAAGCAGCGATTCAATCGCTCCACACGCAACGCGCCGTTACCCAGCAGGTCGATTGGGAAACACTAACGTTTTTGTATGAAGGCTTAATTCAGCTTTCGCCCACTCTTGGTGCATTAGTCAGTTATGCAGCCGCGATCACGGAAGCCAGAGGTTTAGAGCAGGGCTTAGGCTATCTCAAGACACTGCCCACCGCAGCTGTGGAAAACTACCAACCGTATTGGGCACTAAAGGCTCATTTATTGAAGCAGCTCGATCACCAATCTGAAGCTCAGCAGGCTTATGCCCGTGCAATCGGCTTAACAGAAGACGCTAAGGTTCGTGAATTTCTTCTCCGTCAGTCTATGCTGTTGGATGAGTAGTTACCATCCGTCAACCTTTATATCCTGGAGTTCAAAGAAGAAGATGATCCACCCACCCATAGTCGCCGTGTGCCTCTGGTATGACGAGAGGGCTGAAGAAGCTGCACGGTTCTACACATCGCTTATCCCAAACTCAAAGATTACAAGTAATTGCTCAACAGGGGGTAGTTGACAGGGTAGAAAAAATCGGTAGATTAAAGAGATGACAGAACTTCCCGGCCTCAAGCAACTGACCTCCGAGGGCAAAGATGCCTTGATAGAATCGCTATGGGA
>JAAURB010000173.1 GCA_012033335.1 Oscillatoriales cyanobacterium RM2_1_1
AAACAGGGAAGGGGGTCTGGGCTTGCAGGAAGGGGGCACTGCCCCTTCAACCCCCTACATGTATCTTCTAGTTAATTGTGCCTAGCTACTTAACTGTCGATTTGCTGATTGTTATGATTATCATCAGCCAGGAATTAAACTAAGATTAACAACGACTAGAAGAATGACACAATGGTTCTTTACACTACGCGAACGACTTACGCCTCCCATGTCTATTCGATGGAATAGCTACCGCAACTTCTCTGGTTTTTACAACATCACCGAGCTTGTAACCCTTGATGCCATGTTGTGTCCCGATGTCATCACCGAGCTTCACGACGACGATTGGCAGCACAACATACAAGAAGACTGTCGCATTACACAGTTCCGCAATGCCAACTACTTGCTCAACCGCCAACCCCTTGATCCCGCCTCGCATCAATTGCTCGCTGTACACGAACATCCAGACGGGTCGGAATCTTTGCCAGATGGATTCACGTTTTGCGGATATGACATTATGGATTCCTACTTTAGCAACAGTACATTGACAAACTGTGGGCCGATCCCGGAGGCTTTTACCCCCCGTGACGTGAACCGCTATGGACTTATCAGTAACCTGCCAATTGCATTAAAAATCCGCGATGCCATGCGTATATTGCAACCTGGCGATGCACACTTGGGCGAATGCGATGTCTGGCTCGTTGGGCGACAAATTCCGAACGGCGAATAACCATGAAGCTATTTATCCTATAACCCTGGGCCAGCCCTACAAAAAAGTAGGTCAAGCATTTTGCTTGACCTACCCCAAAGAACTATAAATTGCTTGATGGGCAATGGGTTTAACGCTTGACCAGCTTCTTGCTGAGTTTCCGCAGACGAATGGATTCCGGGGTGATTTCAACCAGCTCATCAGAGCCAATGTATTCTAAAGCCCGCTCCAGACTCATATCTACCGGAGTCTGCAACTGCACCAATTCATCCCCCGTGGCTGCCCGATGGTTAGTAAGCTGCTTGGTCTTGCAGATATTGAGTTCTAGATCTTGAGAACGATTGTGCTCCCCAACGATCATCCCGCGATAGACCTTGGTGCCGGGAGTAATAAAGAAGACCCCTCGATCCTCGGCGTTTTTCATCGCGTAGAAAGTGCTGACCCCTTCTTCAAAGGAAATCAATACCCCATTGCGGCGGGCCTCAATCTCACCCCCCATGGGCCGATATTCCAGGAAGCTATGGTTCATAATGCCTTCCCCCCGAGTCATCCGCATGAATTCTCCCCGGAAGCCAATCAAACCTCGGGCCGGAACTACGAATTCTAGCTGACCTCGGCCATTGCTATTGATCCGCATGTCCTGCATTTCAGCTCGACGCTGACCCAACCGTTCAATACAACTGCCCACGGATTCTTCAGGGACATCCAGGGCCAAATATTCATAGGGCTCACAGGGCTGACCATTGACTTCCCGGTAGATCACCTGAGGCTGTGACACCTGAAACTCATAACCTTCCCGTCGCATATTCTCAATCAGAATACCCAGGTGTAGTTCTCCTCGACCCGAGACCAGGAATTTGTCCGGGGAATCGGTTTCTTCGATTCTCAGGGCTACGTTGGTTTCTAGCTCCCGATAGAGGCGATCGCGCAATTGCCGTGAGGTGACATAGCTCCCTTCCTGACCGGCAAATGGAGAATCATTCACCGCAAAGCCCATCTGTAAAGTTGGCTCATCGACCTTAATTAAAGGCAACGGCTGAGGTTCAGTCGGGCAGGTGACAGTTTCGCCAATATTAGCATCACTAAATCCGGCGATCGCCACCAGGTTTCCAGCAGTGGCTTCTTCTAGATCAATCCGGGACAGCCCCTCAAAGCCCATCAGCTTGGTGATCTTGCTTTTGACAATTGACCCGTCCTCCTTCACCAAGGCGGCTTGTTGCCCCATTCTTACCGTGCCGTTGTGGATCTTGCCGATCACAATCCGACCAACATATTCAGAGTAGTCCAGGGTCGTCACCTGCATTTGCAGGGACTTCTCTGGATCTCCGACTGGAGGTGGAACATGCTCAAGAATGTCATCAAATAGGGACTGCATATCAACCCCTTCGTCCTCCATGGTGCGCTTGGTGTACCCCTGCAATCCTGAGGCAAACAGATAGGGAAACTCACACTGGTCGTCATCTGCCCCTAGCTCCAGAAATAGATCCAGCACCTTGTCGATGGCGATATGGGGATCCTCAACGTTGGGCGGTCAATTTTATTGATGACAACGATTGGACGCAGGCCCTTTTCTAGAGCTTTCTTCAAAACAAAGCGAGTTTGGGGCATTGGCCCTTCATTGGCATCGACAATGAGTAGACAACCATCTACCATTCCCAGCACCCGTTCAACCTCACCACCAAAGTCAGCGTGGCCAGGGGTATCCACAATATTAATCAAGGTATCCTTGTAGCGGACAGCCGTGTTTTTGGACAGGATGGTAATGCCTCGCTCCCGTTCGATATCGTTGGAATCCATCACGCAGTCCGGAACCTCTTCCCCCTCACGGAAAATGCCGGATTGCTTCAAGAGCGCGTCTACAAGAGTGGTTTTACCGTGGTCAACGTGGGCAATAATGGCAACGTTGCGAATGGGGAGAGACATAGGAAAAGTCCAGATACGAATTTTGTCTAGAGTGTCTAGATATTGAGAATTATCTAAATTTCTTAATAATTGTATCGTGTTCAGGTAGAACTTGGGGCTGAAAACTTGGACTTAAGAACCATCCATCCAATCAGATAAAAATCCTGTGGTGCAGACATCTAGGGCAGACCAGAAACCTGTTTGACACCTGACCACTCGCTGTCCGCCACCTGACCAACCGCCCCGTCCAGATAGACCACCATCCGACTGCCATCTGCCCGGGGCTGCGCCTCATAGAAGGCTACAACCTCTTCAGGATTGGCGATCGCACTGAGTTTTTTGCCCGACAGGCTACTGTTGGGTTGATAGGGTGCGGCGGTTTGGGAATAGACAAATACCTCCCGATCTCCAACCCATTCAAATAGGGCTTCCTGGGCCGCAGCCGGAGTTGTCATGGGGGGTAAAGTGTCGTCATTTTCTTCGGTGTAGAGCAACAAGGCGTAGCCCAGCACCCAGAGTTCATCGCTGGCTTCTACGGCTACTTGTTCGGCTTGAAGTTGTTCGCAGGTGGCTTTTGCTGCTGCGTAAGCTTTTTCAGACTCGGCCAGGGTGGTATTCAGGTCAAAGGCTGCCACCTGATTGATGCTACCAATGGTTCGCAGGTTCAACAGGGCCAGAGTTAGGGGCGTTTCTGCAACCAGGCGGGTTGTTTCTGACGCTGAACAATCTGCACCAACCCCACCAAAAGCCCCCTCCAGGAGAGTGGTAAAGCTAACCGGGGTGTTCGCAGCGGGTTGGCGATAGGCAATCAGGTAAGTCTCCCCCCCAACCACAACAGTCCGACCCTGGGTATAGTAAGCCCCAGTCTGACTGCCCCCGAATAGTTGACTATAGGTTTGCATCAGTTCTCCGATCTCGAATTGACCACTGATAGCAATTTTTCGCCAGGAGTTGTCTAACTGTCGTAATTGGACACTCAGGGGCGCTTCTTGACCTGAGAGCAAATCCTGAAGCTCTACTCCCTTAGCCGGCTGGATTGAGACATGGGACAAAATAGTGGTCAGGGTAGTAACTAGGGCCAAGGCAATCGAAGTTCGGCGCATGAGTCTAAATCCTCCAGGTAGTATCATTTCAAGTTGATTTTGAACTTTTTTCCAAGCTAACTTCAAGCTAATTTCAGGCTAATTTTTAAAAGGAATCTAAGTAGCTAGGCACAATTAATTAGAAGATACATGTAGGGGGTTGAAGGGGCGCTGCCCCCTTCCTGCAC
>JAAURB010000089.1 GCA_012033335.1 Oscillatoriales cyanobacterium RM2_1_1
GAAGGGGGCAGTGCCTCCTTCCTGGGGCGAAGCCCCAGACCCCCTTCCATTTAACAATTAATTACAACCACCTACTTAGTATTCGGGTCAGAGATTTAGGGCGATGAGAAAAACATAAGGCAGGGTTAACCGCCCTGCCTTATGTTTTGTGATTTCAACTGTCAAGGAAGAACAAATCAGATAAAAATCTTGTGGAGCAGATATCTGGCCTGCTGGGGAACGGTTAAGACAGCGATTACCATTCATTTGCTCTATGAGCCTCAGCCCCAAACTAAAAATCGGCTTCGTCCTGGTAGCAGATGGCTCACCTGGAAAAGAGTCAGTATGATCGCCATTAGACCCTAGGGGGAGACTGCACCGGAAAAACTGGCATAATCTTAGACAGGGCGATAGAGATAGATGGAAGCTCAAGATACTGATTTTGCAAGAGCCGGGGATTCCCTTTTAGTTGCACTTGGGGCAATTGGCAGATCTTTAGGGGTCAAGATTACTGTGCCGTCATTTAAGACGATCTCTCCTTCCGTTGAAACCCTCGAAGCGATCGCCCAAGCTTCAGGGATTCGTACCCGACGAGTACTGCTTACCACCGATTGGTGGAGGCAAAGCCAGAGTCCATTGTTAGGATTTTTACTGCCGGATAACCAACCCGTTGCCTTACTCCCCTCAGGCCGCACCTATGAGATTCTCAATCCCCTGAGTCGCCAGCGGACATTGCTGACGGCCCAGACCGCTCAAAATCTCACCCCAATTGCCTACATGTTTTACCCAACTCTCCCTGAAGAGATCATCACTCTGAGGGGACTGTGGCAATTTGCCCTGAAGGGATGCAACCGGGAATTAGCCCAAGCAATTGTCGTAGGAGTCATGGCAGTATTATTGGGAATGCTGACCCCCCAGGCGTTTGGGCTAATCATAGATTATGCCATTCCCAATACCAATCGAGGACTGCTGGCCCAGATTAGCCTGGGTCTGTTCGCCGCTAGCTTTGGCTTGGCAATGTTTCAGTTGGCTCAAAATATCGCTATCCTTAGACTTCGCACCCATGTCCTGTCTAAGACTCAGGCAGCGATCTGGGATCGGCTGCTGAAACTACCGGTATCGGAGTTGCGCCCCTATCCCATTGGAGCGCTTTATGATCGGATTTCGGTGGTGGGTCAAATGGGAGAACGCCTGAGTAATTTAACCATACAGCTTGTATTTGGAGGGGTGCTGTCTCTGCTCTATTTGGGTTTGCTATTGATCTATAGTCCTACCCTGACAGTGATTGCAATTGCCACCATAGCCTCAGCTAGCAGTGTCGTATTAGGAGCTGTCTACTTCCTGCAGCCCTTGATGGCGGAGCAACAGAGATTCAAAGCCAATAGCCTGGCATTTGCCCTACAACTCACCCGAGGCATCGGTCAACTGCGGATAGCCGCAGCGGAGGAGCGAGCATTTGGCTTTTGGGAAAGGCAATACAACCAACAACTGAAATTGATTCTGGCTCAACAAATCCTCCAGGATCGCTCCCGATTATTTCAGCAGATCATTCCTACCCTTGGCTTAATTGCTCTATTGGGTTGGGGGATTCCATTGGTGCAATCCAGCCTTCCTTTGGGGAGTCGTCCCCTTTCAACGGGAACCTTTCTGGCGTTCTATGTTGCCTTTGGGGCTTTGATGGGAGGAGTGGTGAGTCTGGGAAATAATATTCTAGACGGCTTGGGGGCAGTGGCTCTCTGGCAGCAGGTCAAGCCATTGTTCAGTCTCAGACCAGAGATTTATTCAAGTCAATCTGATCCAGGAAAACTGCGCGGATACCTCAAGTTCGATCAAGTTTCATTTCGCTATGATTCTGGACGAGCCCTGGTGTTGAACCGGGTCACATTAGAAGCTCAGCCCGGTGAATTTGTTGCAATTGTGGGGACACCAGGGAGCGGCAAATCAACCCTGGTGCGATTGCTTTTGGGGTTTGAAGTGCCTGAATCTGGGGCAATCTACTATGATGGTCAGGATTTATCGCGGTTAAATCCTGCAACCGTTAGAAGTCAACTGGGAGTTGTCCTGCAACATGGCCGTATCTATCAGGGAACAATTCTAGAAAATATTGCGGGTCGTACCCTAGCCTCCATGGATGAAGTCTGGGCAGCCGCTAGTATGGCTGGATTAGTGGACGAGATTAATCGAATGCCCATGGGACTTCACACCGTTGTTTCTGAAGGGGGAATCAACCTCTCAGGGGGACTACAGCAACAATTACTCATTGCTCGAGCCCTGGTCTCTCAACCTCAGATTATTATTTTTGATGAGGCTACCAATAGCCTGGACTACCGCACCCAGCAAATCGTAGCCCGGTCTTTAGAACAGCTTAAAATTACTCGAATTGTAATTGCTCATCATGCTTCAGTCATCCGCAATGCTGATCGAATTTATCTACTCGATGGTGGCCATGTTGTTCAGCAGGGCCACTTTACAGAGTTAATGCAGGAGCAAGAATTATTCAGGAAGATGTTCAAGAATATGTTTAAAGATCAGGTGTCTGATTCAGCCGGAGAAACAGAACCATGAACCATCCATCCCAATGTCCTCTTAACCCTATCAAACCTGACCCCCTGCAAACCCTGCAATCCCTGCAATCCCCAACCTTTCCAGATGAAGGGGTGACTAAGTTTAAGGGGTATTGGATCAAGGCCGATCCCCCCCCGGCTGAATCCTTGGGTCAATTGATGCTGTGGCGCGATCGCCTGCGCCAGTTAGGGTTGATCGGAGTAGACCATCAGGGAATTGGGTTTGGCAATATCAGTGTTAGAATGGGCCCCTCTGGAGAATTTATCATCACCGGGACTCAAACGGGGTCATTGCTCCAACTTCAACCCCAACACTACACTAGAGTGACTGAGTTTGATCTGGCCGCCAATTCCCTCACCTGTGTGGGGCCGATTGCCGCCTCCTCTGAATCCCTCACCCATGGGGCAATCTATGCCCATCAGCCGCAAGTCCGAGCCATTATCCATGTTCACCATTCCCGGCTCTGGCGGCGGCTCTGTTTTCAAGTGCCCACCACTCGGGCTGAAGTGCCCTACGGTACCCCTCAAATGGCAGCGGAGATGTTTCGACTGTTTGAAAGGGGGAATTTGGCCACCCACAAAGTCTTGGCGATGGCCGGACATCCAGATGGCTTGATCACCTTTGGCTCAACCCTGGATCAAGCCGGGGCTGTGTTGCTGGATTATTTTAACCTGGTTGACTAACAAAACTCTCTCGCCCTCACCCCCAACCCCTCTCCCAGAGAGGGAGAGGGGAGTTCTTATCCGGTTCCCTCTCCCAACTTGGGAGAGGACTAGGGTGAGGGCAGTTCGGGCAATCACCCAAAAGATTTGTCAGTCAATTAAGTCAGTCAATTAAGTCAGTCAATTAAGTCAGTCAATTAAATTTTGACCCTGGTTGCACCAGGGGTTTAGATTCGATCATTAAGCTCTTGAATAGGCTCCTGAAATTTAAGGCCCAAAATTTAGTCTCTCTGGCGAGAACCTAGAAAAAAATAGATGCCTCCAACCACCAGGCAACTGATCAGAATCACCGTCAGTCCCTTGGCCTCGGATGCTAGTCTGAAGATCAAAGCGAGAAGTCCTAAACCAATAAAGATCCAGGCTGCCAGATTATAGGTATTTCGATTCATGGTTTTTGTAGGTAGGTTGGTTATGGGTTGTCAGCCACCCGGCTTCCGTGAATAATATACCGCTCCCCTTCCGCCAATGGCTAAAACCCGATCCAAATCTTTGGTCAAATCTTTGACAAAATCTTTTGCGAAACAACTTTTAAGTTTTTGTTACAATTGCCTGTAGAAATTACCTTTAGAAATTATTTTTAATCTCCATGCTGCGACTTGAGAATATTAGCAAAATCTATCCGACGGGGACTGTTCTAAAAGATGTCACCTGGGAAGTCAAACCGGGGGATCGGATTGGCCTAGTCGGGGTGAATGGAGCCGGCAAGTCAACCCAGCTCAAAATCGCAGCCGGGGAAATGGAACCTACTTCAGGTCAAGTGATTCGCCCGGCAAGTCTGCGGATCGCCTATCTGACTCAAGAATTTGAAGTCAACCCTCAACGCACGGTGCGCGAGGAGTTCTGGACAGTTTTCACAGCAGCGAATCAGGCTCAAGAATCCCTGGCAACTGTTCACCGTGAGATGGAAACAGCAGAGGGAGAAGAACTAGAGGAATTGATTCACAAAATGGATCGACTACAGCGTCAGTTTGAATCCCTCGATGGCTATGTCTTAGAAGCCCAAATTGAAAAGATTTTACCGGAGATGGGGTTCGAGGCCGAAGATGGCGATCGCTTGGTCAGCGCCTTTAGTGGGGGCTGGCAGATGCGGATGAGTTTGGGTAAAATTCTCCTGCAAACCCCCGATTTACTGCTGTTGGACGAGCCCACCAACCACCTGGATTTGCAGACGATTGAATGGCTAGAGGGCTATCTCAAGGGCTTGACTACTCCGATGGTGATTGTCTCCCATGACCGGGAGTTTCTAGATCGTCTCTGTACCCAGATCGTGGAAACAGAGCGGGGAGTGTCCGCCCATTACCTGGGCAACTATTCGGCCTACTTAGAGCAGAAAGCTGAAACCCAACTGGCCCAACTGAGCGCCTATGAACGCCAGCAAAAAGAAATCGAAAAGCAACAAGCTTTTGTGGAGCGATTTCGCGCCAGTGCTACCCGCAGTACCCAGGCCAAAAGCCGCGAAAAACAACTGGAAAAAGTAGAACGGATTGAAGCCCCCATCGCTGACCTCAGGGGCCTGCAATTCAAGTTTCCCCCGGCTCCCCGTAGTGGTCAAGAGATTCTCCAGATTAAGAATTTGGTGCACACCTACAATGACAAGATTTTATTTCTAGGGGCAGATTTATTGATCGAACGGGGCGATCGCATCGCCTTCTTGGGGCCGAATGGCTGTGGCAAATCTACTTTGTTGCGACTGATTACCGGGCTGGAAACCCCAACGGAAGGAACCGTTAAACTGGGAACCCACAATGTAATCCCAGGCTACTTCGAGCAAAATCAGGCCGAGGCCCTGGATTTAGACAAGACTGTGATGAATACAATTCACGACGAAGTGCCGGACTGGACGAATGAAGAAGTTCGGACTTTGTTGGGGCAGTTTTTATTCCGGGGAGAAACCGTGTTCAAGAAAGTCGAATCCCTGAGTGGTGGGGAAAAAGCCCGTCTGGCCTTGGCCAAGCTGCTGCTCCAGCCTGTGAACTTTCTGATTCTAGATGAGCCGACCAATCACCTGGATATTCCTGCGAAGGAAATGCTAGAAGAGGCCCTCAAAAACTATGACGGTACTGTCATCGTCGTTTCCCATGATCGATACTTCATCTCCCAGGTGGCCAACAAAATCGTAGAAATTCGGGATGGGGAATTTCGCCCTTACCTGGGGGACTATCACTATTATCTGGACAAATTGGCAGAGGAAAAGGAACTGGAACGTTTAGCCAAGCTAGAGGCTGAGCAAGCGGCCAAGAAGGCGGCCCAAGCAGCGAAAAAGAAAGCCAGGGCTGCTACCAAGAAAGGATAGGGAACCGTGCCAAAGTCTGAATTGTTGGGAGTTTACTATCTTTCCGCTTGCCCTCATCTACAATCAAGTCAGTCTTTTATTTCCAGATCCAATTGTGATAGAAGTCTCTACTATCCAGATTCTGGCTCAGAGCACGGCAGTGAGTCCTCTCCTGGGAAATATTTGGGTTGATATTGTGGTGCTGGTTTGTATGCTGGCCCTCTCAGCCGCTTTTTCCGGCTCAGAAACAGCAATTACAGCCCTTGACAATCTGAAACTCAGGGTATTGATCCAAGAGCAGGGGGATCCAGCGGGCATGTATAAGCTGGTGTTGCATCAGCGAACTCGGTTTATCACCACCCTGCTGGTGGGCAACAATCTGGTCAATAACTTTTCTGCTATTTTAACCAGCAACTTATTTGCCATCTGGTTGGGCGGTGCTGGGATTGGGTTAGCAACAGCGGTGATCACCCTGTTGCTCCTGATCTTTGGGGAAATTACTCCTAAGTCCCTAGCGATCAGTAACGTTCTGGCCACATTCAAGCTGGTCGTTAAGCCAATTTACTGGCTTTCGATTGTGTTATCCCCCATCATCTATTTTCTAGAAACCATTACTCAAGCCGTGATTCGTTTGCTCAGTCGGGGCTCGAGCCAGCAGGGAGTCTCTGTTCAAGAACTCCGCTTGATGATTGAGATTCTAGGGGGCAAGGGACAACTGGACTGGCAGAAACATCATATGTTGAATAAAGCCCTGATGATGGACTACTTGATTGCCCGGGAAGTCGTCAAGCCGCGCATCGAAATGCAGACCATTTCCCATGAAACAAACCTCCAAGATGTCGTAGACCTCTGCTTGAAAACGGGTTACTCCCGCATTCCTGTCCAGGGAGAATCAAAAGACAAGATTGTGGGCATTGTCCATCTCAAACGGGCCCTTCAGATTCTGCGTGCCACCGATGAAGATCCGAGCACCTGCCCAGTCACCGAGGCCATGACAGACCCAACCTATGTGCCTGATACCAAACGGGTTGGGGATCTGCTCAAAGAAATGCTACAGCAGCGACTTCACATGACCATTGTGGTGGATGAGTATGGCGGAACCGTGGGATTGGTGACGTTAGAGGATATCTTAGAGGAGTTGGTTGGGGAAATTTACGATGAGAGTGATTTTCCAAATCGTCCCCTGCGAACCAAAATAGCCGATCCAGCCCCAAAACCCGGTAAGCCTCCGCGAGTGATTAAGGCAGCAGACTCTCCGAAACGCAGCCTGTCCAGACCAAATCCTGCTCCGCGTCAATCCTCCGATTCTCTTCCTTCAAAATTTGATTAAGGGATTGATAACTTTAAAAAAGTTTGCTACTATGAATAACTGGTGAATAAATGGGTCGATGCCCGAGTGGTTAATGGGGGCGGACTGTAAATCCGCTGGCTACGCCTACGCTGGTTCAAATCCAGCTCGGCCCACCACCATGATTTTTCTATTTTAAGTTACTGTTATTAAGTGACTACTGTTGCCCATGTAGCTCAGTGGTAGAGCACACCCTTGGTAAGGGTGAGGTCGTCAGTTCAATCCTGATCATGGGCTTATGAATGTTTCTGTATGTTCTCAAATGAATGTCATTGTTTTATTGACTTGAGCTCTTCTCAAACACAACAATATTCCCGTTCTGATACTCTCAGTCTAACGGCTGTGACCATAGCTGAAAACTCCGCTCAAACTCTGTTCAGGTTTCCGGGTAATACCGTCGATGCAGGGCAGCCACTTCCAGCTTGAACTTTTCCCGCACGGCTTCCGGCGCAACAATTTCACAGTCTTTGCCATAACGTAATACTTCTCGAATTAACCAAAACGTATTAGACACATGGCGCACAACTCGCCGTACATTTGGGATGTCTGGATGCCATTGATTGACTTCATCCCTGGCGGTTTTACTGCGATAGGCAAAGGCTAATCCTTGAAACAGATGGAGCTCCACTGCAATTATTGCCAGACCCGAGCGCCAATTTCCGGCGGTGGCGATCACGGCGGCATCATTGATGCGATCCAGCCTCAAGCACCAGTTGTGTTGGAGTTCGGGTAAGTCTTGATTCCCTTCAGTTTCCCTGCACCAGCAATCAAGATATTGCCGGTCTTCATGGGTCGCCAACTCCGCGTAACAGATCGTGAACTGCCACAGTCGCTCTGCTGCGTCTTGATATGATAGTTGAAAGGGTTGCTGTTGACGAATATAGCGTTCAATCTGGAGTTGCCAGGGTGCAGCAGGTCTGGCCAGGAATTTTTCTAACTCATTTCTCAGAGGAATCGTCAATTCACTCCGTTCGAGTAACAATTGGGCGATCGCTAGGGCCATTTGCAGTTCACCGACATCAACCAAAGCGGTTCGGGCCCGGTTTAATGCCTGAATTCGCTCCTGGCTCCAATTATGATTAGGCGCAATCACCAATTCACGACGGGCGATCGCTTCGATTAGCTTGGAGATGTTGGGGCGATCGCCCCAGGTTTTGCCAAATTCCAGGGCTAGGGCTTCGAGTTGACGTTTGTCCTGTTCGGAAACCGACAGTGTGATTGATCGTCCTTTTTGGCTCATTAAAGTGTACGGATACTTAGTCTGTGTAAGGTCTTGCCATCTTCTATTTTCGGTGTAATGATGGATTCATGCAACAGTTTACGGACACTGTCTCGTTACTCTCTGAGATTTCTCAAGTTTTAGCAATTGACACATAACTTCTGATGACATGAATGAATACAGCAGTATCACACTCAAACCTGTTTACTCGTGCCCTGCGGAAGAAACCCCTGAAGGCGTTAATTTGCCTGAAGGTTGGACACTTTCCTGGCATCAGGTTGAGACCTTCAAGGCTCTCAGTGATCCAGACATTGATGTGGTGTTTAATACTGCCATGACTGGGGACGGCAAGAGTTTGGCGGCTTATCTTCCAGTTCTGCAAGGAAATACTTCTGCGATTGGCTTGTATCCCACCAATGAACTGGCTCGCGACCAAGAAACCCAAACTAAAGATTATGTGCTCAATTTTGAGCCGTCGAACGAGCCGAGAATCACTCGACTCAGTGGCGCAGAACTAGAAATCTATGCCGAAAATGAAGGACTAAGAAAGTCAGCCGCCATCTCAACTCGCACGAGTCAATCAGAAGTGTTGCTCACCAATCCTGATATTTTTCACTACCTGCATCGAGGTGCTTACCTGATTCCAGGTGATAGCCCAGACAAACTCTGGGGACGAATTGATAAGGACTTCGATCTATTTATTTTTGATGAGTTTCATGTTCTGGCTGCGCCTCAAATCTCCAGTGTGATTAATTCTCTACTGCTAATTCATTGCACCAATCGCCGTAAAAAGTTTTTGTTTCTGTCGGCTACACCGGATGAACAAATCCTTCAGCGTTTACGACAAGCAGGCTTTCGTTGCCGGGTGATCGATCCAATTGCCAATAAAAAGTATCAGTTCCCAGACAGTCCAGATCAACAACGGCAACTGGAGTTAAGTCATTGGCGACAAGTAGTTCATTCAATTCAGCTCAGCTTTATCCAAATTGAATCCTCTACTAAAGCCTCTGAAACCTGGCTAAAACAAAATGCCGAGTTGATTGTGACTCAGTTCCAACATTACCCAGGTAGTAAAGGGGCAATTATCTTAAATTCAATCGCTGCTGTTAAACGTCTTACACCCTTCTTTAGAGAACTTTTGCAGCCATATGGTTTATTAGTTGGAGAAAATACAGGACTGTCGGGCCGTAGCACAAAAGAGAAATCCCTTGCAGCCGACTTGGTCTTGGGCACCAGTACGATTGATGTTGGAGTTGATTTCAAAATTAACTTTTTGATTTTTGAGTCGTCGGATGCGGGAAACTTTATCCAGCGACTGGGAAGACTAGGGCGACATAGTGGCTACGAACGTGAGAGCGAGAGCGTCAAATTTCAGACTTTCACAGCCTATGCCCTGGTTCCTAATTTCCTGGTTGAACGACTCTTTGCAGATTTGAATGGTTCTCAGGGCGGGGAGACCTCACAGGGCGGGGAGACCCCGCCCCTACGGGTGGGTGAAACTTATGAACGCCCGTTTCTACATGACACAATTCGGGATCAGTACCGAACTATCAATAATTTTCAAGGATACTACAAACGCTGGGGAGCAGTTCAGTCCTTTCGGTTGTTTTATGATTTGAAACATCAAACTATTCAGCGCCAATACGCCGAGAGTCGCAGCAGATTTCAACAAGCCTGTGAAACAGTTTTTGATGCAAGCCTTGAACAAGTTGCAGGTCGAGTTCATGGAATGGCCAAAGAATGGCAGCAATTATCAAAGAAAAAAGGCAACCCAATTGTAGAAGATGCCTGTAGCTTTCGAGGCTCTAGTCCTTTGCAGTGTGGGCTGTATGACTTGACTGAATCCAATGAAGTGGATCGGTTCAAAACCTACAGCCTGCCTGGAATTCTGAGTAATCTGAAGATTGAGCTCTGGACAGAAGCAGCCTTCATGGGCTTACTCAAAGAAACTGCACAACGCACCAGACAACCCATTCCCAAAGGCCGCTTTGATTACTGTCTGGCCTTCATGAAATTAATCAGTTATCGGGAGGAGCGATTAAACTGGAAGTTTACCTATCCTGGCGATCTAAAGCCAGTGGCAACTGCATGGAAAGTACAAGTTCTAACCGGACTAGGAATCTGGCAGCCTGAAAATCCCTGGGCGACGGAAATCAATAAACGCCTTCACAAGCAAGGCTTGGTCAGTTACGTCGTGCCTCGTCCGGTTACAGAAGTCCGATTCAAACTGCGTTTGCCAATGCATTTTCAGATCTACCCCATCAGCGACACTTCCAGTTATCACGAGCCTACTGCTCCATATTCAATAGCTTTTGGACAAAGTGCTCTGCTATTGGATACCCTAGCCTATCAGCTCAAAGAAAAAGGAGGTGACCCATGGATTTTTTAGTTCAGTCCCGAAGACGGGATTTTGAGACGGAGACTGAAAAGCTTACACCAGTAAGTGAAGACCTATTTATTTCAGTCCCGAACACGGGATTTTGTGCTTACGCTGTTCATAGCAGTAACCCTCCATCTAAACATAGTTTACTATCATCAAGTAAGTGGTGACATGTCTGACTTGTTAAATATGTCGTAACTTAAGAATTTTTTAGAAAATCTTGCAATCGGCTATCGCTTGGGTTAGGTTGATATTGTCCAAATAATCAAAGGAAGATTTTTATGAGAAATCTGAAAAAGACCAAACTGGATCTACTGCTGGAAGTCCTGTCTGATAGGGAGTGGCATTGGGCCGAAGAGCTAGCAAGGAAAGTGGGTCACCGATTCGGAGCAGTTGTGAAAGTTGCGAGAGATAAATCCCACAAAATCGAAACTGACCGAGTAGGCTTACAGCATCGATATCGGTTACTTAAATTCTAGCCGATCCGTAATTGTGTATAGGGTCTCTGCTTTCAGAAGCCCTGCTTGCTAGAGGGAAGCTTTAATAGCTTACGGCATTAAGTAAAGGCGTATGTAGTCTCAACCCCCAAAGCTATTGTGATAGCAAGGCTGGTCAAGTCTCTATTAAAACCGAAACCTAACACTGTAAATCACTATCGCGCTTCCCTCTTTCCTGAAAATAGGATAACAACAGATAAAATGAACAAATAAAAATTCCACACTTGTAGGGGCGGGGTCTCCCCGCACTCAAAGCAGAAAATTTTAAGTAGTGAAAAATTTTCCCGTCCTCCCCATAGAAAATCCACTAACCCCAATGAAATACAACCCCGACATCCATCATCGCCGCTCCATTCGATTACAGAAATACAATTACACCCATTCAGGGGCCTACTTTGTGACAATTTGCGCTCAAGATCGGAAATGCATATTTGGTGAGATTGAAAACGGCAACCTTAAAACTAATCAACAGGGAGATATCGTTTATCAATTGTGGCATCAAATCCCTGAACACTTTCAGAATGTGGATATTGATGCTACGATTGTCATGCCCAATCATTTTCATGGCATCGTTGTGATTTTGGATAATTTTGATATAAACCGGGAAATAAATGAAGAGGGCGAGGAGACCTCGCTCCTACTGGGGAAAAAACCAATGTTAGGACAAATTGTTGCCTATTTTAAATATTAAACAACGAAATTGATTAACCAACTATGCAATACGCAAGGGACTAAAATTTGGCAACGCAATTATTATGAACATATTATTCGCAGTGAACAATCTTTGCAAAGGTTGCGTGAATATATTGTCCAAAATCCTCAGCGTTGGAATAATGACCAATTACATCCAAATTGTGTGTCCCAGTGGTAAAAAAATTGAGGAAAGAATATGTCAGAAGAAGATTGGTTATTAGAAAATTTTGGATTTAATGGAGAAGCGAGCGATCACACCATCGACTCAAGCCAGCGCGAACTATTAACTCTCAAGCTATTACGTGAAGCAATTCATGCACAAAACCCTAATGATACTGTGATGCAAGATTTTGCTGAATATGTGTTGCCCAATTTATTAAGAGTGACGATTGGAGTCACAGCAAAAGGTGGTAAGTTTTTTGATGAACTGGATCGGAAAAAAGGCAAAGAAAATGTGCGCCGTGACAATGCCGCTGATCAATCCCTAAATACCCATTTATTGAATGGTCTATTTCCAGCTAATTTAATTGAACAGCGATTGGAAAAGTTAGATACAACAATTAAGCGCGTTGTGCGTGAACAGGAACGTCGTTTGGTGATCGCGGGATTCATTTTACATGACTTCGAGAAGTTTCCTGATACTCCAGCAGATTGTCGCAGGTTGCCCTTAGATCAGCATCGTCAAATTATCGACCAAAAGGTTCAGGAATTGTGGCTTAATCACTTTATTAATCCGGAAAATTTACTGGAGTACCAAGAATATATAGATGATCTACTCTGCATGGCATATAACGCTCAACGGCGCTGGGATACCAATTGGAATTTTTCAGAATATGGTTTAAATCCGAGCCTAAAAGATCGAACACTGCGTCAGTTATCAGATTTAACCTGTCTGGCAGATTCTCTCGCCTCCATCATTAAACACCCTCAAGATGCAGAAAACTCTCGACTTAAAGAGTTAATTCACAGCCTTAGCGATAGACAACTGAAATTTGCTTACCACAGTATTTCTGAAAATCGAGGGGTTCTCACCAACGTGGTTAATAATGCAGTGATGGAAGCCCATACTGCTCTCAACACCGATACAGAAATCTATTATGAACCGCTACTGTATTTACCTACAGGAGTTATTTACCTGGCTCAAAAAGATGCGCCACTGATTGACCCAACTGAGCTACCTAATCGTGTAGTTGCCAAAATTAAGCAGCTTTGTTCAGAGCAATTACGGTTGCGGCAAACGGGCTTTGGGCGCGATGGGAAAGGCATGAAATATGCCGATTACTACAATCTTTTCTGTGATGATCGCGGTTTAATGCAAATCGCTCTAAGTGCTACCTTACGAATTTTGTCTCCCACTAAAAAATCGGTTGCCCCTAGCCGAAGTGAAAATTTAGCTAAGTTTCAGCATCAGGGTGTTCTTTCAGCAGACTATAACTTTAAATTCAAAGAAGATATCCGTATTGATCAACTGGCAGAATTTGGAGATGTGATCAGCCGCAAGATTTGGGGCGATCGCGTTGAACGAATTGAACAAGTTCGCAAAGAGCAATCAAAAGCACGAAAAAAAGACAAAACACTAGCTGAATTACCACCTGTAGAACTGCTGCCCAATGACTTAATACGTCGAGTTGCAGAATTTTTGGAACTGCCAGAATATTTACCGCAAATCCGAGAAATTCAACAAATTAACGAAACATTGAAAGATAAAAAACTGAAGGGAAGTACAGGGGGTGTGTCCTACGAATGGTACTTTCTAGCAGCAAGATATATTGAAGGTTCAGGCATTGAAAACATTCGGGAACTGGGGGATAAAATTATTGACTTTGTTGTAGGATTAACTGAGCCAATTGTAGTTCAGCACCAGCTCCCTGATGGTTGGGATGATTTACGAGAATGGGTGCGCCAAGTTGTGATGCTTCCTGGCATTGTTCGTGAACAACCTGAAACAGAACAGGCTGACATTTTTCTCAAGGAACTTGCTGCTTATAATGCTGCCAAAAAACAGGGGCGAGGCAAACAATTAATCTGTTCAATTTCTCATTCTGCCTACACTGTGACTGAACAAATGGAATCAGCGGTTTTATTCACCCCGCAAGTTTACACCAACAAGCAAATGTTAGGCGGTTCTAATGCCAAAAGAAATATCTCCAGTATTGCGGGAACTGAAATGATGCTGCGGCAGATTTTGATGAATCAAACCCAGGCAACTGGCAAACGATTTGAAGATGGGAAATATCGCTATCTTTACTTCTATCCCACCTATTACTTTACCCCTGAAACCAATAAATTCTTGCAAAAGGCTTATACCAGTATTGCCCAAACACGCTTTAACACCAGCATTCGTAATCACTTTATTTCCAAAGATTTATCAGCTAACTTTGATCGATCCCAATATCAAACAGTGGATGCTTTTTTGATGGATGAAGATTTAGAACGCAAAAAAGCATTACCAGAAGACAACCCAGAATACAAACGAGATAGAACCTTTAAACTCTCTTATCCTGATGATCAACCGCTGACTTTTTACTTCATGGCACTGCCACCGGGAAAAGATCCAACGGATACCGAATCCTGGATTATGCCCGCCTGGTTAGCCTTTGCTTTTCCCATGATTCTGGATGTGAAAACTGTGGTTTCAGAGTCGCCGATTCCACCATTTAATGATGGAGCAGAATTTGAAGAGAGCGTGTTTCTAGATAGTGCCCCGCAAGCCTTGCGGACATTGTTAAGACAGGATCGGTTTCGTCTGGATCATATTCTGGAAGGTTGGCAAGATGAAGGGGGCGTTGAACGAGCATCCCCACTCAACGCTTTAACAGCAGCTTATGCCATTCATTTGGATGTGAATGCCAAGCAAGGAAAAGGAGGTTACGACCCAAATTGGGGCAGATTAACTGAGCTAGCAAAAGATTTTGAAACTAGCCCACTTTACGTTTTCAACTATCTGAATCGATGGGTGCGAAGTCAAAAGACAGATTCCATCCGAATGGAGAAAATCAAACTCTATGCCTACTTTTTCTATCCCTGCTTTGATCCGTATGTTGAATTTGACTCGCAAAAGGAGAAACTAAGCGTGAAAGACCCAGAAAAATCCCCAATTAATCACCCTCAAAATTTGACTGATTTGTATCGTAAGTTCTATCGAGCAAATAAACGCTATAACCCAAAATCAAATGCTGTTTTAAAGCCGATTGATATCACTGCTGAAGTCATTCTAAAAGCAGATCTAAGTGTTTTTCAGGGAGAAACTTTAGTGGTAGCAGCAGCGGCAGAGATTACAAAGTTAATGGATCGGGTTCGGGGTAAACGAGCTGAAGGATTTGCACCAATTTTAGATCGTGAGGAAGAACGAAAAGCCATTTTGGATTTTGCTCAGTATTTTGTGATTGATGTTTTTGAAAAAAGTTTCAAAGGCGATCGCGCTCGTTTAGCCGGACGACAGTTAAATCTGTTGAAGGATACCTGTGAGTTTCTCTATCGAATCAAACAGGATGAAGAAAATCGAAATTCAGGGAAGAAAGATATGGAAGATGGAAAACCTATAAACGATAGTGAATCTGAATAATCAAAAAGGCATTCGAGGATTGGGGTCAAGGGTTGGGAGACCCAACCCCTACATTATGAAATCAATGAACAAAAATCCCACGTCTCACATTGGATTCGGCAACACCTGTAAGGGCGGGGTTTCCCCGCCCTCCCCGCCAGAACATGTTAACGTGTAAATTATTTTTTGGAGCATTCAACATGACTTTCCTCAAAACTGTAGATTCAAAGTTCTTCCATTCAGAGATTCCCTACAAACCTATGGGTAAGTATGTCCATTTTCTGACCATTCGAGTGACAGAATCTTACCCACTTTTTCAGACTGATGGAGAACTGAATAAAGCCCGGATTCGAGCTGGAATCCAAGATCCTAAGCCAATTAGCCGTCTTGCTATGTTCAAGCGAAAGCAATCAACACCAGAACGCTTAGTAGGTCGGGAACTGCTGCGTAACTATGGCTTTATGAGTGCAGAAGAATGCGAGTATAATGTCAAATTTGCCATGGATAATCCTGACTGTATTATTTACGGGTTTGCAATTGGTGATTCTGGTTCTGAGAAATCAAAAGTAGTTGTAGATACTGCTTTCTCGATTACTGCATTTGATGAATCCCATGAAACTTTTACCCTGAATGCACCCTATGAAAATGGCACCATGGCATCCAAGGGCGAAGCAGGTTCTAAAGCTGGAGAAATTACTAGTCGAATTAACCAGCAAGATCACATTCGTCCTCAAATCTTTTTTCCCAGCATTGTTACCTTAAAAGACCCGACTGAGGCTAGTTTTCTATATGTGTTCAACAACATTCTACGTACCCGTCACTACGGAGCCCAAACAACTCGAACAGGACGAGTTCGCAATGAGTTGATTGGTGTTATTTTCGCAGATGGTGAGATTATCAGTAATCTACGCTGGACTCAGGCTATCTATGATCAAATGCAGGCTAATGAAATGATTCAACCCCCTGAACCACTGGATGAAAATAATGTAATTAAGGCAGCAGAAGAAACTGTACAAGCACTGATGGCAGAGGAATTTATTGTTCACACTGATTTTATTGGTAGTGCTTTTCAAAAAATTCTTTCAGAGGTGAAAGGTCTAACAGGAAATGAACAGGGAATTCGGTCAATTTTGGAAATGGCGGATTCGGAGGCAAAAGCCTATGCTCAAAAGCATATTAGCAAGAAGAAAACACCTACCAAGGCAGGATAATAGTCATGACAGTTATCTATCAGTGCATACTAGAACTACATGATGGTCTATATTTTGCGACTCGTGAGATTGGTCGTCTGTATGAAACCGAACCTATTTTACATAACTACGCCCTTTCCTATGTGTTGGGGTTGGTAGATAATCCTCAGTTCAATACAGTAGTTTCTGAGGAATATTCCTACCGCTATTTCTGTGGTGAACAAATTCCTAAATATAAGGAACATCTGACTCCATTGAATCAGCAGAAAATCTATGTAACACCTGCCATAGTGTTAAATCATACAGCAATTCTCAATACCTGGAAGTACGCAGATAATCGATACCACGTAGAAATGAAACAAACAGAGAAGAATATTCCTAGCTTTGGTCGAACTAAGGAAATTGCACCAGAGAGTCAATTTAAATTCTTTGTGATTTCACAAAGAGAGCTACAGTTACCTAAATGGGTTAGGATTGGCAAATGGGCGAGTAAAGCAAAGTTGGAAGTTCAAAAATTACCGAGTCCAAAACTTAACCAGACAAAAGAATTCACTTGTTCCCATCCACTTAATCCATTAGATGTCATGTTCACCAATCAAGTTTTGAGCTATGACACCGTCAATATGCCACCTGTCAGTCTAATTCGGAATGTCAGAATGGGAGGAGAGTTCTTCAGTTTTGAGAACAATGATCAGCTCAAATCCATCAAAATTCCAGCTCGAATGCAGTATTGTTTTGGAGATTAAGGATTGAAGAAGTTCTTCCTTGCGTTGAGTTAATAAGTGAAACAACCCGTCGAGAAATATTGATTTCTCGAATTGTCTCAGAGCTAATTCACCATACAAAATCTGAATTATCGAGCCCAAAAGCACATTAAATAAGGCTTGGATAGTTACCGGATTCCAGAGGATTTAGGCTCACTGGTACGAATTTTGGTTCAAGCTCTAATCGATGAATAGAAATATCCTATGCCCTACAGCTTAGTTCTGAACTTATTATCTGGCGCTCCTATTTCCAAGCAACACCTCAGTGGGCGGCATCTCCATGCTTTATTTCTAGAATTGGTGCAATCCGTTGATCCCAACCTGTCAACAATACTGCACCAGCAAACGACGGATAAAGCCTTTACCTTGAGTCCATTACAGGTATTAAGCCATAGTCAACTGAATCGAAAAAATAGTTCTCCCGCTGAACCTATCCAATCAAATTCTTCATCCTTGCAGTTCCAGCAGGATCGCTCGATCTCAGCAGGAACTCCCTGTTGGTGGCGGGTTTCATTACTAGATGAAGGGTTATTTGGTCAGTTGATGCATCTGTGGCTCAACCTCAATCCCAACCAACCCTGGCATTTGGGGGGAGCAGAATTGTGTGTCACCAGTATTCTGAGCAATCCTCAACCGCATCAACCCTGGGCGGGGTTTATTTCCTATGCCCAGATGTTTCAGGATGCCTCGGATACAGAACGACAATTGCAGTTGAAATTTTGTACACCAACCACGTTTCGCTTGACTAAGTATGACTGTGCTTTGCCAAGTAAAGAACTGGTTTTTAAAAGTTTATTACGGCGCTGGAACCAATACAGTGAAATGCCAATTCTTGAAGAAGTTCTAGAACCGATTTATCCCAGTTTTTTTGAGATTCGCACAGAGATGGTGACGGATAGTCGCAGTAAGTTGATTGGATGTGTGGGGAATGTCACATTTCAAATTTTAGGAGAAGTGGAACCCCTGGTAATTCAACAGATTAATACCCTGGCAGATTTTGCATTCTATGCTGGAGTAGGCAGGAAAACTCCCATGGGAATGGGAATAGTCAGACGAATTAATATCAATAAAGGTCTTAAATAAAAGTCAATTATGATTGAAGAGTATTTGCCACTGGCTTATTTGAATGCTTGGGAATATTGTCCTCGCCGTTTTTATCTGGAATATATGTTAGGAGAATGGGCGGAAAATGAACATATTATTCTAGGGAATCATCTACATCGAAATATTAATGAAGACAGTGTGATTCAAGAGGGGGAAATTACGATTCGTCAGCAACAGTGGGTGTGGAGCGATCGCCTGCAAATTGCCGGGATTATTGATGCGGTAGAAGAGTGTTATGGGCAATTGGTTCCACTGGAGTACAAAAAAGGCCGAATGGCACAACATTTGAATGATCATTTTCAGCTTTGTGCAGCGGGTTTATGTTTAGAAGAACGGACGGGAAAAACCATTGCCTATGGTGAAATCTTCTACCACAGCAACCGTCGTCGCCAACCGGTGAGCTTCACCGAGCAACTGCGACAGGCGACAGAAGCGGCGATTGCCGCTGCCCAATCTGCGGATCAGCGACCAATGCCGCCGCCGATTACCCAGAAAAAAAAGTGTCAGGCTTGTAGTTTGCAATCGATTTGTCTGCCGTTTGAGGTGAGGCATTTGTCCGGGGAGAATTCTCATGCTCAATAGTCCTAATGTATTTCTAACGCTCAACCAAACTCAACCCAATCAGGTAAAAAACCATGTCAGTTCTCTACATTACTCAACCGGATGCGGTGTTGAGCAAAGCCTACGAAGCCTTTAACGTGGCCCTCAAACAGGAGGATGGTTCCTGGAAGAAACAAGCGATTCCAGCTCAAACCGTGGAGCAGGTTGTTCTGATGGGAAATCCCCAGGTGACGGGAGATGCGTTTGTCTATGCCCTGGAATTGGGAATGCCGATTCATTATCTATCGAGCTTTGGAAAATACTTGGGCAGCGCCCTACCGGGGCAGTCCCGGAATGGGGCCCTGCGGTTAGCCCAGTATGGGCGTTACCACGACCCGGCCAAACGGTTGGATCTGGTGAAAGGGATAGTGATGGCTAAAATTCACAATCAGTATTTGATTTTGTATCGTCACGGCCAATCTGAAAACTCCCTGAAGTTGCATCAGAAATTGGTTCTGGAGCAGGGAACCCTGGATCAGGTGCGGGGGGTGGAAGGGTTGGCGGCGCGGGATTACTTTGCTCACCTGGGCAAGGTTTTGACAGACAAATTTGGGGATACCTGGAAATTCGAGGGTCGCAATCGCCGACCTCCGACGGATCCGGTGAATTCTTTGCTGAGTTTTGCCTATGGATTGCTGCGATCGCAGGTGATGGCGGCGGTGCATCTGGCGGGGCTTGATCCCTATATTGGCTATCTTCATGAAGTTCATCACGGTCAACCAGCCCTAGTGTTGGATTTGATGGAGGAGTTTCGGGCCTTGGTGGCGGATAGTGTGGTGCTGTCGATGCTGAACCGGAAGCAGCTCAATCCGGGGGATTTCCATGAAAGTCTGGGGGCGTATCGCTTGACAGATGGGGCTCGTAAGGTATTTCTACAGGGGTTTGATCAGAAGCTAAATGATGATTTCAAGCATCCGGTGTTTGAGTATCGCTGTACCTATCGGCGGGGGATTGAGTTGCAGGCGCGGCTACTGGCGCGGCATTTGCAGGAGAATGTGCCCTACAAACCGCTGGTGTTGCGGTGAGGAGTTTTGAACGATGGAATTGTTGGTGATTTTGATTGGGATTTTGATTGCAGCGTCGATGCAGTCACCGCCACCGCCTCCAGCTCCACCGAAGGGGAGATTGGTAAAGCGGGTGATTGAGGAGGAGTATCGGTTTGAGGATTGAGGGAATTTTCGGTTGGGGTTTGGGGATTCCTGCTGACGTGGTAATGCCATGACTGGTCTTTGTAATTTTGAGTTTGTAATTTTGAATTCGTAATTCTTGGGCAATTGGTTGAGCAATGACGACGTTGTTTTATTTGATTATTTATGATTTGCCGGATAACAAGGCGGCGAATAAGCGGCGAACCCGGCTACACAAGATGCTTTCGGGTTATGGCAAGTGGACGCAGTATAGTGTATTTGAGTGTTTTTTGACGGGGATGCAGTTTGCCCGGTTGCAGGTGCAGTTGGATAAGTTGGTGAAGCCCCAGGAGGATTCGGTGCGAATTTATGTGCTGGATGCGGGGTCGGTGAAACGAACTTTGACCTATGGTTCCCAAAAGCCCCGTCAGGAGAGTGCAATTGTATTGTGAGGTTTGGCTGAGGGTTAGCTGAGGGTTGGCTGGACTCAACTTTGACCTAGAGCCAGTCGAGGGTGAGGCTGAATCCGGGGAGGACATGGCCGCCGGTGAGGGTGGCTGGGAATGGGAATTTTTTGACGGGTTGGTGGGGTTCGTAGACTTCGACAAAACGGGCCTTGCGGTTGATCAGCCAGCCGAGTTTGACTCCGTTGTCGAGGTATTCTTGGAGTTTTTCTTGAAGGGTTTTTAGGGTGTCGGTGGGGGACATCAATTCCAAAACGAAGTCGGGGGCGATGGGGGGGAATTTTTCTTGCTGGTCGGGGGTGAGCTGGTGCCAACGGGTTTTTTCAATCCAGGCGATGTCGGGGGAGCGATCGCTGCCGTTGGGGAGTTTGAAGCAGGTGGAGGAGTCAAAAACTTCGCCAAGCTGGGTTTTGCGGTTCCAGGCGACGAATTCAAAGATCAAGTTGGCGTTGTGGCGGCCTGTTTGACCGCCGGTGGGTGGGTTCATGATCAGATCTCCCCTGGCATTGCGCTCCAATTTTAACTCTGGGTTGGCCTGGCAGAGGGTGTAGAATTGTTCGTCGGTGAGTTGGATGATGGGGCTCAGGTTGAGAACGTTCATGGTTGGCTCCTCAGCCGGGTTTGATGGGGCGAATGCAATGGGGGTGATTTCTTTTCTATTGTAGGAAATGTCAGAAATTTGGATCAATGGATGGGGTGGATTGGTCTATAATTGGCATATGGTTTTTCGTGAACCGAAGCGGGGTCGAAAACCCGGGGGGGTTCACGAAAATCGCCAGAACCTTGACAATTGAACGGTTTCCGAAGTTTTCAGTTTCGGAAGTCAGCCTTTAGCAAGGATTTCTGGGGCTGTTTTTGGGTCTCTAAATGGAGGTTCACGAAAACCGCTCTCAGAACCCTGCTATAATCAAGGTTGTAGACGGCGGGCTCGCAAAACCTAAAATCCCGTTTTCGGGACTGAAACGTGACTTATATCCGGGCAAAATGCCGATCAACTTTGACCTCGCAAAACCTAAAA
>JAAURB010000090.1 GCA_012033335.1 Oscillatoriales cyanobacterium RM2_1_1
TGATCTGTTCTGTCCCTGAATCCCGCTGTAAAATCCCGCCGATGGTAGGCTCTCAAACTTTCCGCCTGATCCGAAGTAGCTAGCTACCTTACTCCGGATTGCTTCGTTCATTGGCATTTTCAATCTCCTCGAAATCTATTTTTTGAAGTCTTGACCATTGAAACTAATGTAGATTCCGGCTGCCTCATGGCCTCCTGAATCTCTGAGAACTTTTACGATTTGATCGAGCAGGACTAGTCCTACTTTGCCCCGCTCAAAAGCTTTTCGAACGGTAGCCTCGGCAACTGCTCCTAGCTTTCTTCGTCTCAGGAGGTTTGTCTGAAACGCAATTTCTGCGACTGACAATCCCTCCATAGATTCCCGGCTGGATCGCCTTTCGGCTGATCTCTTGTCTCTCTGATCATTGAGAATTTGTCTGAGTTCGGGCATAGTTCAAGTCCCATCCCGCCGATAGTTTATCATGATGAGCGCATTTTTTCTTTACTACTTATATTGGCTCCCTCTGCTATTGGCTCCCTCTGCCCAAATCCCTAGCTTTCTTCGCTTCGCCCATTCCTCGGCTTTCACAATTCGTTCCCATTGGGGGGTCTGTATCTGGAACTCTGGAACGGCTCGCGCCCATCCTGCGCTCACAATCAATTCATTCACATAAATTCCCTCTTCAATATAAACAGCTCCTACAAGCCTGCCCCAATGCCGATCACCGGTCACTAGGACAACTTTTATCTCTTGATTTGGTGGGCATAAACTGTATGTGTAGTCCCTGGCTATTTGTCCTTCTACTGATTTCCGCTCTGGGCAATCAATCCCAACTAACCTTAGTCTTTTATTGCCCTCAAATTGGCTCGGACAAATGACCCCAATTGTGTCACCGTCCGTTATGAATGCTACTTTCATCTTCATTGATTTATATGCCTGAGCTTCTGCTTTACCCGATTTACAATAATCCGATTCTCGACTGGCGCGAATCCGAAAATATGGGGGGGTATGTTTATGCCTCTGGTTGGTCTGATTATCAGGGTATGGGTCTCTGGGCGATCGCGGCTCTTCACTGTGATCCTTCTGGGCTGGAAACCTACCGGCTTTATTCCCCTGGTGAAATTCTTGCCCTCCAGAGTTTGATTGACTCGCCTGGTCAGCACTGCATTGGATGGAATAACTGGGCTTTTGACAATCCGCTCATGATTTTTCATGGGATCTCGCTTCCCCCTAATACCTGTGATCTCCAGGAAGCAATCAGACAGGCGTTTAGCGATTATCCTGGGCCTATTCAACCTGGTATTTATTCTATGGCTGCTCTGGCTCCTACTATTGGTCGGCTTAAGCCTTATTCTCGTCAGGCGATCGCCAAAATGATCCAGGATGATGCACCAATTAACTTGATTGAAGATGCAATTAGCAACAATGTTGATTGCATCTGGACAATGTGGCGATATCGATATGAGGTCAATGTTCCAGGTCGTGGCGTTGCCAACATAATGGAGCTTGATTATGACTATATGGATTTAGCTGTGAACTACATTAAGCAAGAGGCAATAGGCGTTATTGGTAGGATGGGATTTGCAAGCTTGCCCCCGTGCGGTTTTGTGCCTGAGCGCCTGGTTCCCTATTCATCGCAACTATCTAAGCGCTTGGATCGCGATGGCGTGGCGGTTCATTTCTGGAAACCCAGAAATCAGCATTTGTGGACTTTTCCTAACCGGGGCCTGGCCGCCCTCCGTCGTTATCCTTGTGTCCTCTCACCGACAATTTACACCGACTCATCTCAGCCCTTTTGGAGGCGAGTTATGCTACATGGGCTTAAACAAGAATTGGCTGCTTACTGGTCAAGTCAGGGACTATCTGTTCTTCCCGTCGTCGGCTGGTGTGATAGAAGTGACTTTGAATTTTGTCTTGACGGCATCCCCAAGGAGTCAGTAATCGCTATTCCTGGGATTGAGCGGCGTTCTGTCGAGCTGCCCGGTGATGCTCTATATCGTCAGTCTCTCTTCCTGGACGGTTTAGAGCTTCTGGAGCAATCTATCTATCCTTCATCTCTTGTTCTGGCTGGGGGAAGTCAAGCTCAGTTTAGCCGGGTATCTGAAGCTGTTTCTTGCCTGGTGGTTCATTTATGCCTCTGAAAGTCGCAACCGTTGATAAGGTTCTCAGTGACATTATCTCCAAGGGGATGCTATCGGCTCCGTTTGCTACAACGCTTAAGGCCAAGCCCGTCGTTTACTGATGCTCGATATCAACAATTCCCCCAGAGCTGGGTGACTTTAGTTGCCTCATTTGCCTACCTCTCTGATCATTACTACCGTTTTATCGATAACTCAATTAAACGGAAGTATCGACCCTACCCCTTTAAGTTTCGGGTGAATGTGCAGGCCGTCGAGTTCAGCATCATGATCGCTGAGGCTAATATCATGGTTCAGGCCCTTAACCCCTTAATCGTCTCGGTTACAGATTTTTCCTACGATCAACTGGTGCATCCACTCTTCATCAAGCCCCTTGACGTGACTCAGTATCCATTCATGCAGCCAATGCTGCCTCCACTTTTCTATGTGACCTTTCCTAATCCCCTGCAATTTCTCCTTGATAGCTTCAGGGTGGCTAATGTCTATGATGATGAGAACTCTTTGCGCTACTACTCTGATGCTCGTTATGCCTCTCTGAGGGCAAGCATTCCACTAACCCGTCCTTGGCTGCCTGTCTACTCGGATTTCAAGCTTTATGTCTAGCTATTTTTCAACTCTGACGGTTGGTTCTGTATTGCAGAATTATCCTACTCATCTCCCCAGCTACGCATTTGTCCAGGGTCTCAACTTGGACTCAACAAATAAGGCTCGGAACTTCACTAAGTCTTGGCTGGCCTTCGCCTGCTGTTGCTTCGTGGCTAACCGCTATCTCATGCTTCAAGTGGAAGCTTCCCAGAAAGGGCGATCTGTCGATAGTATTCATGTTTTTTTTCGCTCACCCGAATTCATCAGTGTTTCTGTAAGCTGCGTTGTGGATTCCTTGGGGGGGTACATTGTTTCCACCGATCAGAGACTCAACGGGCACTTAGGGGGTATCTATGGGGGGCTAGATTTCAACTCATCCTCTTATTCCTACTCGTGGCGTAATGATTTAGGCCAGACGGTAACCTCTTCAATGTTCCGTGATCTCTTCGCCCAAATCCCCTATCTAAGGCTGAACTGGTACAACCTAAAAACTACCCCACTCCAACTATTGCTGGACTGGGGCATTATCCTAAACTCCTATGACAATTCTTTAATTGATCTGGAATGGAGAGAGACAAATGATCGGAAGATTCGGGCAAGAATCCGTTTTACTGCCCTTACTTCTGCTCCTCTAATTCCTGACTTGGCCTCACTACGGACAGATTATGGGGATTATGTCTCTCCTCCTTCGCGTCCTTCTTGGTACTAGTTTCAAGCTTCAAAATTTCATCTTTAACCTCGTTTAAGAACTTAGTAAATTTTTGTCTTCTTTGGGCGTTCTCTTCGAGCTGCTGGCGGGCTCTTTGGTCTGAGAGGTCGATGCTTTCGAGGTGCGCGTCGGCGATCGCATTAATCCACCCAAGGATTTCCCTAGTACTTTCTCCCGAAACTTTTTTCCACCTTCGCCTTCTACGACTCCCTCCAATAAATTGCTGACGAATAGCGAGAAGCTCATCGGCGGGTAAGGCTTTTCTTTCTGGTTGATCTCTTTGATCAGCTTCTCGGCTGCCTTTACAAGCTCTGGATCGATTATTATTTGTTTCGGCTTCTTTGCTGTTTTCCCGTATTTTCCTGGCATTCCCTTTACCTTCATTATCCATAGAGATTGTAACTACATTATATTGACAATCTATCTGCGTCCATATACATTATATTGATGATGTTAAATTTTTTCCACTATATACATGACTGAAATTACTAACTTTGATGATGCTTACCTATCCTACTCCTTAGAGGGCTTCCCTGCCTTCTGGGGCCGATTTGATGATCTCACGGATGATGATCTCACGGATTCCGTCATGAGGTTCATTTATAATCCTGAAGAACTTACAGCCCATGACTTTAAACTAATTAGCACCTACCTTGAATACTTCTTTAAGGCTCCGGCTTGGAGATAACTAGACGAGCAATCCCCTTATATTCAAGGGCTGTTAGAATCTTTCCCCTGCTTTTATCTCCGAGGTCTCCAGCGAATCCTTGCTGAAGCTTCCCTCATTAACCTTAATCCTCTCAGTACGGATCTCCTTGAATTTCTCCTCCATCAAAATGATAATGCCGCATCATAGCATATTATACACATATTTATTATGTGATTTAAATGGATTTTCTTGACTGGCTAGATACCCATTTCCCGACTGTATGGAGTGCCATCGCCGTTGCTAAATGCCCTCATGGTCTCTCTGCCATTGATAAGCTTGACTGGCTTAGGGGGTTTTCTTCGGGTAGACATCATTGGTTCCTGTCTGCTGATGAATCCACTTATTTCAGATCTGGCTATGCCTCTGGCTCTTATCTGGCCCTCTGGTGGGATAAGACCCTATTTAATGTTGCTCAGGAAATGAATAAATGAATAGCTACTTACATTCTCTGGCCCTCCTGGATTGCTTTATTAGGTCTACTTCATCAGCAGAGGAACTGAATAAATGGGAAATCATCTTTGACAGGTTGCTTGAAATGCCCCTTGATGAAATTTGTCAAGCCCTTGATGTTGATATTGACATTGATAATAACCTTGATGGTGATGAATACTGCCTGATGAATTGCCCCTGACGGGCGATCGTCCCTGATAGGATCGTTCAGGGATGGAAGCGCGGCGCTTCAGAAAGCCCTCGCCAGGGCTTGCGGACAAGAGATTCCAACCTCTTGCTGCCTAGCTATTAATATCCCTATGGAGCTGTTAATAAAGAAGAGCGCCCCCTTAATTGCTGGGGCTGTATAAACTTCCTGCACTCCTGGGATTTCTAGCTAGCTTTAGGGCAAAGGATGGAGCTGTTAAGGCGGAATGGCAGCATTTAGCTTGTTCTTTTATTCGTGCGCTCCCGCCCTTTCCCACTTGGGAAATGGAAAAATCCCTGAAGAAAATATCTGGTGAATCGCCTACCTAACTAAGGTCAGTCTCACTGTGGAAAGTCTCTGAGATATAGAGGCTAGATTTCTTTTACCTAATTGCATATCTGAATATTATGAAATGTCTTGGAATTGATGTTTGTAAAGCTTCCATTGTGACTGCTCTGCTTGAAAGCTATCCCTCTGGTGGATTGGCTAATTTTTGGAAGTCCTCATCAAAGAATAAGGGATTCTATAAGACCTTTTATTCCGTTAAGAAAGATAACTGCCTTACTTCTTGGGATTTCATTGCATTTCTAAAGGCTGAAAAGCCTGATTTAGCTATCCTTGAACCAACAGGTAATTATTCTAAGCTGTGGCGAACAATTCTAACTCATTGTGATATTCCTTATAAGTTAGTCGGGCACGTTGAGCTAAAACGCTATCATCATAAAATAGCTCCCAGTGGACATACTAAAAATGATTCTCTGGATTCCCTTTGTATGGCTTCCTACCCCTTTGATCCAGAAAATCTTACATCTGATAGCTTACTGAATAATTCTAAATTTATTCGTGAAGTCCCTGAGATCGAGCGCCTGAGAGATTTGGTTTTTCAACTTGAATTTTCTTCAGGATCTAGGGTGCGATTTGGAAATTATCTTAAGTCGCGGATGTCCCGTGAATTCCCTGAAAGACAGGATAGCCAGCTTAAACCACGATACCTTTCTCTTCCTCCTCTTCTGCTTTTTATGGCTGGTCGTCATGATGAGATGAACCAGGTTGGCCGAACTCGACTTACTAAGGAATGGAACGCAGGTATTTCTAATTATTTAGGAATAGAACTAGACAACTCTACAAGGTTTTTTTCAAACGAACTTTGTCAACTTATAGACTTTGAAAGATCTGTAGAGGCTGAGATTGAGCAAATCTTAGACGCTCCGGCTTTTTCGCCATATATTAAATGTTTTGAACAGTTCGGCTTTGGCCTGCGAATTCAAGCTGTTCTCTTATGCTATATTTATCCATTTGAAAGCTTCCTAGTGGAGGGTAAGCCTTTCCGAAGTCATGAATATAAGGAGGTGAAAAAGCGTGAAAAAACTATTCGTGATGGTCAAGTCGTCGTCAATTTTCGTCCTGGGGAAAACAAACGAATTCGCAGGGATATCTCAAGAGACAGCTTTTCGATGATGTTGGGTGGCGGGACTGTGTGCGAATTCTCGGGGGATCAGTGGGTCGAGGTCTCTGCTGGCCCCACTTTGCCTCGATTAGCTCTGTGGCGCTGGGTGTTCTCAAGTCTCGAAACAGGGAAATTATCCTCTACCTCTACTTGTCGTCAATTGATCGATTATCGAAACAACCTTAAAAATTCCAAGCTAAACGGTAAGCATATTCAACGTAAGTTAATGGCAGCAACCCAGAACGCTTTATATAAACACCTTCTAGATGCTTTCAAAAGTTGATATTTACTTGTATTCCGAGTTACACTAGGCGGAAGTTAAGTTCAGCTTAAGTCGAGAGGGGTTTAGCAAACTGCAATGAATGAGAAGAGTCCCTACGAACAACTTGGGGTCACCCTTGATGCCTCCTTTGATGAGATTCAGGATGCCCGCGATCGGTTGAGAGAAGAGTATCCCGGTGAGCAAAAACGTTTAGAGTCCATTGAGGCGGCCTACGATGCCATCTTAATGGATCGGTTGCGGATGCGCCAGGAAGGCAAAATTAAGGTTCCAGAGCGAATTCGCTTTCCAGAGCGCGTTACCCCTCCTCCAGCCAAAGAAGTCCCTGTGCAAACGGGTCAAAAGCCTGCCTGGCTCGACCGAATGCTAGATACCCCCAGTCGAGCCGATATTTTGTGGCCTTCAGGAATTTTTCTGGGGTTGGGAGCCCTCAGCTTTTATCCCAATGCTGACCCAGCCTTTTTGCAAATTCCCCTGGCTTTAGGAGTGGCTGTAAGTTTGTATTTTGTCAATCGCAAGGAAAAGCAATTTGGCCGAGCTGTCCTGTTCACCATTAGTGGATTGATCCTGGGTTTGCTTGTGGGCGGTTTACTCAGTCCTGTGGCAGGAGTTCTAGCCCCTGAGCAAATTATCACGTTTGCAGCGCTGCTGCTGCTGTGGTTGGTCAGTTGCTTTCTGCGATAATTTCTGATGTAGCTTGCGATCTCCCATTAGTTAATGCAAAGTGTTGAAGCGCTGATACCAACTCTTGAAATTGGCATGACGCACCTCAAGAGCCGAAAGTTTTTGACGTTGAATCCCGTAGACGATTTTCGTAGGGGTCGTTGATTTTAACACCCCTACTTTTTTTTTGCCCATTTTTCACATTGTCCAAAGTCAAAAGGGAATTTAAGTCAGTTTGCTAGCTGAGCAGCCATTGCGTGAGATGGTTAGAGAAAGTCAAAGCTGAATTCCCAGATCGGCCAGACCTCGACGCAATTGCTCAGCGGCTGCAGGACTATGGGGTTCATAGAGGGCGATCGCCGTTTGAAAAGATTTTTGACTAGCCTGAATTTGACCCAGTTGAAATAAAATTACCCCCAGATTTTGATGGGCTTCAGGATAATGAGGATTGAGCTGAATTGCGGTTTCGTAAGCAGCGATCGCCGCCGGATAATTTCCCTGGGCCCGCAGAGTCATCCCCAGATTGTAATAACCCATGGCAAACCCCGGATCAATCTGAACCACCTGTTCGTAAAGAGCTCGGGCTTGGGAAAAATCTCCGGCATCTTTCAGCAATCCAGCCAAATTATTATAAGCTCCCAATTTTAGTGCAGGGAGGATATCAAGCTCCACCGCTTTCTGATAATGCTGTCTGGCCAGATCTAATTGTTGTTGTTTGCGATAGGCAATCCCTAAATGATAGTGCAGTTCATATAAAACTCCAGCATTGGGAGTTTTTAACCCTGGAGAGAGAGCTAAAAGTTGAGTCAGCCCCCGTTTTAGCAATTGAATCCCGCAGATAATTTCCCCGGCTTCCACATAGAGTGCCCCCAGTTTACTGGCAACATAGGGATCATCAGGATGCTGATTGAGATACTTCTCCATCGCCCGTTTTGCCGTCTGGAGCTTGTTCCCCTGGAGAATTTTACGGGTTTGATAGCCGTAGTGTAGGATTGCTACCGCTGATAGGGCAGTCACCTGCCAGTGAGGTTCTGCTACCAGAATCCGCATCACACTATCGTCAATTAATGCATGATAAGGGCGAGAGAATTGTAGATCGCGATGCCGCCTGAACAACCGAGAAACGAGGGAATAGGGGGATTGAACTGCACCAATCTCAGCCCTGATTAGATTCACTACCAGGCAATTTTGAGCTTGAATTGCCCTTTGAACTTGGGGCATGATTTCAGGCACCAGACGTTCATCCGCATCCAATACCAGTACCCAATCTTGAGTGACATAGTTTAGAGCAACATTGCGGGCTGTCGCAAAGTCGTCACACCAGGCAAACTCATAAACCTGAGCCCCGAACCCTTGAGCAATCTGGCGGGTTTGATCCGCAGACCCGGTGTCTAGCACCACCATTTCATCTACAAACGGATGGACGCTCTGAAGACAGGATCGTAAATTCTTTTCCTCATTTTTGACAATCATGCAGAGGCTGATACCCATGGTACACCAGGTCAGAATGACTCAAAGGATTGACTTAGAGAGCTGAAACAGGCCAGCCCAGGCGGGTTGGCTGTTGATAAATTCGCTTTAGTGTATTGATATCCCGATCTGAAATCGGGGGAGGTTCCTGAACCTGAGAAAAGTACATCACATCTGTTGCCACTAAACTGTGACCCCAGAGCCCCAGAGCATGACCAAATTCGTGGCGGGCAGCGGCAGCGACATATTTTCCTGTTTGGCTAGGGCTGAGCCAGATGGTGAATCGATGGGACAATCGCTCAACTCCATCTGCTGCTGAGGTGGTAAAAGTTCGATAGCGAGCTTCTGCTGAACTGGCCCGCAGTTTGCCGGGTTCTAGAGGAGGGCGACGATGAAAGATCTCAATATCAGCCTCTTCAGGTTGGTTGACCATTGCCAAGGGCAGGTAAGCCCCCCATTCCATTACCGCTGACTGCACTTCTGCCTGCCAATTTTGCCGGGAACCCAACGGGGTTACGGACTCAATATAGACCTTAATGGGCAAATCAGACCAGACTAAATAACCGACGGAGGTCGTTTCAATCTGATCAAAATAGTCTGCTGAATCATTCTCTGAAGTTTGATTGCCCCTGGATGGATTCATTCGTGGATCCAGGGGGAGATTGGTTGGAGAATTCTGGCTATTCCACTGCACCAAACTAGAGGGTAAAACATGGGATCGAGGGGCAGAAGCTTGAACCTGAGCCAGAGAAGTGAGACTAGAGCCTGAACTGTCAATCCCCAGCAGCAAGGTCACGATCACGCCAATGACCAGAAACGAACCATAGCGCGATCGCCTTCCCTTCAAGCTGACCATCCTTCTAACTACTGGCCTAACGTTACTAATCTAAAGTCACTAGCCCAGCCATCCTGCACTCAGGATAATTGTCGTCCCAATAAACAGGATCGCCAATGTCCAGGTAATCCGATTCAAGGTGATCTCGGCAGTTTTAGCACTGGTAAACAACTGAGCTTGTCCACCAATCCCACCAATGCCATCCCCCTTAGGACTGTGAAGCAGCACAAAAACAATTAAACCGGCTGCAGAAAGAGCCCAAATAATTTCTAACAAACGACTGACAGCCATTCTGATTTCTTTTCTTAACGGATAATAACTGATACAAGCAGACTTTAGTTTAACACTCCTGTTCTGCTTTATTCTGGATTTTGATCCTCAGGGTGATTCCCGGCTCCCCGGGCACTAAACCTTTAACCGGATTGGAGTTCGGTTCTCCCGTACCTCAAACTCAGCGGGCAGAATCATCGAATGACCTGTCATTTCCGAGGGCTGAGGCAAGCCCAGAATTTGCAAAATTGTTGGAGCCACATCCGCTAAGCAACCGTCTTCTCGCAACGGCACATCCGTACCGTACCCTGGAATCTTCCGATTTTCACCTTCGATCAGAATAAATGGAACAAGATTAGTAGTGTGGGCTGTCCAGGGATTACCGGCCTCATCCCACATATACTCGGCATTGCCATGATCAGCGATAATAATCGCTGTACCCCCAACCCTGGTAACCCCTTCAAGAAGGCGGCCTAAACAGCGGTCAACCGTCTCAACAGCTTTGACTGCTGCATCCAGCATACCGGTGTGACCCACCATATCCGGATTGGCATAGTTGATTACCACCAGGGAATAAATCTGTTTTTCAATGGCTCGAACTGCCACATCTGTAACGGCATGGGCAGACATTTCGGGGGCCCGATCATAGGTAGCCACCGCAGGGCTTGAAACCAATTCCCGGTCTTCACCCTCGCAGGGTTGCTCTAATCCACCATTAAAGAAATAAGTCACATGGGCATATTTCTCTGTTTCTGCAGTTCGGAGCTGCTTCAAGCCATGGGCAGCAATGACTTGCCCCAGAATGTTGTCAAGATTTTGAGGCTTGAACGCCACCATTACCGGTAGCTTTGAGTCGTACTGAGTGAAGGTCAGAAAACTTAGAGGCTGAATCAACTCGCGCTCAAATTCATTGAACTCTGGATCGACAAATGCCTGGGTCAACTGTCGGGCCCGATCTGGACGGAAGTTAAAGAAAATAACCCCATCCCCAGGTTCAATGGCTCCTGAAGTCAGCCGAACTGGCACAACAAACTCATCTGTAATCCCTTCAGCATAGGAAGCTTCCAATACCTCCACTGCGGTGGAGCCATTGCCCTCACCATCGGTCGTCATAGTTTGATAGGCTTGCTGCACTCGATCCCAGCGCTTATCTCGATCCATGGCATAGTAACGGCCACTAACGGTGACAATTTGTCCCCTTCCAATCATCTCAATGTGATCTTGAATCTGCTGTAACGCTGTGATGCCTTCTTGCGGGCTGGTATCCCGCCCATCTGTAATAGCATGGACACAGACACGGGCGATTCCTTTTGCTTTAGCCACATCTAGTAACCCCAAGAGATGACTAAGATGAGAATGCACCCCGCCTTCAGAACAAAGTCCTACTAAATGCAATTTGCCCTGTCGTTCCTGAACATCCTGGCAAATCTGAACTATCTCTGGGATATCAGCAATCCGGCTTTCTTCAACCGCATCTGAAATTCGAACCAGTTCCTGAGGAACAACTCGTCCTGCACCAATATTGAGATGACCAACCTCTGAGTTTCCCATTTGGCCCTCGGGTAATCCAACTGCTTTGCCCGATGCCCGAATTAAGGTTCTCGGATAGGCTGTCCATAGACTATCCATGACGGGGGTATTGCCGACCGCAATGGCATTTCCGTCCGTTTGTTCACGATAACCCCATCCATCTAGAATGGTGAGTACAACGGGAGATACAGACACTGATGCCATGCTGAGTTACCTTGATAGATTGCATAACTTCAATGTCATCATACCATTCACCCTCAGAAAAATTCAGACGTTCAGTCCTGTTTATCGGGGATCTACACTTTGAAAAATGCGTAAAAGTTGCGTAAAAGCAAGCTTATAAAAGCAGCTCATCAAAGTAGTTGTGAAACTTGACAGCCTATGTGATTGAAATAGTGGATGAATCGGGTATACTTTGGCTATCTTTGAAGTGGCCAATCATTTATCTTTAGTTCGGGAGTGGGCAATGCCTAGAACTGGTTTAATTTTCGCTACAGGGTTTTTGGCACTTTGGTTAGGTGCCTGTGGTTCCCAACAGACTGAAGAGGGAGCAACACCAACTCCTGCTCCTGAGTCCTCCCCAACTGGAGAGACGGCTCAGGCTCCCTCAGGGGAACCCACTCCTCCGCCTTTTGACAAGCCCCTGGTTGAGCAACAGCAAAATTCAAATATTGCTGCAGAGGCAGGTTTGATTCAATCTACTAAGCCTGAAGAGCGACTCCTGCAACTCAAAGGCGGTTCAGGCCCCAATGGTGCAGTTGCCACTGGCCTGAATCAGCCTCTTGAGGATCCCTTTGCTCCTCCTAAGCCAGAACTGGTGGGAGCATCCGCTGATCCAGATGAAGTCACCGAGTCCCTCGGTTTGACAGCCCGTCAGGTTCCTGAAATACCTGATTTACCCGTTGCGGGTGCGCCTAGGCCGTGGACATCGGTGGCGATCGCCCCGACTCAACCCCCTCAATTTGAGCCGACAGCAACAGGGGGAGCAGCAACAGGGGGAGCAGCAGCAAGAACTACTACAGTGGCTCAAGGTCGTCCAGGTTCACCCCAAGCTGCCCCTGGAAATCAAAGTCCAGGGGGAACCCCCGCTCGAACCTCAGCCCCCGCGAAAAAAGGCCCCCCTCAGTTGCCGGGTCTTCCCGTAGCCCAGGTACCTGATTTACCTCAGTTGCCCCCTGGAGCTCCTCCTACCGCCTGGATTGACCCCAATCGTCCTCCTGTAGCTGCAGTTCCTGCGGTTCCTCCTCCTCCTAGAACTGATATTGCAGAAGCCATTGAGGTGACAGGGGTTGTGCAGCCCAAGGGAGAAATTGCCAAGGTGATTCTGAAGGCCCCGACTGAGCCAACCAGTCGCTATGTCAATGTTGGGGATCGGATAGCGGGGGGTCAGGTTTTAGTCAAGGGCGTTAAGTTCAGTGCCGGTGCTGATCCGGTTGTGATTTTTGAGCAAAATGGAGTAGAAGTCGCCATTGCCGTGGGCGAAGTGCAGCGGCCTCCTGCTGAGCTAAACCTCTTGACTCCATCTGCGCCAACTATTAGTGCTCGGAATACCTTATGAGTTGAGCCTTGTTACGTGGAGTATGCCTTTGTCATTGTGTCTTTGCTCCAATTTCTTTCTCAAGGCTGGGGTAATTTAGCAAAAAATCGAGTTAATCTTTAAGTAAAAAACTTGAGAGATGTTTTTGGGATCTATGGTGCGCTCATCTAAATTTTTGACACTTTTATTAACCACTATTGCTGGGATCGAGGTTCTGAGTTCAGCAGTTAAGCCTGCATCTGTTTCGGCCCAAACAGCCGCAGCAGGCGATCCGCCACCAATTTGTCGGGGGAGCTTACCGACGGGTCAGGTCAAGTGCAATTATCAAGGCTCTCGGGCTGGAGCCAATTACATTGGCAGCTTCGTCAATGGTCGGCCTGAAGGTAAAGGAGTCTATGTCTATGGCAATGGAGATCGCTATGAAGGCCAGTTCCGCAACGGGCTGCCAAATGGACAGGGTGTGTTCATCTTCAAAAATGATGCCCGGGTGGTTGGGGTCTTCAAAGATGGCAACATTTCCCAAGGTACGGTGATTTTTCCGGATGGAAATCGTTATGTTGGCCAGTTTGAAATTGTGGTGGAGCTGGGCAGTGGCAGCAGAAGTAGCCAACCTAGCGGAGATGGGGAATTTATTTATACCAACGGCGATCGCTTTAAAGGCTCATTTTTTGCCGGAGGGCCCCTGGGTTCTGGGGTATTTACCCGTTCCAATGGCGCTCGGTGTCAGGGACAATTTTTCAATCAAGCCTTAGATGGTCGAGGCAATTGCACCTTTCCAAATGGATTCCGCTATGAAGGGGAATTTCGAGGTGGTGTTCCCCACGGGCAAGGTGTTATTATTGATACTAGCGGCAAGCGGTTTCCTGGAACGTTTCGGGATGGCAAGCGGGTTAATAGCTAGGTATTATTCTGCTCGGAATCAGGTTGAATAAAAGGTTCTGCAAAAAAGCAGAACCTTTTGCCTATAGCAAGCTTAAATCAATTATGAGAAAGGGGAGTGTAAAAGGTCAGATTTGTTACCCGACAGACTCGCTAGCCCCCCTAGGGAACCGTAATGATGTAGTGTCGCTCCCTCACAGATGGGCCTCGGAGAGTTACCTTGAGACGGCGACTGGCTGGTAACTGACCAATATAAACAAATTCACCTGCGGCATCAGTCTCAACACCTTGATCTTCAACGTAGAGTAGATCGGCTGGAGAGATTTGACCCTGAAGCCTGACGGTTTTGGGGGTGAGCCTCACAGCACTAATCCCTTCTAGCTCTGATAGGGTAGGAATTTGCTCTGGGGCTGTGGGTTTCATTTGAGGTTGAACCACAACAAATTGGCCTTTTTCGACTATGACTTCCTGCCCGGCGGCAAGCACCCCAACACTCCCTTCAATGGTCTGGACTGCAGTTTGGCCATCGGGGGCAACACTCACTCCAAAGGTTGTGCCTTTGACTCCAATGACGGCGGCAGGAGTCTCCACTCGAAAGTGAGACTCCTGGATTGATTGCTGGCGCTGATTCTGGGGGAGGGTTTGACTCCAGAAGGGGGCACTTACAAATCGACCTACAGCACAGAGAATCTGTCCCTGGGTTATCACCAATACCGTTTTTTGATCCAGGCTGGTTCCGGCTTCGCCAGAGAGGGCTTTGATTTCAAGGGTGGTCTTTTCTGCCAACTCCACGGCTCCAATAGAGCTATCGAGCTGCAGCCTTGCCTGGGAGCCAGTTTCGGTTGAAATGATATCTCCGACTTTGAGCGATCGCCAACCTTTACAGGATTCTGATTGAGATGGACATCCCCAACCAATCCTATAATCCTTAAGCCTCTGGCCTGAAGTTGAGCCCCATCCAGGGGAACCGTTTGATCAGTCGGGGGATCTTGAGCCCATCCCCACGTCGAGGTAACCCCCAGCAGAGTCAGGCAACCCAGACTCAGTAGACCAAACCCCCTTACTGTGCTCCAAGGCCAATTGCTCAAACATGTCAAGTCTTTAACCATATCAGGATAATCTATAGAACTTAAATGATGATTTATCCTAACCTGAGGGCAGGCAGAATCAAGCAGGATTTTTTAGCATTTTATTCAGGTAGTGACTCAAATAACATGAACTTGAGGCCCATCAGGCTATCTCATCCCAACTCTTAAATTGGTATGACGTAAAACCCAGAACACACTGCAGCACGTTGCGTTCCAGGTTTTTATCTGTAGCAATCTTAAAAAGAATTGATATCAGGTTAGTCTAACCCTCAAATGAGCAATCCCCTGTTCTAAATCTGATGATTTTCCTGATCGCTACTATGTCTGACCCTGAGAGCTTTGGCGGTAATCCGGTCGAAATACCATTGTAGACCGGGGGCCAATAAACTTTGAAACCGATTCAGCAAACTCATCTCTAACCCGGGGGTAATCGTAAATTGTCGCCGTTGAATTCCCCGAAGAATCTCATGGGCGATCGCCTCAGGTTGCCAGGTTTTAGCTGTTGCTGTAATTTGCTGGGTAGCTAGGGGTTTAGTAAGATTTTCGGCCTCTAGTTGGGGGGTTTGAGTATCCGGCGGATAGACAATGGCAACTCCAATTCCCAGGGGCTTTAATTCCCCTCGGAGGGATTCTGCCAGACCCCGCAGAGCAAATTTTGTGGGGCTGTAGGGCGTATAGCCATAGATTCCAATCAGACCCACTCCCGAGGAAATCATGACTAAATCTCCCTGGTGCCGGGTCACCATGGATGGGAGAACAGCTCGGATGCAGTAGAGAGAACCGAAGTAGTTGACTGCCATGGTCTGTTCAAAGATTTCTATGGGCAGATCTTGAAAATGGCCAGGATGGGCCATGCCAGCAGAGGTAATCAACAAATCGGGAACCCCCAATTGATCAATGGCTGTTTTAATGGCCTGTTCTGCCTGGGAGCGATCAGCGACATCGGCGGCCAAAGTGAGCACTTGCGATGGGGTGGAGGATGAACCCGATTTTGCCCCTAGAGTTGCCGTAATCTCCGCTTTGGCCCCAGCCAGTTTTTCAGGATGGCGACCAATTAAGGTAATCCGGGCTCCAGCCTGTGCCAACAAGAGGGCGGTGGCTTTGCCAATGCCACTGGAGCCGCCGGTAATAATGGTGTGTTGCTGGCTGAATGTTTGACTAAAACCCTGGGGTAAACCCTGCTGATAGACCATGGCTGGAAGTCTAAACCTGAGCCCTGGGGCGAAACAGATGGGAATGTTGAGGATTGTACAGCCCAGAACGTTTGGGTTGGGAATTCGGCACTGGCGTTAATGCCGGACTGATCAAGTAAAGGGTTGTCCGTTCCAACTTTTCCTGGCGGGTAACGGTCGCCATTTCCGTCAGGGGAACCACCCGAATCAGTTCGTCGGGCCACCCCAAACGATAGCAGATCGCCACTGGGATTTCGGGGCTATAGTGCTCCAGTAAAGCCGTTTGAGCTGCTTCTATGTGCCGCGCACTCAGATACAAACATAAGCTGGCTTGATGGGCCGCCAAACTGGCAAGTTCCTCTTTCGGGGGAACAGCCGTGGCTCGTCCACTGATCCGGGTGAGAATAATCGTCTGAACCAACTCAGGTACCGTCAGTTCTACTTGAAGTCTGGCGGCGGCCACCTGAAACGCGCTGATTCCCGGGACGATTTCTAGATTAATCCCGGCTTCGGCTAATTGCTGCATCTGTTCATAAATGGCCCCATACAAACTAGGATCTCCGGAATGTAATCGCACCACAGACCGCCCCCGACGTACCCGCTCAATCATCAAAGGCACGATCTCTTCGAGGGTTTTATGGGCTGTTCTAATCAGTTCGGCATCGGGGCGCGTGTTGGTGAGAATTTGTTCAGGCACCAGGGAGTCCGCAAACAGAATCACATCGGCGGCGGCAATTAACTTCTCGGCTCTGATCGTCAGCAGTTCAGGATCTCCAGGCCCAGCACCCACAATATAGACAGCCGGTTGCATTGAAATAGAGCTAGAGCAATTCATGGGCAATGGTAGAAAAAGTGGTTGTTAGCAGGTTGTTAGCAGTTATCAGATAGGTTCTAGCCGGTTTCTCCTGGATTCTGGCATTCTTTGCAGTCATTTTCGCAATTATTTCTGAGATTATTTCTGAGATTATCTCTTGATTGACTGACAAATCTTTTGTGTGATTGCCCGAACTGCCCTCACCCTCTTTGGGAGAGGGGTTGGGGGGTGAGGGCGAGAGAGTTTTGTCAGTCAACCAGGATTCTTTCTGAGACTTTTTCTGAAAGATTCCGGACAAGGGGGTGTTCTGTTAGAGAAAGAGAGTGGTAGATGCACCCTGGTTGATGTCCTGAAACAATTTAAAAAATTTCAGGGCATTCTTTTTTAATGTTGTGGGAGCTTTGTGGGAGTTTCAAGTGTTGATTGCCTTTGGGAGTTCAGCCCCATAGTCCAGACCTATCTTAAACCAGAGGTTCTCTACATTCTCTCCGGATCCATGCCCATTAGTCGAGAAGAAGGAAATGGTAGATGCACCCTGGTTGATGCCCTGGAAAAATTCCAGGGCATTTTTATTTTTTGGTATTGCCTAATGTTTTTATCCCAGGAGCTTTCAGCCAAAGTTATTTCAAAACCATTCCACAATTACTCTAGGATCATTTCAGGATTATTTCAAACGATTCAGGGATTCCAAACTATTCAATCCGGTTTACCGGATTTTCCACTGGGCGATCGCCCGTTGGGCTTCGGTGTAAGCAGGAGTTCCCTCCGGAACCAGAATAGCCGCTTGAATCGCCTCAGAAAATTGTTTCTTCTGGGCCCGAGCCTGGGCGATTTTAAAAATTTCTCCACTCCATTGATTGATTTGCTGCTGTACTTCCAGGTAACTAGGCTGATTAGGTTTGACCTGACGGAGCTGATCAATAGCTTGATTGTAGGATGAGGCTTGCCCCGGTTGAATCAAACGGCGGGCCCCCTGGATCAGGGTCGAGGGATCGGCTTGTTGCCATTCTTGAATTTGCAATTGAGCCTGATTGAACAATGGACGATTGGCCTGGGGGACTAGCTGGGCCGCCGCGATCGCCTCAGAAAACTTTTTTTGTTGAGCCCGTCCCTGGGCAATGTCTAAAATCCCCTGACTCCACCGCTGGATATCCTGCTGAGCTTGGGGATAGGCCGGATCATCCGGCGGAATCTCTTGAGCTTGAACAATGGCTTGATTCAGCTTCGAAGCGGAGACATCTTGTAAAATCACCCGGGCCTGGTTCAACTGGGTCTGCCCAGGGCTATCAGCGGCAACTGGAGATGGGGTCGGAGATTGAATGGTCGGTGACCCAGGGGACGTTGGAGGCTGAACCTGTACCGCTGGGCTAGGAGATGGAGCCAGGGATGGGGAGGGGTTCATCAAGGCTCCTCGATTAGTAAAGAACACAGCAAACAGCAGCGCCAAGGCAATTCCGATACTGCCAAGAATTAACCTCGGCAGAAAATTGGTCTCTGAATTCGGGGAGATGGCTGGCTGTGGAGCTGATTTTGGAGTTTGGTTTGCGGTCTGGTTAAAGTTCTGGTTTGGGCTTGGGTTTGGATTCTGACTTGGATTCTGATTTACGTTCTGATTTGAGTGTCCAGGCGGATTGGTTTGGGCCAGGTATAGGGAAGTAGGGGGAGCTTGGGGGGTTGTGGCCAGAGCACCATAGGCAGTTCCTGGCTGGCTGGCCCTGAGGGTTTTAGGAATCAAGGAATGGTGGGGCTTGCTATAGAGCCAGAGCAATCCCAAACAGCCCAGGATCATCCCAGACAGGCTAACCAGTTGAGCAATCCGCAGGGGCCCCAACATCAAACTATCCATTCGCAGCCCCTCAATCCAGATCCGTCCGGCACTATAAGCCACAACATACACTAGAAACAAAGTGCCCACCTTCAACCGGGGTTTCCCTTTCAAGTCCCGAAAGAACAGGTTCATCAACAGGGTAAATACCATCAAATTCCACAGGGATTCATAGAGAAAGGTAGGATGGAAATAATCTACATTGGCAAATTCTGGCGGTCGGGGCCGAACGATCGAGCCATTCACCTCGATTTCTGGCGGAATGTAGAGTTTCCAGGGCAAATCAGTGGGCGCGCCAAAGGCTTCTGAGTTGAAAAAATTTCCCCAGCGTCCAATAGCCTGACCCAGAATTAGAGACGGCGCGACCAAATCCGCCAGTTGCCAGAAGGGAATCCGATGAATCCGGCCAAAAATCCACCCGGCCAGAACTCCCCCCAAAATTGCCCCGTGAATTGCAATGCCCCCCTGCCAAATTGCCAAGGCGCTAGCGGGATTTTGAGCATAGTTTTCCCACTGAAAGGCAACGTAGTAGAGCCGCGCACAGGGAATAGCCGCTAAAACCAGCCAGATAGCCAGGTCTCCAATTAATTCAGGGTCAACCTTGCGCTTTTTGGCTAAGTACTGAGAAAGACTGACCCCAATCAAAACCGCAGAGGCGATCAGAAATCCATACCAACGCACGGCTAGGGGCCCCAGCTTGAACAGGATCGGGCCAGGAGAAGTGAATTGCAAGGCCAAAGGCAAATGAACAATATCCATATCTATACTGTTTGAATTCTTTTAGTCTTTAGTATTTTTATAATCTCTATCTTTACAGTCGATGTCTTTTGGGGCTTGAGTCTGTACTAATCTATGGGCTTGAAATTGTAGATTTGAACCACTTATTAATACTAAGTAATTTTTATCACAGTGCTTCTGCCGCTGCTGGAACATAAAGGTGATGACTACCACGCCACCATTTCTCAAACCCTACCTCATAGGAGTGAAAATTCCTATATCAATCTGCCGTAAGTTCATCACGTCATTCGTCAGTGGGAGGGTAAGATTGAGAAGAGCTTTGAGATGCATTGAGCATTGACCAAACATAGCAGATTGACTTGATTCGTCCGGGAGAAGTTTGTTGTTGCCGTTGGTCTCTGCCTGAATGTAAACCATCCATTGTTAGTCTAAACGTTCTACTTCCATTTTGTTATGCCATTTCCAAGAACGAGCGGTGTTTTGCTTCATCCCACTTCTTTGCCCGGTCGATTTGGGATTGGAGATGTGGGGCCAGTTGCCTATCAATTTGTCGATTTTTTGCGGGACAGCGGCCAAAGCCTGTGGCAAATTTTGCCCTTGGGGCCAACGGGCTTTGGCAATTCCCCCTATCTGGCCTATTCAGCGATCGCCGGAAATCCCCTATTGATCAGCCCTGAGAGACTGGTGGAAGATGGATGGCTGATTCCTGAAGATCTGGTAGGACTAATGGATTTACCCACTCAAACGGTGGACTTCGACCGGGTGAGTCAGTTAAAAATGGGCCTGTTTCGCAAGGCTTGTCAGTCTTTTCGGGAAAACAAAACATCAGATCAAGAGCGCCAATTTCAGGAATTCTGCACCAATAAGGCATTTTGGCTAGAGGACTATGCTCTGTTCATGGCTCTCAAGCTAGCCCATGATGGAGCTAGCTGGCACACCTGGGATGAGGACATCGCTCGCCGCAAACCGGAAGCAATCCAAGCCTGGCAACAGAAGCTAAAAGATGAAATCTTTTTTCAACAATACTTGCAGTTTGAAATCTTTCGCCAGTGGTCTGACCTCAAAACCTATGCCAATGAGCAGGGAATTGAGATTTTAGGAGACCTGGCCATTTATGTCGCCCATGACAGCGCCGATGTCTGGGCCCATCCGGATATTTTCTGTCTGGATGGAGAAACGGGAGAGCCTGCTTTGATGGCTGGGGTTCCCCCTGATTATTTCAGTGAAACAGGTCAGCTTTGGGGTAATCCAGTGTACAACTGGGAGCGACTGCAACAGGAGGATTTCCGCTGGTGGATCCAGCGAATTCAATCCATTCTGGACTACGTGGATTTAATTCGGATTGACCACTTTCGCGGATTGGAGTCATTCTGGGCTGTACCTCAGGGAGAAACAACGGCGATTAATGGCTATTGGGTGAATGCCCCTGGAGAAGAATTTTTCAATATCCTCAATGAACGCTTGGGAAGCCTACCGATTGTAGCTGAAGATCTGGGATTCATCACTCCAGAAGTAGAGGCCCTGCGGGACAAGTTTGAGCTACCGGGCATGAAGATTCTCCAATTCGCCTTTGATTCGGGGCCAGAAAATCCTTATCTGCCCTACAACTTTGAATCCCCAAACTGGGTGGTCTATACCGGAACCCATGACAATGACACAACGGTTGGTTGGTTTGACCAGCGGGGTCTCCAACAAAAAGCAAGAGTCACTCGGTATCTGGGTTGTACCAGTGACCAAGGGATTCACTGGGATATGATCCGTCTGGCTATGGCTTCAGTGGCTAATCAGGCAATTTTTCCTCTCCAGGATATTTTGGGCTTGGGGACTGAAGCCAAAATGAACCAACCCAGTGTTGCGGAAGGCAACTGGGCTTGGCGGTTTGAAGCGGAATCCCTGACGGATGAACTGCGCGATCGCCTGAAGTTCTGGACAGAAACCTATGGACGATTACCACAGGGGAAAAAATAGGGGCGTTGCATAATAGTGCCATGAATTGAGGCTCAATCTGATGCAATGTCCTGACTGTGGTTCCAGCCATATCCGTAAAAACGGCAAGATGAGGGGTAAACAAAATCACATTTGTGTGGCGTGTCGTC
>JAAURB010000091.1 GCA_012033335.1 Oscillatoriales cyanobacterium RM2_1_1
GTCTGGGGCAGTGCCCCCAGGAAGGGGGCCACTGCGCCCCCTTCAACCCCCCTACATGTATCTTCTAATTAATTGAGCCTAGCTACTTATCACTATGACTGCTATAATTGTGACCCTGCCTAAAATCAAGTTTCTCCAGCAACCCACCCATCAAGCCTGGGTTGATCAGGCTCTCAGCCACTTAGATATCATCTTGCTAGACCACTCCCACTGTGAACGCAAAGCCGCAGGGGTGGCGTTGAATTTGATGTTTCGCTATCCCTCTAATACCAGGCTAGTGCGGATGTTGACGGCGGTTGCCCAGGAAGAGCTAGAGCATTTTGAACTGGTCAATCAGTGGCTAGAGCGGCGCAATCTTTCCCTGGGACCATTGGCGGCTCCACCCTATGGTTCCCGCCTGAACCAGCAGATCCGCCGCCAGGAACCGGAACGGCTATTGGATGCCTTGCTGGTTTCAGCCCTGATTGAGGCCCGTAGCCATGAACGGTTGGGGTTGTTGGCGGCCCATTGTCCAATTCCGGAACTGGCTCAGTTTTATCAAGGATTGATGGCATCTGAAGCTCGACATTATGGGGTTTATTGGGTGCTGGCAACGACCTATTTTGATCTGGATCCGGTGACCCAACGGCTAGCAGAATTAGCAGAAGTTGAAAGCTCAATTCTGGCAACCCTGTATCCTGAACCTAGAATTCACAGTTAACCGGCTTATAGTTAACCGACTTATAGTTAACCGGCTTATAGTGAGTCCTCCACTACAGCTTCAGCTTGATGTACAATAGCCCGCAATTGATCCATTAACTTCGGAGTTGCTGATTTCCAGAACCCCCGCTGTTGAGCTTCTAGCAACCGTTCAGCCATGTCCCGTAAAGCCCAGGGATTTCTGGCCTGGACAAACTCCTGAACGGCCTCATCCAACAGATAAGCCTGGGCCACTCCTTCATACATAAAGTCCTCAACGCAATGGGCAGTCACGTCGTAGGCAAACAAATAGTCAACGGTTGCTGCCATTTCAAATGCCCCTTTGTAGCCATGGCGCATTACCCCGGCAATCCACTTGGGATTTACCACCCGGGAGCGATAAACCCGGGCAATTTCTTCCTGAAGTCGGCGAACTTTTGGGGATTCTGGCCGAGAATGATCCCCAAAATAAATTTGGGGATTCTGCCCGGTCAAAGCTCGAACTGCCGTTGTCATTCCCCCCTGAAACTGATAGTAATCATCTGAATCTAACAGGTCATGTTCTCGATTGTCCTGGTTGTGCAAGACAATTTGCAACTGCTTTAACCGCTGTTCAAATACTTCCGGGGCAGACACTCCAAAGGATTGAGACTGGGTAGAACCACCATAGGCATAACAACTCCAATTCAAATAAGCCCGCGCCAAATCCTGATCATCGTGCCAATTTTGCCCCTCAATTAACCCCTGTAAACCTGCGCCATAGGCCCCTGGTTTCGAACCAAAAATCCGATAGCGCGATCGCACTACTGCTTGTTCTGAGGTCAATCCCGCCTCAATCCAGGTTTGGGTTTCCTGCTTGACCTGGGCAGCCAGAGGGTTTTGTTCTGGGGTTTCCTCGAGCTGAGACACCGCAATTACCGCCTGATCGAACAGATCAATTAAGTTTGGGAACCCATCGCGGAAAAACCCAGAAATTCTCAAGGTGACATCCACCCGAGGCCGCCCCAAAAAGGCAAGGGGCAGCACCTCAAAATCCACAACCCGGCGGGACGCTCCCTCCCACACCGGCTTGACCCCCAGCAAAGCCAGGGCCTCAGCCATGTCATCTCCCCCCGTTCGCATGGTGGAGGTACCCCAAACTGATAGACCCAGAGTTTTGGGGTACTCGCCATTCTCCTGGGTATAGCGCTGGATCAGGGCCTCAGCCGCCAGTTGTCCCACACTCCAGGCCGTCTCTGTGGGGATGGCGCGGATATCCACAGAATAAAAATTTCGCCCTGTGGGCAATACATCCGACCGACCTCGGGTAGGAGCCCCGGAGGCTCCACTGGGAATATAATGACCGGCCAACCCCTGCAATAAGTTGGAAATCTCTTGGTTGGTTTGCTGGAGTTTGGGGAGGAGTTGAGCTTGAATCCAGGTGAGTTCCTGTTGAGTTCGAGGGCCGGGAATTGGAGTGAGAAATACAGAAATAGCCGATTGCATTGCAGCTTGAATTACCTCTTCTACCAAAGCTGCTGCATAGTCTTCGATCACGGCAACCCCATCGCCTACGGTTCGGCAAGGCTGGTTTAACAGAGTCAATTCAGGGCTGAGTTCTTCTGCTAGATTGGTCATCAGAGGATCAAAGTCTAAGTTGAAATCTTCAGCGATTGCTCGGGTTAATCCAAGCCGATGGGTGTCTGGATGGCGGGCGATCGCCACTATTAAATCTCGCAATTGACGACCTTGGGGACATTGACCCAGAATATGCAATCCATCTCGAATTTGGGCTTCTTTGAGTTCGCACAGGTAGCCATCAATCGTGTTAAATACTTCTAGTTCCTGGGAGAGTTTATGGGGTTCATTGAAAGATTGATTTGAAAGTTGATTGAAAGATTTGCTAGAAGATTTATCAGGAGGTTCATTGGGGGATTTATTGGAGAATTTTATCTGAAGTTTTCTTGCCATTGATGAGCTTAAGTTTGATGAATTTGAATCTGCTGAATTTAAATCTAAGGAACTTAAACTTGACGGGCTTAACTCTAAAGATTCCAAACTTAATCCTAAATCTTGATGCAAATTCTCGGTTTTGATTAAGCTTAAAATTCGCTCTCGAATCAAAGGTAATCGGATTGGATTTAAGCTTTGGGCCTGATAATATTCATCAATTAAACCTTCTAAGTCATGTAGGGATCCGTAAAGTTCTGCCCGAGTCATTGGAGGAGTCAAATGATCTAAAATCACCGCCTGCGATCGCCGTTTTGCCTGGGATCCTTCCCCCGGATCATTGACAATAAAGGGATAAAAATGGGGCAATGCTCCTAGTGCTACCTCCGGATAGCAATCTGCGGATAAAGCCAGACTTTTTCCAGGTAACCATTCAAGATTGCCATGCTTGCCCACATGAACAATGGCGTCAGCTTTAAAACAAGTTCTCAACCAGTGATAAAAAGCAAGATATTCCGGGGTGGGTTCTAAATCAGGGGCATGATAACTGAAACTGGGGTCAAGATCATAGCCCCGGGAAGGTTGAATCCCGATAAAAATATGACCCAGTTGAATTCCAGCAATGGGAATTTTAGTTAGAGGTTCAGGACTGGAAAAGAAATCCGGCCAACGATGTTTAACACCCTGCTGAACTGCATTGGGCAAACCTGAAAAATAAGCTTGAAAATCTTGAAAGATTAGGCTTTGTCGAATCGGACGCAGGGCTTTTCCTTCGGGATCATTGGTGATGCCGCTGGTTAACTGTTGAATCAATTGATCCCCAGTTTGAGGAAAATCCTCAAGGAAATATCCGGCTTGCTTAAGGGCTTGAAGAATCTCAATACAACTATTAGGAGTATCCAATCCTACACCATTGGCCAATCGTCCGTTTCGGTTGGGGTAGTTGGCTAGAATCAGGGCAATTCTGCGGTCTGAAATAGTAGTTCTTTGCAATTTAACCCAGTTCTTTGCCAGGTCTGCAACAAACTGTATCCGATCTTTTACAGGAAGATAACTGACCACATCAGTTTCTAATCGTTCATCCCAAGTTTGTACAGCTTTAAAGGAAATTGCCCGGGTAATAATTCGTCCATCCATTTCGGGTAGGGCTACATTCATCGCCACATCTCGGGGAGAAAGTCCCTGACAATCAACCTGCCATTGTTCTAAAGTACTGCTACTCAAGATGGCTTGTAAAATCGGAATATCCAGGGAAAATAGTGGAGAAGTATGATCTGCATGGTCAGCAATAGAACTGATTGAAAAGCTGGTGGTATCAATCAAAAGACTGACATTTTCGGAAGACTTTGATTGTAAGTGTCCTAATAATTCCGCCTGGACATCGGGATCTCGCAGGGAGGAAACAAATAGGGGCAAAGGGTCTAGATCATGGTCAGCTAAAGCCTGACAAATTTGATCAATAGGGGATATATTTCCTGATAAATAATGAGCCCGATAGAACAGAATTCCAACCCTGGCCTGGGATGGTTTTACCTGAGAGTTAATCGAGGAATTCACCTGATATCTAGAACTCTGATTCCAGGGATAAAGCCCAATTCGGGGAATAGAAATGGGAGGTTGAATCGAGTAGGTTTGGGCTAGAAATTTTACCGCTACAAACTTCAAGGCGTTCTGATAGTTTTCGCTGCCCCCTTCAATCAAATACTGCCAGAGTTGATGGGCTACTGCCAGGGAAACAGTGGAATGACTGAGTAAATCGGGATCGGGGCGGTCATCCCCAGGAAGAATAATTAATGGTTTCCTGGTGCGCTCCCCCACCTCCTGCAAAACGTCTAAACCATATGCCCAATAGGATCGCCCCCCCAGCAATCTGACCAGAATCACCTCGGCTTTTTCCAAGACCATTTCACTGTAAGTATCAATGGTGAGTTGCTGTTGCAGGTGGAGCAAATTGGCAACCCGCAGTTCTGGGAAGTCTGGAGGAAGCTGGGAAGATGCGGTGGCCAGGGTTTGAATTTCAGTATCCGCAGCCGTCAGAAATACGATTGGTGCAGGGGATTGGGCTAAAAAGACCACCCCTTCCATCTGTGGATTCCAGCCCCCTGGTGTTGTAGAAATGCGGTGCATGATGAATTTTATCCGATCCAAATCCTTGAACTATAGCCAATCTTCTTGATCCTGGGCACTTTTTCGGTAAACCTGGCCTTTGGCATGGATTTCTCGAGTTCTGGCATACAGATCGGCCTCGGTCAATTGCCATTTTTGCATAATCTGATCTAAATCCTGCTGAATATCTCTAGCCCCTGGAAATCCTTGATAGCGAATTTTCAGACGGGCTAGTTCCGCCAGATGATAATCCGTTGGATTGCCCGCCGGCAAGCTGTCAATTGTGGCGCGATCGCCTCTGTATTGGGGATGTTGCTGGTCTTGGGTGGTCATTCGTTGTAGATATTTTATAGAACCTTTGATACTCTCAGGGCTACGACTCGCCCTTACCGTGGGATTCTCCCGTCTAATCCCGAAAGAGTTTGAGCCCTAAAGGCAACCCGCCCCTGAGGCAAACAATAGTCGCCATAACCATCCATCACCTCAACCTCAAAACCAACCTGTTGCAGCAGTTGCTCCAGATCTGCCGGGTCATAGAGTTGTTGCCGGTGGATCTCTTGATCTCGCCTGAACCAGTCTCCTACCTGACGAAAGCTGAGGATTCGCCGGGTTAAAATCTGTTGAATCGGATCTTCAGACTTCTCTACTAATACCACCCAGTCTGCCCCTTCCATAAAGGTTTTGGTTGGAGTTCCCGGCGGGATTTGCCCTAGGGTTAAGCTATCAAATATTAACATTCCCCCGGGCATCAGGGCGTGATAAATCCGCCCAAACAGATGCCTCAAGGTTTGACGATTGTGGGTCGGATCGAATAGATAGTTGAAGCATTCGCCAATAGCTGTAACGGCACCACAGGAGGGCAATGCAGCCTGCAATAGAGACTCCACCCGAAATGTTGCCGTCGGAACCCGGCGGCGAGCGATTTCAACCATGGCACTTGAAAGGTCAATCCCCAAAACTTGATATCCAGCCTGGGTAAACGCTTGAGCGGATAAACCTGTACCACAGCCTAAATCCACAATTAAACTGCCCTGTAATCCGGCTTGTTGTAAAATCGCCAGAATTCCCGGCGCAGACTTGAGGGCGTGAGCGCTGAAGCCAACGTCGTGAATGTAGGCCAGATCTGATCCGTAGGGCTGGTTCATCTCAGGCGGATTGACTTTCAACCAGTTGATTTTCCTGCTGCAGGTAAGCCTGGATAAAGGGATTCAAGTCACCATTCATCACATCCTCAATGGCTGTAGTTTCTTCATTGGTACGCAGATCCTTAACCATTTGATAGGGATGAAATACATAATTGCGAATCTGATTTCCCCAAGCGGCCTCGACTAAATCCCCGCGAATTTCGGCCACTTCCCGGGCCCGTTGTTCTTGGGCAATGATTAACAGCTTGGCCTTCAAGAGAGCCATGGCCTTCTCTTTGTTCTGCAATTGGCTACGTTCCTGGGTACAACGCACCGCGATGCCAGTTGGCAAGTGGGTAATTCGGACGGCGGTCTCAACTTTGTTGACGTTCTGGCCCCCTTTTCCCCCAGCCCGTGAAGTGGTAATTTCCAGGTCTTTTTCCGGAATCTCCAACTGCACATCGGTATCGATCATCGGCATGATTTCTACCCCGGCAAAGCTGGTCTGGCGTTTGCCGTTGGCGTTGAATGGGGAAATTCTGACTAAACGATGGGTGCCTTTCTCCGCCTTGAGATAGCCGTAGGCATAGCGACCGTCAATTTCCAGGGTGGCAGATTTAATCCCCGCCTCGTCACCTTCTGAAAGCTCCGCCAGATAAACTTTGTAGCCCTGGGCTTCTCCCCAACGGGTGTACATCCGCAACAACATCTCCGCCCAATCCTGGGCATCGGTACCCCCCGCCCCCGCGTTAATCGTCAGGACTGCACCGCTTTTGTCATAGAGACCCGAGAGCAACTGCTGCAATTCCCACTGATCAAACTCCTGACCCAGCTTTTGGATATTCCCCTGGGCTTCCTGGAGTAGGGCCTCATCGTTTTCCAGTTCTAGTAGCTCTAGAATAGTGCGGGTATCTTCCAGGGATTGCTGCCATTGGGTTTGCTGTTCGAGAATCGTTTTTAAATCGTTGAGCTCCTGCAGGCTTGTCTGGGCCGTTGACTGGTCATCCCAAAACTCTTGCTGGGCGGCGATCTGTTCTAGATCTTGAATTCTGGCATTGATGGCAGGAACGTCAAAGATAGTCCTGGGCTTTCCCCAGGCGACTCGACAGGGTTTCGATCTCGCGCTTGATCTCTAGAGCATCCATTGGATTTATCACGTCAAATTGATTACGTTAGACTCGGGGGCAATATGAAACAAAGACTTTTTTGATTCTAGCGAGATTTTAGCGAGAAATGTTGGCAACTTTCAGTCCAATACTGTAATCATTAAAGGTTAGGAGAAGGGTTTGGAACCCTCAAATGTTCTGTATTGGTTCTGTATTGCCCCCTCAGATTGGCCCCACCCTGAGAAACATTGAATCTGGGCCCACTCTTGGGAGGTCAGAAAGGCATTCGGGTTCCCTACAAAACGTTTTAAAGATTCTGAACTCTACCTGAAAACTCTACCTGAAAATGAAGATTTTGATCTGTAAGTCTAATCTGTCAGTCTAAATCTATAGGTCTAAGTCTATCAGTCCTACTTAGTTCGGTCATTCCGGCAAACTATCCCTCAAATTGCTCTTCAAGATCGTCTGGATTATTATTATGTCGCGTCAACTTTTTACCCTAAATCCCTCTCAACCCCAATCCTGGACTTGCGATACCTGGTTGGATTGGGTTTGGGTTGTAATCTTATTACTGGCGGCCCTATTGCTCTATACCTTGAACTTAGGGGGGGTGGCGCTACGGGATTGGGATGAAGGGATTGTTGCTCAAGTTGCCCGGGAAATTGCTCAACCGGGGGGCCACTGGCTCTATCCAACCCTACATGGTGCGCCCTATTTCAACAAACCCCCCTGGTACATGGCTTGATCGCCCTGACCTATAATTCTTGGGGCGTGAACGAATGGACAGCGCGGCTGCCTTCGGCCCTGTTGACGGCGTTTTCTGTGCCATTGCTCTATGGTCTGGGCCGGGAGCTATTTCCGCGACGGACTCCCGCCATTTGCTCTGCCCTGGTTTATCTCACCCTTTTACCAGTGGTACGACAGGGACGGTTGGCCATGCTAGAGGGGGCTGTATTATTTTTGTTGATCCTGATGCTGTGGTCGGTGTTGCGATCTCGGCGGGATTTACGCTATGCCCTGGGTTCGGGGCTGGCTTTTGGGTTTCTCTGCCTGACCAAAGGGGTGTTGCTGGGGGCATTGCTGGGATTAATTGCATTTTTGTTTCTCCTGTGGGACACCCCCAGATTGCTGAAATCCCCCTATCTCTGGCTGGGATTATTGCTGGGAAGTGTGCCTGTAATCGGTTGGTATGGGGCCCAGGGGCTACACTATGGATCAATATTTTTAGATGCCAATCTCCTCAGTCAATCCCTCAGGCGAATCTGGCAACCAATTGAAAATCATGCTGGAGCCCCCTGGTATTATCTGTTAGAGTTGCTGAAATATGGCTGGCCCTGGCTTTTATTTGGGTTGCAGAGCGGGCAATTTACCTGGATGAATCGGAATTTTAGCTGGGCAAAGCTGATTATTGTCTGGGTCGGAGTTTACTTTATTGCCATTTCCTTCATGGGGACAAAACTGCCCTGGTATATCTTGCCGGTTTATCCGGCTTTTGCCTTGGCGATTGGGGCTTATCTGGCAGAAGTCTGGCAAGAGGGGAATGCTGAAACTGGACGCTGGGGGCTGGAAAATCCTGATCGCCGCCGGGAGTTTTTCTGTCCGCAACCGGAGAATCTCTGGCCCCTGTTTGCGGTGATGGCGGTGATTGGCTTGATTGCTTGCCTGTATTATGGTCATCTTTTGCCCGTTTTACAACCAATCGTAATAGAACCCGATATCCAGTTGGCGATCGCATCAGTCAGTATCACTATGGCCTTCACAGCCATGCTGCTTTTCCGGCGGGATCGGCAGTTTCTCACGATTCTGATCTGGGGGACTTATCTGTCGTTGCTGCTGTTTGTCCATTCCAACCATTGGGTTTGGGAGTTAGCGGAGGACTATCCAGTTCAGCCAGTGGCCGCTCTGATCGAGCAGAATATCCCGGATCAGGCCCGAGTTTATACCTCCCATCCTGACTCTCGACCGGCTTTGAATTTTTATAGCGATCGCAAAGTTCGCCCCACCAACAACCAGAAATTGAAGGAAATCTGGCAAACCACTGATCACCCCTATTTATTGCTTGATTCCTCCACCTTCAACGCTCTGAAGCTGCAAAACGTCAAGCCGTTGGGTAAGGCTGAAGGTTGGATATTGGTGACTCGCCAGGGCCCCAGGATCAAGTCTTCCCCAACCCTGCAAACCTAGTGACTTTCCCTGAGCCGGCTAGAGGATAAGACAAGGACACCTGGCGCATGGTCTCAAGGGAGTCACGGTTCAAAGTTAGCCCAAACGTCAAACGTGCCTCCAAAACAGCGCAACCTGGGTTTGGAGAATCTGTTCAGGTTATATTAGAAAGTGTTTGAAAAATTGGATTTGTGGCCCGATAGCTGGGGTAGCGCCCTTAGAACCCTTGTATTTTCATTGTAAGTTCAGCTTGCCTGTACCGCCTGATCCCCTTTTCAAACTCTTTTTTAGGCAGAATCAGCTTTATGAATACTGTGGCGCATCAGATCTTGGTTCAACCGACAGTTTCCTCCCGATTGCTGGAGCTTGATCTCCAGAACCTCTCATTTGGTCAGGTTTTTAGCGATCATATGTTTCTGGCTGAGTACCACGACGGTCAGTGGCAGTCCGCTCAGATTATTCCCTATGGCCCCTTGCCGATGACACCCGCTACCTCGGTTTTGCACTATGGTCAGGCCGTCTTTGAAGGGATGAAAGCTTATAAAAGCCCAATAGGTCAACCTTTGCTCTTCCGACCTCAGGCCAACTACCAGCGGATTAATCAATCGGCCCAACGGCTCTGTATGCCCCCCGTCCCTGAAGATCTATTTATGGCAGGGCTCCTGGAGTTGGTTCGCCTTGATGCCGATTGGATCCCTAACCAGAGCAATACAGCCCTTTATATCCGCCCCATCTATTTTGCCAATGAGGAAACCATTGGCCTCAGACCTGCTACTCGCTATCAGTTGGCGATGATTGCCTGTCCGGTTGGATCTTATTATGCAGACCCCGTGAAGCTGCTGGTCAGTCAGAATTACGTTCGGGCTTGCGTCGGCGGGACAGGGGCAGCCAAGGTTGCCGGGAACTATGCCGCCAGCTTACGGGCAGATCAAGAAGCCCAGGCCCAAGGCTATGATAATGTCCTGTGGTTGGATGCCATTCATCGAAAATATATTGAAGAATGTGGCACGATGAATCTGGCCTTTGTGATGGATCAGGTTGTGATCACACCCCCCTTAAGCGGAACGATCTTGCCGGGAATTACCCGCGACAGTGTGTTGACCTTATTCAGAGATTTGGGGCTAGAGGTTGAGGAACGATTGATTTCTATTGATGAAGTCGTGGCTGCTGATCGGGCTGGAATATTGAAAGAAGCATTCGGAATGGGGACAGCCGCCACAATTGCCCCCATTTCTCAGATTAGTTATCAGGGGCAAGATATGAGGCTACCGCCAGCAACAGAATTTCAATATGCCAATCTGGTGCTCGATAAACTTGAAGCCATCAAAACAGCCAGAGTCCCTGATCCCTATGGTTGGGTGATGAAACTTTAAGCATTGACCCTGGACAGTTAATCCTCAATAATTAATCATTGAGAATTAATCATCGAGGATTAATTCTCAATGGCGATCATCAGGATTTAAGCGATCGCTGATAAGCTTTGAAGGAGATAGCAACCATCCTCCTGCAAGCTTTACTGTAATTTTATGCAGCACAAAACCAAGATTGAAACAGTATTTGAAACTTGTCTATGGAAGTTTCGACTATTTACCCTTTTATCTGTGATTCTTGGACTACTGAGTACATTAAATTTTTTTGTAATTGGTAGTTTCGAAGTCCTCTAAGGAATTTCATATAATTTCGAGCTTGCTGAGACCAGTAGCGCAAGAAATAATCAGGTGGTTTCTCACATTATTACTGGGATCGATCATCACCTAATTGGGGTAGTTTTATTGATTTTTGGCTTTGGAATTTATGAGCTGTTTATTTCACAGATTGATATTCGGTTCTCATACTAAAGAAGTAAAAATTCTGCAAATCTCCTCCCTGGATCAACTCAAACATAAGCTTTTACAAGTGATTGTGATAGTACTGGTGGTGACGTTCTTCAAGAAATTGTTGGGCATGGATGTGAAGTCCTTTCAAGATTTGCTCTACTTGGCCATTGCTATTCTAGTAATTGCAGTGAGCAGTGACCTGATGCACGCTCAGTCCGATATCAAGCATTCAGAGGAATAGTTATAATCGTTAATATAGCGATTCCTAATCACGTGAGGTACAGATTTGAGAGGTGGCGGCGCGGTGACTCTAGCAGGGTTGGAAATGCTGTATCCGAATTTAGGAGTGATATTTCTGCTTGATCTCCAGATTAATGTTGAGAGAGGCTATGGTTTGGGTAGCAGAATGTTGGAAGTAAAGTATTGGAAGTAAAGTATTGGAAGTAGAGTGTTGGAAGTGGGAACACCTTGCCGTTGGTAGAGGAGGGATTGAATAGGTATATCTGATGCCCAGTCTAAGTGTGTTCTATTGAGTTTGATTGCTCCCAGGCTCATAAATATTTTGAGATCATCATGAAAATACGGTGGTTAAGTTCATTTCAGGAAATTCTTTCCCTTCGAACAGTCCTCAAATCTTTGAGAGATACCAATGCAATTCCTGAATACTACAATAATCTGACCCAGATCTCCTACAAAGCATGGCGAGATCGAATCTTTAAAATTAGACTGGATTTGGCGTTTGAATTGGCCATTTTTAAAGACATGGCCCTGGTTGTCTATAATTTTGGGCAGCTTTTACAGGGGGAAAGTCTTGGAATTTTAGTCAGTCCCATCATTCGACTATTGAGCTTGATGATTTGCTTTGTTCTCCTGCAGACACCATGGGGAAAGCGAAATCTTAGCCTATTATTTATTAATTTTTCCTGGTGTTTAATTCTGAGTGAAGAATTTTTTATAGGGGAAAAACCAATTTTTGCTTTGGATTGGTCTTTAACTTTTTTTACGTTAGCGATTCTGGTTCCAATATCCTGGAGATTACATCTTCTTGCCCAAGTGACCGTACTGGGAGGATATTTCTTGATTCGTCCAGATGTCTCATTGTTAGACTACAATTTTTTAAAAATATTTTGGATTTGCTTCATCTGTGATATTTCAGTTTATCTTTATGAACGATTACAGCGTCGAGTGTTCAAGTCCAGACAAGAATTAGAAATTGCCTATCAAGAACTGGGAACAACAGAAACTAAATATCGTAGTATTTTTGAAAATTCGGTAGAGGGATTGTTTCAGTCCCTGCCGAATGGTCAATTTATTGATGTCAATCGGACGTTTGCTCACATTTATGGGTACAATTCTCCTGAAGAAATGCTTGATCAAATCACAGATATTGGTCAGCAAATCTATGTTGATCCGGATCGCCGCGCAGAGTTTATCCAACTGACCAGTCAACAAGAATATGCACTGGCATTTGAATCCCAGGTTTATCGGGCTGATGGAACAGTAATCTGGATATCAGAAAATGCCAGGGCGGTACGGGATAGTGCCGGAAAGATTGTTTCCTATGAAGGGGGAGTTCAAGATATTACAGAACGCAAATTGGCTGAGTCTGAAATTTATAAAGCCCTGCAACAGGAGAAGGAGTTAAACCAGCTCAAATCCCGACTTGTTTCTACAGTTTCCCATGAGTTTCGGACACCTTTAACAACCATTTTAGGCGCAGCAGAAGCTCTGGAACACTATGGTGATCGCTGGAATGAAACCAAAAAGATAGCCTATCTTAATCGAATTCAATCCACAGTTCAACATATGGACAAGCTATTAACTGATGTGTTATTAATTAGTCAAGCAGAAGCTTATAGATTACCTTTCCAGCCTGGCCCTGTGGATTTAGAGCTGTTTTCTCGAAATCTGATTGAAGAGATAGAATTCAGGTTAGAAAAACATCATCGAATTGTCTTTTTGCCTGAAAGAACTCCTCTTGATTTACAAAATATTCCCTGTATGGATGAGCGACTATTGAGACAGATTCTTGGTAATTTACTCTCTAATGCGATTAAATACTCTCCTCGTGGAGGAGTAATTGAATTCAAGCTTTCCTACGATCAAGATCGTGCTATTTTCACAGTTAAAGACCAGGGAATTGGCATTCCTGAACAGGATTTAAAGCACTTGTTTGCATCGTTTCATCGCTCTAAAAATGTTGGGACAATTCCCGGTACAGGATTGGGATTAGCCATTGTCAAACGATCCGTTGAGATCCATGGAGGGGAGATAACTGTACAGAGCCAGGTTGGAAAAGGTACACTATTTATAGTGAGTTTGCCACTTTTTTACGCTCAGGAGCCAGACTCGAATGAAGCGAATTGTAGTCATTGAAGATGAGCCAGATGTCCGGGAAATTATTATGGATATTCTGGATGCTGAAAATTTTTTAGTGCTAGGGGCAGAAAATGGTCAGGCGGGCATTGAACTGGTGCAGCAGCACCTCCCGGATTTGATCATCTGTGATGTGATGATGCCAGAACTGCCGGGGTACGATGTCCTGAAGATTTTGCGGAATCACCAAGCAACGGCTACAATTCCCTTTGTTTTCTTGACGGCTAAGTCTACTAAGGCCGATCTGCGCCAGGGGATGGATTTGGGGGCAGATGACTACTTGACTAAGCCATTTACCCGCCAAGAACTGCTCAATGCCATCACTAGTCGATTTGACAAGCAAGGGATGATTGAACAGAAAACCCAGGAGCAACTCAATGCCCTGCGGACGAATATTACTTTTGCTTTGCCTCACGAACTGCGAACTCCGCTCAATGGGATTATTAGTTTTTCCCAAATGTTGCTCGATGATTTCTCAGAACTGCCCCCTGAAGAAATTGAAGAAATGCTGAATGACATTCAATTTTCTGCCCAAAGATTGAATCGAATCATCTGTAATTTCTTGCTATATGCCGATCTTGAATTGTTGATCCACAATGCAGAACGGAGAAAAAAATTACCCATCAGTTCTGTGCAAAATCCTAATATTTTAGTGAAAGAGATAGTCAATCAAGTGATTCAATCTCATCCTAACAGATTTCAGGACTTGCAGTTGGATCTGGGCCAGAACGTAGAAGTCAAGATTTCACAGGATTTTTTGAAAAAGATTGTTGAAGAGCTAGTAGATAATGCTTTTAAGTTTTCCGATTCAGGCCAAAAAGTTAGTATCAGCACTCAAGTCGTCAACCAGAATTATTGCCTACATATTCAAGACGAGGGACGGGGAATGACTTCAGAACAATTGACGAATGTTGGAGCCTATCAACAGTTTGAGCGTCAACGATTTGAGCAGCAAGGTTCTGGGTTGGGGTTGGCAATTACCCGGCGACTTGTTGACTTGCAGTCTGGAGAACTCAAGATTGAAAGTGTCCGGGAAAAAGGCACAAGTGTACAAGTGTTTTTACCAATTGTGGTTTAATTTAGGAGTTGCCGAATCATTTGATTGGCCTGGGAGCCGTAGCCGCCGCCAAATAGGTTGAAATGGTTCAGAATGTGATAGAGATTGTAGAGAGTTTTCCGGCATTCATAACCAGATTCAAGGGGCCAAATATCCTTGTAACCTTGATAGAAAGCAGCAGAAAATCCCCCAAATAATTCAGTCATTGCCAGATCAACTTCGCGATCGCCAAAGTAAGTTGCCGGGTCAAAAACGATCGGTTCACCCGTATCGCTAATGGCTGCATTTCCTCCCCATAAATCCCCATGAACCAATGAAGGCTGTGGTTGATGATCAGCGAGTAACTCTGGGATTTTCTCCATCAATTCTTCGGCTCGATCAAAATTTTCACCCCGTTGTTTTGCTAATCTGAATTGATGACCTATGCGATGTTCTTGCCAGAATTGAGCCCAATTTTCTGTCCAGGGATTGGGTTGCGGAGTAGAGCCAATTGTATTATCCATATCCCAACCAAATTGATGCCGACCTGGATAGGATTCGGGAGCTATCCATTGATGCATTAACGCCAGTTTGCGACCCATTTCAACCATGGACTGAGGATTAGTTTTTCCAGCCAAATTCAGCCATTCCATGACCAGATAAGCAGAATTTTCCATGACTCCCCAGCAAATGGGCTGGGGAACGTTGATGGTTTGAGTATTCCCTATTTGTTGAGTACCCAAAGCTTCAGCCTCAAACATTGATATTTGTACAGCCTGGTTGAGTTTGACAAAGTATTGACGGGAACCCTGGCTGAGACGATACCCCTGATTGATGCAACCGCCTCCCACAGATTGGCGATTCTCGATGGTAAATGTTTTACCGGTTGCCTGAGTAATTTGTTCCGCAATTTGATTCCACATGGGTTTGTTTTAAATCTATTTTTTGAGTCTATTTCATGTTTAAATCTGACTTTCCCAACCCTTTCCTAGACTGCTGTACAAATAAAAAGACCCCATCCCTTTGGTAGAGCAGTTCAAATTGGGGAACGGATTTTAGTTCCTGGATTAACTCTGATACAAACTCTGGCGAACTGCCCCAACCTGGATAGGAACGGTTCAGTAAAATATACTTAAACTGACTTAAATTCTGCAATTCTGTATCCAAGGTTGCCAGCATCACAATAGAACGATGGGTTAAGTGGGAGGTAATCTGATCCGCTGTTAAAACACTGCCTTGAGTACTGACCAAACTGATGGCTGCCCTTGTCGCGGAAACCGTATCAATATGTTTGAGATATCTTGACCAGAAATAACCATATTTAGCCAGGGCCAAAAATGCAATTAAAGACCAGACAATCATTTTTCGAGGCGATCGCAGCCAACCTCGACCCGCTGCTAAAGTCGAAATTACCCCCAATAAAAGAAAGGGTAAAATGGGTAGGCCATACTGTTGAGTTAAATTCTTTTGCTGTTGGCTGTCACTCAACAAATTCAACACCAGGGTTGGAATTGCCCCGATTAACGGTGCGAAATGGCGAGGAGAAAGGCCCCAAATCACCGGAATAATCAATAAAACGACATACTCCAAATTGGGTAGAGTGAATAACTGTTGGAGGACAATTTCCGGCTTCAAAACTAAATTGGTAATAATTTCCCCGACAGAATTTCCCAGAATATCATACCGCCCTATCGCCGGAGGCGCAGCCCCACTGAAGTGAGGAATAATCACAAAGGTGGCAATCAAAAACCAGGCTAAACCTGACGTAATTGCAATGATGCCAGCTTTTCGTTTGTTTTCGCACCAGAGCAACCAAAATCCCAGTGCCATAACCGTTAAGGCCAAAACAGCTTTGCAACCTAGAATCAGAACAATAGCAACAGTAAACCCTGGGATTTGATTCAGGCGAGCCATTAAAACTGCCCCGAGCAATAAGGGTAAAGCAATTACTTCAGGATGAAAATCAAATAAATTAACATTAAAAACCAGGGGATAAAGTAGATAAATTCCGGCGATCGCCCCAGCTAGATCAGGTTTAAGTCCCGCTTTTAAAGCAAGTAACCAGGTTGGAATTGCCCCCCCAGCCAGGGCAACTGCTTGAATTCCCAAAAGCCAATAAACGCTGGGATAGATTTTGTAAAGTAAGGCAATTGGATAGAGAATCCAGGCAGCATGATCCCCAAAAATATGAATCCCACGAAAGGCAACAAATGGTTTTTGCCCTTGACTAATCAAATAGACACCGTTATCAAAAATTCCCAGATCAAAGGCATTGGATTGGAATAGTTCATGGCGTAAAATACTACAACCTAATAGAACGAGACTGCTAATAATAGTAATGAGAATCACCGGGTGAACTTTGAGAGAATTCACCCCAGGTATCCGAGGAAATGTTTGATCAGAGGGTTGATTCATACTCAAGCAACCAGAAGTGCGATAATCTGACAGCGCTGAATTTTCATCTGTCACCAATTCCTAACCAAAGCGCTAGAATGCAAGTTTACTTCAAGATGTAGGCCGAAGGAATCGAAGATAACCTGACAAGATGGTAAGACTGAGCAGAACCTATTTTAAACCATCTCCCCGAATAACCTGGTTAATTTCAGGGGGAGGGCTTTTACTGATCACGGGTTTGGGATTCCTCTGGAATCTGGGAAGTACGGGGTTGGTGGATGAAACAGAGCCGTTGTTTGCTGAGGCAGCTCGACAGATGACCCTCACCTGGGATTGGGTGACTCCCTATTTCAATGGGGAAACCCGATTCGACAAACCACCGTTGATCTACTGGCTGATGGCGATTAGCTATCGTCTGATTGGGGTCAATTCCTGGGCGGTGCGGCTACCCTCGGCCCTGGCGGCGATCGCCCTGACCGTTGGTTGTTTTCTTGCCCTGAAGCATTTCGGCCCAGGCTCAAACTCCCCTCACGCTCAAAGCCAGTCTACAATGGCAGCCTGGTTGGCAGCGATCATGGTAACCTTTAATCCGGAAACCCTGGCCTGGGCCAGACAGGGGGTATCTGATATGGTACTCAGCGGCTGTTTGGGAACGGGTCTGCTGTGCTTTTTCTGGGGCTATGTGCGGGAAGGTCGGCGATCAGGCAAACGGGACTGGATGGCCCAGGGATCAACTTTGCAGGATGCCCTACCCAACTGGGGCTATTTGGGATTTTATGGATTGATCAGTTTAGCGGTGCTAACAAAAGGGCCGGTGGGACTGGTTTTGCCGGGGTTGATTCTGGGAAGTTTCCTGATCTACACGGGGAATTTCTGGAAGGTGATTTGGGAAATGCGTCCGATTACAGGAAGCCTGATTTTTCTGACGATCACAGTGCCCTGGTTTGTGGTTGTGATCGTCAGAAATGGTCAGACCTACATTGATGCTTTCTTTGGCTATCATAACTTTGAGCGGTTCACCCAGGTAGTCAATGAACACGGGGCCCCCTGGTATTTTTATTTCCTAGTGGTGCTGGTGGGGTTTTTTCCCTGGTCAGCCTATTTACCTCTGGCCCTCAGCCGTTTAAACCTGCAAGATATTTCAAAATGGCGTGCCTGCGATCGCGCCGAACAGCTCGGAATCTTTGCTTGTTTCTGGTTAATTTGTATTTTTGGGTTCTTCTCTATTTCAGTCACCAAACTTCCCAGTTATGTCCTGCCTTTGATGCCAGCAGGAGGGATTTTAGTCGCGTTGCTCTGGAGTGAAATCCTGACAGATTCTAAGATTACCAGGTTGAGCCCAAGAACCTGTTTGGGTCTTTGGGGAAGTGGATTGTTTAATATCCTACTGCTAGGGACTTTAAGTGCAGTTTGTTTCTGGAGTCCTGAGTTGGTCAGTACCGATCCCGCCGTTGTTGACCTGCCTGAAGTGGTCAAACAGTCTGGATTGCCTATTCGAGGGGGGATAATCTGGTTAGTGATGGCTGTGGTTGTTGCGGCTTTATTGCAGCAATCCCGACGGTGGCGATGGATAATCATGGTAAATTTTGTGGGGTTTGTGGTGTTCTTTATCAGTGTGATTCATCCGGCTTTATTTTTAGTGGATCAGGTACGTCAATTGCCCTTGAGAACATTATCGACCCAGGTGGCTCAGGTGGAAAAACCCGGAGAAGAACTCCTGATGATTGGCTTCAAAAAACCCAGTGTGGCATTTTATAGTCAGCGCCATGTCAATTTTTTTGATGTTAGGAGCTTTTTTAAAATTGCCCCCGGTCGTCCCCTTTACTATCTCTATGATTCTATTCAAAATCGACCTCAACCTCCTACAGTTCTAGCTATTTCTCGTCCCAAAGATCTACAAAAAATTGGGCTAAAGTCTTCAGATTTTCAGGTGATTAACCAACAGGGTCGCTATCAGTTGATTCGGGTTCATAAACAAATCATAATTGACCGAATTCGTCGTGGTTAGCCCTCTTCTGTCACTTTCCGTAGTCGATAAATAGTAAATCAGTTAAATCATCCAAAAGCGAAACCGAGTTTAAATTGATTCATGCTAGCAATTAAATAATTGAGTCCCAGCAATAATTGGGAATTGGGGAATATATCTAGCCAGGGATAAATTGACCAAAGCAGTAATAGTGGTTGGCTAATTAAACGCAGATTATTTAAAGTATTCTTCCAGCCGCGCGCTGGATCCCATTGTTGGTGATAAGAAAAATCAACTGTAGTATTTTCTTGAACCTCAGTCTCAATTTCACCATATAAGCTGTCCACCAGAACTAATTCAATATTAAGCCCTAATGCCATTAATTTGGCAATGATTTCTGAGGCTAGTTCAATTTTGGTTTGATATTTATCTGACTCCTTTAGGGTTCCTTTGGGTTTAAATATCCTAACCATCAACGGGAAATTTATCTGATTGTAAATTCCATCAGCTTTAGCAATTTCAGGTAATGATTTTCTTTTAATTGGCGAGATTATTCCTAAGTGTAAATATTTGAAGCATTCATAATTTCTGACTTCTTTAAATAAGCTCTGATATCTGGCACAATATTCATCAATCAGCCCTACTGTCATTTCGGCTTCAAGCTCAAGCTTTAGAAAGAATTGCTTTGACAGGCCGTCTTTTGACCCCATTAATCAATTAGCCTACTATAAATAGTGATTTTCCCAGACGCAAGACAACGATTTAAGTTAAGTAGCTTGACGCAATTAACTAGAAGATTGATCTGGGGCTGAAGGGGGCAGTTCCTCTTCCGATGGCAAAGCCCCAAACCCCCTGCCATTTAACAATTAATTACAACCCTCTACTTGAATTAATGAAATTAATTGAATTGATGAAATTAAAATTAATTGCAATTTCGATTGTTTTAGGAAGTGTTGGAAGTGTTGAAAACTTTCAACACTTTCAAAATTTTCAACATCTTGGTGGAATTGGCCGTCTAATTGGACTGATCTCAAGTCAGCCTTCCCTGGCCCATGAGTCCCCGGGACATCATGGCGGCGAGGGCCATGGACATTCACCGATGGAAATTCCTGATGGACAGCCTATTCCCCAGGTTGATCTGGTGGTTCATCCTGATTCAATCCGGGGTTGGAACCTGGAGATGCGACTGACTCACTTCAAACTTGCTCCAGAACATGTCAACCAGGAGGCAACGCTTGGAGAAGGTCACGCTCACCTGTATATTAACGGCGAGAAAGTGACACGAATTTATGGGAATTGGTATTATCTGTCTGATCTCAAGCCGGGTCGCCATCAAATTCGGGTGGGTTTAACTACCAATGATCATCGAGATTTAGTCCATCAAGGCCAGCCCATTGAGGATATGGAAGTTATTGAAGTCACCTCCTCTGGATCCTAGATTCACTGCTTGTCTGACGGAGGAACAGGATATAATATCTCTGACAACGCTCCTCAAGGGGCAGTCTTAGAAGTTGAGGTAGGACTTGATATGTCAGAGGAAACCAAACCCAATTCCGCAGCAGCCTCTGAAGAGGCTCAGCCCAAAGCAGCCCCTAAATCTGCCGGAAAAAAGCCCCCTAAGCCTCCTGCCGTCGAGGACAAACCGTTTAATGAGTTTGTTGAGCAAGAATACCTCCCCGCCCTGGAGAAGGCTCTAAATTCCCAGGGGGTCGAAGACCTGGAACTGAAGTTTATCAAACAAAAATTTCCTCCCAGTGTGGGAGTTAGTGAGGAATGCTGGCAGGTAATTGGGCAGTGGCAAAGCGGTAAGCGTCAGTTTAGTCTCTACTTTCCCGGAGAAGACATCAAGTCTCAGAAGTTTTTTTCCTGCGTAGCCAATAGCGCTCAAACCAGTACGGTTGAGCAATTTCTAGGGGATGAACGCAAAATTACCCTGGATTTAATGGTATTTGGGATTATTCAACGGTTGAATGCGCAGAAGTGGCTGACTCAAAACTAGCTCTGATTCGTTACGATCATCGATAAGTCAAGATCAATCAATTGAGATTTCAGGATAGTCCTATGGTGGATAAGGTTCAAAAAACAGACGCAGAATGGCAGCAGTTACTCACTCCAGAACAATTTCGGGTGACCCGGAAGAAGGGCACAGAGCGAGCTTTTACTGGGGAATATAACGATAACAAAGCCCCGGGAGTTTACAAATGTGTGTGTTGTGGGGCTGACCTATTTCGATCTGACGAAAAATTTGATTCTGGCACTGGATGGCCCAGTTTTTGGGAAGCTGCCAATCAGGAAAATATCAAGCTTGAGGAAGATAATAGCTTCTTGATGCGACGAACAGAGGTGCTTTGTGCCGTTTGTGATGCCCATCTCGGTCATCTTTTCAATGATGGCCCCCGTCCTACAGGTCAACGGTATTGCATGAACTCAGCTTCTCTGAAGTTTGTTCAGGGGGACAATCAGCAATAGTTCCAACAAACAGTTCTAAAAAAATAGTTCATCAACTGATAAGAAATTTTGTAGCCCAGGCATCTTGCCTATAGCGAAACAGCCATCTCGGCTGTTTCGCTAGTTATCTGATGATTTTTGGAGAAGATTAAAATTCAAAATCTAAATTAAATTAAATTAAAGTTGAAAATTAGATAAGTAGATGGTTGTAATTAATTATCAAATTAGAAGGGGGGTCTGGGGCTTTGCCCCAGGAA
>JAAURB010000092.1 GCA_012033335.1 Oscillatoriales cyanobacterium RM2_1_1
GTCATCTCCCGTACTCTAGCGACATAGGAAACGCTCTAAAAGTCTTTAGAAGTCTTTGGAAGTCCTGAAAAAATTCTAATCCCTGAAGCATTTAAATCTGATCAAAATCGAATCCAATAGACTGTTTGAATCGTGTTTATCATCCCAAGCTCTAACTAAAAGATTGGACAACACCGCTTAAAATCCCTGGATTTTTTTGGGGGGTTTAGATGAATTTACATCATCTAGATTGTTAATACATCTTTTGGATATCCCGTTGGACAGGATCTAGAACAGTATCTAGAATATCAATACAGTATTTTGGTCAGCCCATTCTGGCAAGATAGCTTAATAACCCAAATTGACCCATTAAATTAATCCATTAAATTAACAAAAATCGACCTGGTTTCTAGGTTACTTTGGATGAAATTGTCTGAAATCACCTCTTCACTATAAAGGGTTCTAGATTGTATCAACTATCACCCTGGAAAAGTATAATAGGATGTAAAGTTAATACAATCATTCAGCCGTTCCAGGTCTCTATGGATTACAAACAGGAATTAATCACAACAATTCATGATTTTGGTTGTAATTTGGAGTTGCTAGAAGCACGGCTGACTCAACTGAGTGAAACTTCCCCCACCGCAGTTTTAATTCCTGCTTTGTATGCAGAATTGGAGCGCCCGGCCCTGACTCATACTTGTGAACAGCTAAAGCTCTGCAAATTTGTCAACACCATTGTGGTTTCTCTCCACGCAGAAACCCAGGAGCAGTATGTTCGCGCCGTGCAATTTTTTAGTATGCTGCCCCAGCCTACCTTCGTGCTCTGGGAAAACGGTCAGCGGGTTGTTCAGTTGCTAGAAAAGCTCCGTGACAAGGGATTGAACCTGCTTGATTTCAAGGGTAAAGGCCAGGCAGTCTGGCTGGGCTTGGGGATCGCCTCCTTGCAGGCTGAGGCGATCGCTCTCCACGATGCCGATATCATTACCTATGATAAATCCTATCCCCTCAAACTCCTGTTTCCCTTGGTGGAAAAAGAGCTGGGCATCTCGTTTAATAAAGCCTACTATGCTCGACTGGGAGGATATCCCAATCAGTTTCATGGTCGGGTTGTACGCCTGTTTATCACCCCATTGCTGGCCGCCCTGACGGACTTATTGGGTTACAACAACTATTTGCGTTATCTGGGAGCCTTTCGTTATCCGCTATCTGGGGAATTTGCCCTGACCAATGATCTGGCCCTCAGTACCCGGATTCCAGGAAATTGGGGTCTGGAAATCGGGCTGCTGTCAGAAGTGTATCGCAATGTTGCTGAAAAACGGATCGCTCAAATTGATATTGGAATTTTTGACCACAAACATCAGTCCGTAGGGGAAACCGCCGATCAGGGATTGCGAAAAATGTGCCGGGATATTTTACGCTCGATCTTGCGAACCCTGACGGAAACCGAGCGGGTAGTACTCACCAGTGACCACATTCGCACCTTGCGGGTCAAGTTCCGGCGAGAAGCCCAGAATATCACTCGCCAGTATTTTGTCGATGCCCGCTTCAATAATCTGCACTATGACCGCCATCAGGAAGAAATCACCGTTGAACTGTTTGAACAGGTAATCACAGAAGCCGGGCAAGACTATCTCGATAACCCGGCTAATGTGCAAATTCCTGACTGGACAAGGGCATTGGCGGTCATGCCTGCCCTGCGAGAGCAATTGCGAGAAGCCACGCGCCGGGACATGGCTGATGCTGAGATGATGCTCAATGGTGGCCAGAGCAAATCTGTACCCTCAATTTTACCCACAGATAACGTCTCCTCAACCCTAATGCCCGATCTCAGTCAGAGAGGATAACAGATAAAAGCAAAACAAGCAGGGATAAGCTCTGAGTCAGCGTTATTCTAGTACTAATCACTGAAGACTGAATCCAATGTTTAATGCATCCGACAACATAAACCTGCTACTTCTTTTGGCTGCCCTTGGAGTCATTGGATGGGGATATTACAGAACTAGACCCTATGGCAAGGTTGGGCTATTGTCCTGGTTGCAATCTGTGATTTTGATTCTACCCTGGTTGGCCTTTTTTGGACTGTCGGCCTTTGGCATTTATCTGAATATTACTCTCATTTTTGCTCTATTTCTGGCGGCCACTGGCTGTTATATCATTTTGGGGCGGAAAGCTCGGGCGATCGCCAGTCAAGATTCCCAAGAGCCCTCCCATTCCAGCAAACCCCCAGAGAAATCCCAGGATCACCCTGGAGATCAGACTGAATTGCCGACGAAAACCTCCAACCTCCCTTCAACCCCAAGCCCTGCTCCAACCCTAGCCCATCCAGCCGCTGACCATGGTTCTACAGCAGTCCCTCCAGAAACCTTAAAGGAAATCCAGAGCATTTTTGGTATTGATACTTTTTTCGCCACAGAGACCTTGCCTTATCAAGAGGGGATTATTTCAAGGGCAATCTGCGGACGGATGCCGATGTTGCCTATAGCCATCTCACCGAAAGCTTGAGGAAAAAAACCGGCGATCGCTTTCGGCTGTTCCTGGTTGCTGATCCGGCGGATAAGCCTGTGGTAATCGTTTTGCCTCACAAAAAGGATCCCCACTCCACCACCCTTCCCCAAAAAATTCTAGCCGTGTTGTTGATGGTGGCTACTGTTGCTACCACCTTCGAGGCGGGAGGAATCCTGCTAGGGTTTGATTTTTTTAGCGCACCGGATCGGTACGCAGAAGTCCTGCCCGTTGCTCTGGGGGTGCTGGCAATTCTGGCAACCCATGAGATTGCCCATCAACTGGTCGCCCGCTATCATCAGGTCAGATTTAGCTGGCCGTTTTTCATTCCAATTATTCAAATTGGCAGTTTTGGAGCGTTTAACCGATTTGAGTCCCTTCTGCCCAATCGGACTGTCCTGTTTGATGTGGCGTTTGCTGGGCCTGTTGCTGGGGGACTGGTTTCATTCCTGCTATTACTAACCGGATTGATCCTGTCCCATGAGGGCAGTCTGTTTCAGATCTCTACCCAGTTCTTTCAGAGCTCCGTGTTAGTCGGGAGTTTGGCCAGGATTATTTTAGGCTCAGCCCTGACCCAGTCAATTGTAGACATCAGCCCCCTGGTGATCATTGGCTGGCTGGGCCTGGTGATCAACTCGATCAACCTGATGCCGGCAGGAATTTTGGATGGCGGTCGGATTATGCAGGCAATCTACGGTCGTAAAGTTGCTGGTCGTTCGACTCTGGCGACTTTTGGGGTGCTGGCGATCGCCTCTTTTGTCAATCCCCTGGCATTCTATTGGGCCCTAGTGATTTTCATCCTGCAGCGGAACCTGGAAAGCCCTAGTCTCAATGAACTGTCAGAACCCAACGATCTTCGGGCGGCCCTGGGATTACTGGCGCTATTCTTGATGATTGCCATTTTGTTTCCATTTACCCCCGCCCTGGCCCAAAGATTTGGCATTGGCGGTTAGGCATTGGGGCGATCGCAAGCATCGTCATGGATGAAAGTAATCATAAATTTGCTGGGCGATTTTTGACCCAATTCCCTCAACTTCTGCCAATTGCTCCATCGTCGCCATCCGAATATAGTCCACCGAGCAAAAGTGAGCCAGTAGCTGTTTTTGGCGGGTATATCCCAGCCCTGGAACCTCATCTAGCCGAGATCGCCGCATTCGCTCCGTTCGCTTGTCCCGGTGAAAGGTAATAGCAAAGCGGTGGGCTTCGTCTCGCAATCTTCTGAGCAATTGTACTCCCGATTGTTCGGCATCTGTGGGTATGGGGAGAGACTCTCCCGGCAGGAAAATTTCCTCCCGTTGTTTGGCCAGACTGACGACATTTAGCTCTTCTAATAGGTTCAGCTCTCGCAATACCGCCACCACCGCTGAGAGTTGGCCCTTCCCGCCATCAATCATCACCAAGTCAGGCTTGTCTGCCGCTAATTTCTCCCCAGACCAATCCCCATAATCCCGAAAGCGACGGCGAATCACCTCCGCCAGACTAGCAAAGTCATCGGAATGTCCAGCCCGCACGTTAGGATTTTTAATCTTGTAGTGACGGTAATGTTGTTTCGCCGGTAACCCATCAATAAACACCACCCGGGACGCTACCGCATCTGACCCCTGAATATGAGAAATGTCATAGCCTTCAATCCGATGGGGCAGATCAGGTAAATCGAGAATTTCTGCCAGATCCTCCATGGCTTGGGTATTGCGATCGCTGAATTTTTGTACCCGTTCCAGTTCATACTGGGCATTGCGTTCCACCATCTCGACTAAATCCGCTTTGGTCTGGCGCTGGGGGTTGATGATTGTAACCTTGCGTCCTTTGTACTCGCTCAGCCATTCCGCCAGCATGGATTCCTCGGGTAGCTCGTACTGCACCAGAATTTCCAGGGGAATTTCTACCGGATCGACGGTTTGATAATGCTCTTCCAATACCCGTTGCAGGATCCCACCAAATTCCAGGGTCTTTTCCGGTTTCAGGTGATCCACCGTTAAGGGTTCCGCCGTTAACGGTTCCGCCATTAACGGTTCTGAGAAATCCTCTGCCGGGGCTGCGAGTTGAAATCGACCCACATCCGCCACGAATCCTAGACGACCTACCAACTTGCCCGCCCGCACTTGAAAGAGCTGCACACAAGCTTGTTTATCATTGGCTGCCAGGGCGATCGCATCTCGAGAGACCCGATCATCAGGGAGGGAAACTTTTTGGTCAATCCCGATGGTTTGTAGGGCTTTGATTTGATCCCGGGCCCGGGCCGCCGTTTCAAAGTTCAAATTTTCGGCAGCGGTCTCCATCTGTTGAGCCAGCAGATCAATTAATTCCCCGGTTCGTCCCTGGAAAATCATCGCCACTTTCTGAACAATCCTGTGGTAGTCCTCCGGGGTCACCAATTCCTGGCAAACCCCCGGACAGCGACCAATATCGTAATTTAAACAGGGGCGATCCTTGAATAGAGGCTTGGGCCGTTGCCGTAGGGGAAACACCCGCTTGACCAGCCGTAGAGTACTGCGAAGCCGCCCCACATCAACATAGGGGCCATAATAGCGGTCGGTTTTATGAGTTAAACTGCGACGACGGGTAATAAAAATTCGGGGATAATTCTCTGACCAAGTGATGCAGAGAAATGGATACTTCTTGTCATCCTTGAGCAGGACATTAAAGTAGGGTTGATGTTTTTTGATTAAGTTATCTTCCAGGGCCAGGGCTTCCGCTTCCGTGTCCGTGACGATGAACTCAATCTCGACCACTTGCTGCACCATCATGCCAATCCGAGGGCTATGCCAGTGCTTGTCTCGAAAGTAGGAACGTACCCGCGATCGCAGTTTTTTGGACTTGCCAATATAGAGAATATTGTCGGCTTTATCCCGCATCAAATAGACCCCTGGAGTCGGAGGAATTTCCTTCAAACGCCGTTCTAGCCGTTCACTTTCATGGACTAAGGGTAAAACTGGATGCATAGCAGTTTGTTCGGTCAGGTTAGTATCTGAGGCTTGATTCACCATGAGTGTTACAGATATTTAACTAGAGTTGAACGCTAAAAGTGGAGTTAGCACTACTATTAGAATCCTAGTTGACTGACAAAACTCTCTTGCCCTCACCACCACTCTCCCAGGGGTTGGGGGTGAGGGAGGTTCGGGCAATCACATAAAAGAGTTGTCAGTCAATTAAATTAGAATCTTATGCTCCACCTGCCGCACAGTTGGCCAAACGTTTAAGCCTGCCGCAACTGCTGGCGCTCCTTTACTTGACCTCCAGTTTCGTTGATCAAGATTCTTCGCTTCATGCTGTGAGGCTCAGAACGATATTTTATCCTCTGATTTAGAAACGTTAGTCTTCTATTTTAACCTGGAGTCCTGACCTATTTGGGGGCTCATTTGCGGAACTAGTTTGCCGGACTACAGCATGAACTGTTGTCATTGGTCACCGTCATTCGATAATCAACTCCTTTGGTTTCATGGGGATGGCGGATAGCATTGACTTTACGGGCAAATTCTGCAGCACTCTCGAGAGGAACCTCGGCTAACGGCAGTAATGGAATCAAATCCTGATGATAGGGGCCATGATCATGGGTATACAGTTGAAAGGTTTTGTCGCAGACTGCCATGCGCTGACCGCGATACAGGATGTGACCGTCATCATCCATCACCTGTTTCCACGGGCCTTTATAAATAACAGCCTGGTTGCGCTCCAAACAAATGCCATCTTTGCCCTTGAACGCCTGCACCGTCAGGGAGCGAAATTCAATCCCATCAATCACCTGCCAGGGTTCCGCTTGCCGGGTGAGAATTTTAATCCCATAAAATCCCGCCTGCTCGAACATTTGAAGAAATTCATCTTCCCGAAAAGCCCCAGCAATGCAACCGCTCCAGAGGTCAGGATCATTGAGAATTTCTGAGGTAGGGTTTTCGTCGCAGACAATATCTGAAATCACCGCCCGTCCTCCCTGATTGAGCACCCGATAAATCTCCTGAAATAGTTTGGGCTTTTCCTGGGGTCGCACCAGATTTAGTACGCAGTTGGAAATGACAACATCAACGCTATCATCGGCAATTAAAGGGGTGGTTTGGCGTAGGCGATCGCACTCCTGCTCAAAAGCTGAAATTGCTTCGATGGAGGCAATCGGATGATCAGATAGCCATTGCTGAACCCGATCCAAGTCCAGGGCTAGATCTTGAATCTTGCCTTTGACGAATTGGGTGTTGTGATAACCCAGTTTCTCTGCCATTTCCGCCTGATATTTGCGAGACAGGGCTAACATGTCATCGTTAAAATCTACCCCAATAATCTTTCCAGTTGTACCGACTTTTTGAGCCAGCATGTAACAGTTTTTTCCAGCTCCAGACCCTAAATCTACTACGGTTTCTCCGGGGTGAACATAACGGGTTGGATCCCCACAACCATAATCTTTTTCAATAATTTCTTGAGGCAATTGATCTAGATAGTTGCCTTCATACTCGGTAGGGCAACAGAGGGCAGGCTGTACAGCATTTGCTCCTGCTTTGTAGCGTTCAAGCACAGCATTTTCAATATTGTAAGTCGTTTCCATAGTTTCGGAAGTTTAGTGGGTTAACGTAGGTGTTCTTGAGCGACGACTCTTAGTTTAGCCTGGTTTCTTTCTGAGAATCGCCAGAAGCCCCAGGGAAATCTACCTGGAATCCAAGGATTTTGGGTCAATTCCCCTTAATTATTAAACTTTGAAATTCTTAATTTTTTCTGAGAATTTTCTGGGTAGCAACTTAGAAATCAATCTCCTCAACCTGTCGATCTATCGCACCAAGGCATCCTGGAAATTAGATCAGACTTGATGAATACCCAAATCAATTTAAATTGATGAATCAAAGTTTAAATTGATGACTTTGGTTGGACTAACAAAACCTGTTCCGTTTCCGTTAGATCAAAATTAAACCGTTGATAAAAAGCCATCATCTCCGGTAGGCAGAAGAGCTGAATACACTCCACCTGGGATAAATCCGGGTGGGAAACAATCTGTTCCATCAGCCGCCGCCCTAAACCCTGGCCCCGATAATTCCCCGTAGCAATAACATCATAGATAAATGCCCGATAGACCTGAGCGCTCAGAACCCGAGCAAACCCAATCAGTTGATCCGTGCCAACGTCACAGATCCCAAAACAGTAATCCGAGTTGACCGCCATCCACTCCTCTATCTGTGGATGTGTCAGAGTGTCAACAACTTTATATCTGGATTGCCATCCCATGGTTCTGCTCCCGATCTGAATCCCTTTTAACGATGATGCCAGGGAACCAGTTGGTCAATTGTCTACTCTAAAGAGATAGAACACTCTTCCATCCAGCCCATCGAAATCAGGGTCTAAAGTCAGTTCTAAATATCGACTGGGCAAGAGTTTCAAGTTACTTCCTATAACTTTCACGAGCACGGTCTCTGAGATCGGATCAGACCGGCAAATCAGTTGCCTGAGAGAGTGGAACATCCTTGTCACTGTAGCTTTTTCGCTGCTTCTACTATTCAAAGTGTAGAGAGTTGAATCCGGACAGTGAGGAAGTCAAAGCTCATCCGCTGCGTTTCGCCCCCTGCTCCGATCACCAGTGCATTACCTGAGGTCATAACCATGTTAGCCAATATAAACTCCTTTAATTCTCCCGCCCCCTGTGTTTGTGGAACTCCCTCAAATTCTGGGCCGACCGGTAGTGCCACTCAAAAGCTAGATGTTCAAACCGTTGCAGATTTATTACTGGCGGAACTCCATGAAGCTCTAGGGCTCAAACCCAGTAGTGGTCGTAATGTGATGCTGCGGATCGCCCTCGAAGTCGAACGCATTTGTGAAAAAAGTCAACGCATTCAAGTCTCCGGTGAAGAGCGCACCTGGCAAATGAATCTGGCCCGTCATCGGCTACAAAAGTGTTTGCAGTATCACAAACTCGGATCTCAGCAAGGTCGGGTAGAATTGCACTCTTCCCTGGCGGCCATGGTTTATCGCCATGTAGCCCCCTTAGCGGCTCAACTGAATTTTCAGGGTCGCTACAACTTGATTGAGGACTTCCTCCAAGGATTTTACATTGAATGTCTGCGGGCCTTTCGGCGGGAGCATCAGCTAGAGACAGATTACACCCCTCGGACTCGGATTGAGCTGGCCGAATATATGGCCTTTACAGAGCAGTACGCCAAGCGTCAAATTGGTTTACCCGGTCGCAATCGTCAACGTTTGATTGTTCTCCGGGCCCAGGGATTTGCCAAAGGACAGCCCCCGGAAACCTCCGTGGACATTGAGCTTGCCGTTGAAGGGGCCAAAACTGAAGAGGCAGAAGCCCAGAGCCGTTCCCATGCCATGCAGCAGGTGCGGGAGCAAATGGTGGCAGAAGCCGTTGATCCGGCAGAATCAGTCCTCCGCAATCGGGTGATCGCTGAACTGACTGAATACCTGGAAGCCCAGGGCCAAACCGACTGCGTTGAATACCTGAAGTTCAAGCTCCAGGATCTGCAAGCCTGCGATATCGACCAGGCAATGGGGCTATCAGCCCGTGAGCGGGATTATCTCCAACAGCGGTTCAAGTACCATGTTGAAAAGTTTGCCCGCAATAGCAACTGGCAATTGGTTCATGAATGGTTGGGGGCAGAATTGAACCAAAAACTGGGCATGGATTCCCTGCAATGGGAGAAATTCCAGGGGGAATTGTCCCCGGTTCAGCTCAAGCTGCTAGAACTCAAGCAAGCCCAGCAAACGGATAAGGCGATCGCCAAGGCCCTTCAATGCACCCCGAAACAGGTTCAAAAGCAGTGGACAAAGCTCCTAGATCTGGCATTTGCCTACCGCAATGCTCAAGCTTGATATCAGGACTTGTCAGCATGATGCAGATGGACACTAGGGTCAACCGTTCAGACCTGAAGGATCGTAACCCCAAGGATCATAACCTCAAGGATCATACCCTCAAGAACTACAAAGGAGTCATCGAGTGGAACAGCCGTCCCGGCTGTTTCCCGGCAGGCCAGATACCTGTACCCCAAGATTTTGATTGGATTTGATCGACGTTTCTGAAAGCAGATCTAAAATTCAAACTTTTAGCTAATCCTGAAATTAATCCTGAAGTTTCCAGCCAGGGCCCTCTGTCTATCCCTAAAATTTCGACGATTTCTTCAATGATTTGTGGGGTGAATTGGGTACAGTAGTGAGTAACAGATTATTAACAACTTGCTGTTCCTCCTGTTATGTTTGTTAAACTAACCGATTTAAATTCCCCTCTTCAGGAAACCACCCGGCAAGCAACCGGCTTGCTGAATCCTGAAGCTCAAGACCAAGTGGCTTTACTAAAAGTCTTGCAACAGATTACCCCAGAAAGCTGTCCGAAGTCTTATAACTTTCACATGCATACTGTGAAGTCAGATGGACGATTACAGCCCGATGAACTGATTGATCAAGCCATTCAAATTGGTTTACAAGGATTGGCCATTACGGATCATCACACGGTTGAGGGTTACCAGATAGCCCAAGCCCATCTGAACCAATGGAAGGCCAGTCACCCCGAAAATCAGGCCCTTGCCCCAGTATTATGGACAGGTCTGGAAATCAGCGCCGGACTGTTGGGTATAGAGGTACATGTTCTGGCTTATGGATTTGATCCCGAGGCCCCCAGCTTACAGCCCTACCTGCAAAGAGAGACGGTTTATGGGGAGCTTTATGCTGCCCAGCAGGTAATTGCTGCAATTCATCAGGCCCAAGGTTTAGCCGTTTTAGCTCACCCTGCCCGTTATAAGGTGTCAGCTTCTGCCTTAATTCCTGAAGCCACTGATCTGGGAATTGATGGGGTAGAAACCTACTACAATTACCGCCATACCAATCCCTGGAATCCTACTCCTGAAATTACGGATGAAGTCAGAACGTTAGCCGATCACTTCAATTTGTTGAATACCTGTGGTACAGATACCCATGGGCTTAACTTATTATTGCGACTGTAGTGATAGCTATAGGAGCGATCGCAGCAATTGTGAATTTGGGCAGCCGAACTTGAAAAGCTGATTCAAGTCGGTTTCTAGATTTCAGTTCAAGATTTCCAGTTTGAAGCCAGGTTCTTAAGATTGGTTCCCTGATACCAACTCTTAAATTTGGCATGACATAAAACCCGGAGCACACCGCAGCGCGTTGCATTCCAGGTTCCTATCTGTAGCAATATTAAAGAGAATTGGTATGAGATTGAGTTCTTAAAACTTAAAGCTCATTTTTCAAGATTAAGTTCTCAAGCTGGGGTTCTCAGACCGGATGCTTAAAACTGGGTTCCATACATGGCAATTGATGCTAGAAACCCAATCAGAAGTAGCAGTAATAAAAGGCTTTGACCCAGAGAATAGCCCGATGTATTTGGAATTTTTGAGCTTTTCATAATCGTATTATGTGATGGAGTTTACAGAATTCTTTATACTTTTATTTTATCAACTGCATCGGTCAAGGTGGCAGGTTACCAATGAATCTTAAAATTATTAAACATTCTTCATTTTTTTCTACTGTTTCATTAGGCTTTCGTCGCAAGTTCAGTTTGTTGGGTTCAGTTTGCCTGGATTGCTGAATACCTGTTTCCGTTACTGCTGAGGAAAAGCCTGAGAATGTCAGGAATGCTAGGATTGAGATGCTCTGTACGGGAGACCGAAAGAATCATCCTGATCCGTAATCAGCAGGGTTGATCTAGAATTTAGTGCTATCTCAGAATTTCTATGATGATTTTCTAGAATCAGGTGCATCAACTAGCCGACACTCAATAACGCCAATTTTTAATCCCACTTTTCGGAGATTTTTATTTTCGGAGATTTTTACAGTTGGGTGAGCTTTAGGAAGTGCCCATCCTGAAGGGGAACCCATGAGAGAATTGAACCATTAGAACAACACCCTCAAAAGTTTCCGGATATTATTACCTGTGGATGAACTGGAGCATGATTACAACGTTTTGAATCTCCAACCGGGAGCGTCCTTAGAGGAGGTCAAGCAAGCCTATCGTACCCTTGCCCTGCAATGGCATCCGATCGCTATCCCCAGGACGACTCCAGTCAAATCAAGGCCGCCCAAAAGTTCAAGGAAATTAATCAAGCCTATAATCGGCTGAGGTTAGTCTTGGGGCAACCCCAATCCTCTAGCCCTCAAGTTCGGGCAGAACCAACATCATCCCCTTCCCCTCGATCCCGATCAACTCGCCCTTATTCTAGCCAGAGGCAGCCCTTCACACCCCAAGCCTCGACTTCGGCAAAACCCCCTTCCTTGATCTACTTTCTCCCCTGGGGTTGGCTCCTAGGAATTTTTCTGGGGTATGCTCTGCTAGGAGGAATTTTAGATACTCTGTATCCCAGCTTACCCAACTGGGGCTGGGCAGGGATCTGGATCACCTGGTTTGTCCTAGCCTTAATCATTGCCAGTAGTGCAGAGTCACCCCGCCACTCCTGGTTATTGGTTCTAATGTTTGCTGGGGGCGGAGCGGGATGGATTGCAGGGGATTCCTGGGGAATAGCTGTGAGTGTTACCTGGGCTTTGGTGGGAATTGCTTTAGGGGCTTTAGCCAGTTCCGATGCCTCCCCTTGGACGTTTATTTGGGTAATTACCCTGACTGGAGTCATGGCGATCGCCGGTTTTGTGGCTCAATCTGGCCTAGATAGTTGGGGACAGGCGTTGATGGGCGGGATGAGTGGGGCAATTATTGGCATGTTGCTGGGGGTGACCTCCGATGCCCTATTTAAATCCCGCAGTCCAATTGGAGCAGGGCAGGCTTTTGGCTTCTGGTTTGGGGCCTGGTTGGGAGCCTGGATTGGCGGCAACCCCGACAGTATCGTAGAAGAAATTCAAGCGGCAGATGCGAATGGGATTTTCCTAGGTGCCTGGGGACGATCGCTATTATTTCCGGTATTGTGGCTCAACTGGTGGCCGGGGAAAAACTTGCAGAAGGCTTTGAGGAGTCTTCTATTTTTCTGATTTTAGTGATTGTTTCGGGTTTGGGCCTGGGAATGGGATCATGGTTCTGGGGGATAGGACTCGATCTGATTGGGTAAGTAGGTGGTTGTAATGAGTTGTTAAATGGAAGGGGGTCTGGGGCTTCGCCCCCCATCGATTTTCTAATTAATCGATTTTCTAATTAATTGCCCCAAGCTATTTAAGTACTAACTAGAGCAAGAACTTTAAAGCCAGATCAAACGTCTAAATATCTGAGTAACTCTAATCACTTTAAAGTTACTCACTGGCAAGGGGAGAGGTATGGAACTCAATTTAAATCGTTTTTTTAGAGCTGCCAATCCAGCTAAGACACTCAATATTAGTAATCCAGAAGACCGGGCTTACTATATTGACTTTTCCCAGGTGCGGGGGGGGAAACTGATTGAACAAATGGCCCGGACAATTACTCGTCTGTCCCCTGATAGCCCTACCTGCCAATTGTTTACGGGTCATATTGGTTCAGGAAAATCAACTGAATTGTTACACTTAAAGGCTTTGCTGGAAGCCGAAAAGTTCCATGTGATCTATTTCGAATCCAGTCAGGATTTAGATATGGCTGATGTTGATATTACTGATATTTTATTGGCGATCGCTCGTCAGGTAAGTGAAAGCGTTGAACAATTCAATGTTCAACTTCAACCCCATGAGTTTAAGATCCTGTTGAATGGTATTGCTGATGTTTTCAATACCCAGATGGACTTTCAGGGGGATCTTTCAGAGGCGATCGCCAAAAGTCTCGACGAAAAATTTTCCCTGGCGGTGGCCATTGAGATTATCACCGCTAAAACTAGAGATAGTCGAGAGTTGCGAGCCTTGATGCGGCAATACTTAGAACCCCGCACCAGTAATATTCTAGAAGCCATCAATCGAGAGCTTTTAGCCCCAGCCATTCAGCAACTCAAGCAGCAGGGCCAGGCCGGGTTAGTGGTGATCATTGACAACCTAGATCGGATTATGAATTCGATTACCGCCACCGGCAGACCCCAACCGGAGTATTTATTTATTGATCGCGGCGATCAACTGAATAAACTCGACTGCCATGTGGTTTATACCATTCCCCTGGGGTTGATCTTTTCCACGGATCTGGGTCGGCTTGTGACTCGCTTTGGCAATGATCCCAAAGCGTTACCCATGGTGCCGGTCACCCTGCCGGATGGTCAGCCCTGTGAAGCTGGGATTAGCTACCTGCGGCAATTGGTAATGGTACGAGCCTTTCCCAATCAAACCCTGGAATCACTCGAAGCGTTGATTCCCCAAATCTTTGATGCTTCAGAGACCCTGGATCGGCTTTGCCGGGCCAGCGGTGGCCATATCCGGAGTTTACTGGTTTTGCTCTATAGTTGTTTACAGAAAGAAGATCCACCCCTATCGCGGGAGAGTCTGGAGGATGTAATTTTGCAGCGTCGTCATCAGTTATTGCTAGCCATTGAGTCTGATGAATGGCAGATGCTCCGTCAAGTGGGCAAGACCAAAAAATTAACCGGGCTGACGGATTATCATATTCTCCTCCGGAGTCTCTGGGTATTCGAGTATCACTATCAAAAACAATACTGGTTTGATGTCAACCCGATTCTGGCAGAGGCACCGGAGTTGAACGGGGCAGGATCATGATTCAAGGCACAACGAAACTTTTAGGGGTGATCGGAGATCCAATTCAACATTCCCTTTCCCCTGTGATGCACAATGCTGCGATCGCCCATCTAGCAGTGGATTATGTTTATTTGCCATTTCCAGTCAAAGGCGAAGCATTGCTAGCTACCCTCGATGGATTTAGGGCCATTGGTTTAGTTGGATTTAATGTAACGATCCCCCACAAACAAGCGATTTTTCCGCTGCTCACAGAGATTTCACCCCTGGCTCAAGCGCTGGGAGCCGTTAATACCGTCTGGCAAACTGACCAAGGTTGGGCGGGAACCAATACCGATGTAGCAGGGTTTCTGGCTCCCTTAAGGAAATTTGACTGGACAGGCCCAGGGAAATCCGCTGTGATCCTGGGCAATGGGGGGGCATCACGGGCAGTCGTTGCCGGGTGTGCAATGCTGGGTATTAGCCAGATCCATGTGGTTGGCCGCAGTTGGGAAAAGTTGACAATCTTTCAGCGCTCCTGGCAACAGCTAAAAAAACTGGAAAATCCAGAGCCAGTTTCCTTCAATCCGGTAATCCCGCAAATTCACCTCTGGGAGGCTTTGCCCCCGTTGATTGAGCAGACGGATTTACTGGTGAATACCACTCCCGTGGGCATGTCTCCTGAGGTGGGGCGATCACCCCTGGAACCTGCCCTGATCCGTCATCTTGCCCCAAAAACCATCGTGTACGATCTGATTTATACCCCTCGCCCTACTCGACTACTTCAAATGGCCCAGGCCCAGGGAGCAATCCCGATTGATGGTTTAGAGATGCTGGTACAGCAGGGGGCTGCAGCCTTAGAACTCTGGTTAGGTCAATCCGCCCCGATTGAGATTATGGCCCAAGCCCTACTCCAAAAGCTAGAGCGATGAGGATGCTGGTTTCTAGCCGGTTGCTCAGAGCGAAATTCCGCTGTACTCTACAGGCGAGTCCAGGATCAAATCACCATTAAGCTGAGAGAACTTATGAAATATTTTTTTCTATCTGATGGATGGTCGGTGGGTCGGGTCTGGAGTGTGGGCGGACTCTGGGATGAAGCGATGCGCCGCCGTCCCCCTGACATTCAACGGTTAGGATTGTCCTTGTGGGACAAAGAAGAGCAGATGTGGCTTTACCGGGCGGAGGATGCTGTGCTGATGATTGAAGTCAAGCTGACTCATCCGGAGGTGAGTCCTGGGTCTGGTGCTGGAATTGGTCAGGTGGTGCTAACGCGCCTGATTACCGCTGATCAAGTCCTGGAGCGTTTATGCACCGCTGGGGCAGAATGTTACGGGAACAACGCCTTGAATAGTTCCAATTGAATACATCCTGGACTGTCTGATTTGGACGGAGAGGATGTCAAAATAAAGGAATGTGAATTTGTCATTTTACTCAAGCAACCATGGACTCTAAGCCACTCACCGGAATTGAATTGATTGACTGCGCCCGAGCAAATGCTAGAGAAGGAGTCGCCACCGCCGCGAAGTTGGCCGGTTATGGCACGGAGATTGATACGTTTCAACAGGAACTCCAACAAGCCTGTCAGGACATTGGAGTGGAGATTCACGAACTCAATGAATTGATTGAAACTCCAAAAACCTGGCCCGTGCCGGGATTCGAAGTGGCTCCTGATAGTTCGTCAGATCTATAGCCTGACAACAAATAGACCGGGAATCGAATCCCTGGTCATCACTCATGAACTTGATCTGAAACCTCTCTGGAACCTCTCTAACTCAGCATCTTATCAGGCTTCAGAAAGATTAGAATAGGACTCTAGGAAAACCGGCCATGATTAGGTTAAAGTTTGATTCATGGGTGGGTAGCTCCCAGTCATGGTTCCTGTTCTATCAGAATCTGGCAGCAATATTTGGAGGCACTGTCAGTCGGTAGACCTGCTCGGCTGGAGTTTTAACAGATAGGAGAATCGCAGTGGCTGTAGATCAAGATCAATACCGGAAAATCTTTGCCATTTTCATGGAAGAGGCGGAAGAACATCTTGCGGTTTTTGAAAGCGGGTTGAAGAATCTGCCAGCGATCATGGCAAATCCTGATCGAGAAGAGGCGATCGCCATGTATCGGGCGGCCCACTCCATCAAAGGAGGAGCGGCGATGTTAATGGGTGAGGTTCCCAGCTTGAGCAGTATTAATCAGGTCGCCAAGCGTCTAGAAGACTGTTTCAAGCCCGTTAAGGATAATCCCTTCAGAGTCGATGCCACTGCCCAAACCCTCTCTACCAAAGCCTATGAGGTGTTAAGAAATTTGACTGAGCGCTGTCAGAGCCCCCCAGGGCTTTCAGAAGCCATGGGAGACAAGATTGTGACGGCCTCCCTACCTCTGTTTGATAAACTGGAAAAATATCTGCAAGCCTTGGCCACTGGTAAGGTTCCCACTGCGCCGGCGACCAGTAGCCAAACGGTACCCAGGGCAGCAGCACAGGTGATGCTGGTATTAAAACCAATGTTACAAAGCTTCAAGGGGTCTGATTCCCCGACCCGCCGCAAGCAACTTGCCGGGTTGTGCGCTCGGCTGACCCAGGTAGGAAAAGGCATAGAACCCTGGCAGAATCTCGTCAAAACTGCCCATAAAGCCATTATTCAACCCCAAAATTCTTTAGGGGATCTAGCCAACACCGTCATCAAGGAACTCAAGCAGGGCAGTGAACTGCTTGAGGCAGGTCGAGCCCGAGAAATTGGGCCAGGGGAAAAGTTGCTGCAATTGGCTTCCGGTAAGGTTGCTGCCTCAGAGGTGATGTTGCCAACGGATCCAAGAGAAGCGGTGAAAGTCTTAATCAAAACCTTTGATAAGCGTCAGTTGCAGGCGATCGCCCAACTCCTAGTCAAGCATGTAAAATCTGCCTAGCTTTCGCTTCATTTCTACTTCTACTAATTGTTTTCTGGTCTGGACTATGAAAGAAAAATTGCTTCAAGGCTTAAATTGGGTTTTAGTGGCCGATTTCTTTCTGGTACTGTTTAGCTTTTTTGGTTAGCAGCGGCGGTGCTGGGTCGTTCCATCAAATTCTCCCTGGGGTTGGATTTGTGGTACAGCTTATGGGAGCCGCTATTTATGCCTGCCATAGGAATTTTGATGGCTGGGGCAATTCTCAGCGGCATCATTAACCAGATTTCCAAGCGGTTTTTTGCTGCCTCATCCCCCAAGAATGGGGGATAAGGCAGCATTCCGCAGAGTTAACCCAAAGCCTGCTCGATGGCTGTCTTCAAGCTAGCGTCATCTGGAGCCACTTGAGGTTCAAACCGGGCCACTACTTCCCCTTGGCGGTCTACCAGAAATTTCCCAAAATTCCAGGCGATATCTGGCCCATCCCCGACTAGAAATTGATACAGAGGACTGCGACCTGGCCCATTGACATCTTGCTTTTCCAGGAGGGTAAAGTCAACGTCATAGTTTGTCTGGGTGAAAGACTTGATTTCATCGGAACTGCCCGGTTCCTGATCACCAAACTGATTGCAGGGCACACCCACAATGACAAAGCCCCGCTCCTCAAATTCATCCTGGAGAGCCACCAAGCCCTTGTACTGAGGGGTCAAGCCGCACTTACTCGCAACGTTGACAAACAGGATCACTTTATTTGTCAAGACATCTGGCGCAATCAGATTGCCTTCTAAGGTACTGAGATTTGTAGGTAGAGGCATAGTTGATTCAATGAACGTCACCCTCTATCATCGGCTATCTCGGAAAAACTGACAAAGGGAATCGAGAGGGGGTTCAAAAATCAGGTTTGTTATATCAAATCTGCTTAATTACCCTAACTAAACTCAGGTCGTCAATCAGCTTCAGTCCAAACCCAAAAACTCAATCCGAGGCAGAAGTGGGTCTTTAACCAAACCAATCCCGGCAAAACTCCAGCGTTGGAGAATTCCCTTGAGTTGGGTGCCTGAAATTGACTCTACGGTAAACCGATCCACCAGTTCCTGAGCATACTTATTCAGGTAGCTCAAGGCATCCGCATATTCTGAAAACAGCAACAAATACTGGGTCGGGGAGTCGGGATCGGGATGGGCTGCAATGTATTGACCGTCTTGTTTAGACCGCAGAATGTGATAAACCTGATGTAACATGCCTTAGCTGAACCTCATGACATTTGGACGCTTACCTCAGGTCTTCTAACCTAATCCGAGGATCAACAGCTTTCAACAATAGATCCGCTAATAAATTGCCAATGATCAGCATCACCGCCCCCATCATCAAACTTGCCATCACCAGATACAAATCCTGTTGACGGACAGCCTGCAAAACCAGATTCCCCAGCCCTGGCCAATTAAAGAAATTTTCAGTAATAAACGCCCCGCTCAATAGGGAAGCAAATTCAAATCCCAGGAGCGTAATCAAGGGGTTAATCGCATTGCGAAGGGCATGGACATAGATCACACGATTTTCCGGCAAGCCCTTAGCCCGAGCCGTTTGAATATAGTCCTGACGCAGCACATCGAGCAATTGCCCCCGCATCAATCGTTGTAACCCGGCAAAACTGGTCACGGTCAGGGCAATGGTGGGCAGGATCATGTGCCAGCCAATATCCAACACCTTGCCCACTGGAGACAGATCGGGATAATCAATACTCATAATGCCCCCCACTGGAAACAGGGGAGATGTATTTTGGGCCAGGTAGAGTAACAGCAGGGCCGTAATAAAACTAGGAAATCCCTGCCCGGCATAGCTAACGACTTGGAGAAACCGATCAGAAAACTGATTTTGTCTGATGGCCCCAACAATCCCTAGAGGAATGGCGATCGCCCAGGTCAGGATCAGGGAGGAAATTGACAATAACAGCGTAGCCGGAACCCTTTCCCAGAGCAGATCCGAAACAGGGCGTTGGTTGGCAAAGCTAAAGCCAAAATCCCCTCGACTGAGGATGCGCCTGAGCCAATTAAAATACTGCTCAATTGGGCCTTTGTCTAAGCCAAATTTTTCTTTGAGCTGGTTCAGGGTCTCTGGAGAAACCTGGGGATTTTGCCGGAGCTCATCTAGATAATCCCCTGGGGCCAGTTGAACAATCGCAAAGCATAAAGCCGAAGCCAGAAACAATGTGATCACAGCCTGGAATAGCCGCTTCCCAATATAGGGTAGGGTATCGCCCTGGAACAAATGCGAAATTGATACCTGTTGGCGAGGGCGATTGAGAGTTCGATTAACTTTACTGGTCATTCCTTACAAAGGGGTCAAAGGGCGTTTTAGCACAACCCTGAGCCGAATTCACTAATAATATTCCCTTAATCGTACTGTAATAAAGTAATAATTGGCACATCCGGTAGCTGCCGTCGGCCCTCGAGCCCGACAAGCTCGATGATAAACCCAAAGCCAATCACTTCACACTTTGCCTGCTGAATTAACTGGGCTGTGGCCCCCGCCGTTCCCCCAGTAGCAATTAGATCATCTATCACCAAAACCCGGCTATCCTGGGGCATGGCATCCTGATGAATTTCCAGAGAATCCGTCCCATATTCGAGATCGTAGGCAACGGAGTGGACAGAAGCGGGTAATTTTCCGGGTTTGCGAACCGGTACGAACCCTCGACCGAGTTGATAAGCTAGGGGGACACCGAATAGAAAACCCCGGGACTCCATCCCCACAATATAATCAGGGGAGAGGGGAGCACATTGTTCACTCAGGCAATCAATCGTATATCGCAGCGCTTCTGGATGATTCAGCAAGGTTGTAATATCTCTAAATACAATCCCAGGCTTAGGAAAGTCTGGAACTGCTCGAACGAAAGATTTCAGATCCATCAGCTCTACCATAGTATCTAGAATCAGACTTAGACCAATCATTTAATCCGGTGAAAAGAATTCCCCTGGACTGGGAATGATAGAAACCTGGAGGTTTATTGTTCTCTTCAGAATCCTACCTCAAAAATTTTACAGAAGCAGGATTTTGACTGATCCCTTTGTTAGGGTGCTATCCAACTCTAGCGCTTTATTCTGAATGGGCAACGATGAGAGTTGCATGAATAATGTAATCATTCTAGGATGAGCTATTCTAGTTTAGAACCAAAGCTCTTTCGTTCCCCATTCGCCATTCCCCGTGTTGACCCAATGCCGTGAGCAGAATGCAGTTAGAAAGTTCCCAAGCCAGCTCAACTCCAGCGCTTTTAGAAAGTTTGCCAGATTTTCCAATCTCAAGTCAGGGATGTCCCCGGCGAGTTCGCACCCAGATCGATCTATTGTTATTAGCAATTGAAGCCTTGTATCTTGGAGGCGGTGGAGGTGAACAAATGCTGGCCCTGATTCCCAAACTTGATTTACAAGATGTCATCCAGAATCGGGTAACCCTCTGGCAAATCCGTAGCACAAACCCCTTAAGACGCCATGCCCAGCGTCGCCCTCTGAGTTTAGCGGAGGCCAAGTCTTTAGTGGCGATTATCCACTACCTCAGCCGTCAACTGACTGTGCCGATTCGTCAGTTTCTCGGGGATTACCATCAGCTCCAGACCAAACAAATTCCCCTGGAACAGCATTTACAACTTTCAGCCTATCTAGAACGATTTCGGGCTCATTTTCGCAGTCGGATGAATCCTCGCCGGGCTGGAGTGATAGCTTATAGTTCTCCCGAAAAGCTAAATAGTTTGGCTATGGATTTGCTGGAGAAGTTGTTATTCTGTACGGGAACAGCAGGGATGCAGCGACTCTGGAGTAGTTTGTTTGATGGAGAGTTTTCATGACCATTCAGCGACAGTATAGTTCTCCGAGTTGTCAGTTGACCTTGCAGGGATTAAGTGAAAGCCACAGCCCCTCTGAGTCCCGCCCCTGCATGTCTATGCTGATGAATGCTGAGTGTAAGTTTATGGACTCGGCGGGTCACTCCATCAGCGGAGGTCGGGATTTTTTTGAGAGTCTTGTGACTCGGGTCAGTCGGTATACTCAGTCGATGCTGAGCGAGGTGATGGTTCCTGAAACCCAAGATCAGTCCGAACCCTTACAGAACGTGACTCTACAAAAACTTGATCACCATCTACATCGTCTCACGGTTTATCCGGATCAGCATTCTGGCTTAGAATCAGGCCCAAAAACCCAGGCCATGACGGTAGATTTGACGACGGTTCAATTGTTTGATCTGGTAGAAACGATTGATCAATTTTTTGCCGATTCCCGTACCTTGCCGGATCTCACCCTCAACCTGCAACCGGCTTCTAAGCGCTACGTCAAGCCGGAGCAACCAACGGCTCAGCGGATTGTTCCCGCCGCTATCGGTATTTCCAGTGTAGCCCTGGCGGCGATCGCCTTCCTGACTCTCCCGGTTCCTGAGGTGAAGCGACCCCGGGATCTATTACCCCAGCCCCAAACCATCAAGACGCACCCCGGCACAATTCCCCTGCACCCCCGATGCTGACCAC
>JAAURB010000093.1 GCA_012033335.1 Oscillatoriales cyanobacterium RM2_1_1
GTGCAGGAAGGAGGCACTGCCCCCTTCACCCCCCATCAATCTTCTAATTAATTGCGTCAAGTTACTTACTTGATAAATAGCATTTCCTGGTAAGTCGGCAATGGCCAGTAACTATCCGCAATTTCCCCTTCCAGGCTATCCGCATACTGGCGAACTTCATCCATTAAAGGCCGAATTGTGGTGGCACAATACTGCATTTTCTCCGCTGTTGTTGAAAAATCGTGCTTATTCAGGGCGGCACTGAGCTGACGAGTTGCAGAAACCATAGAATTAGTCAGTTCTGCTGCCTTTTTGGCACTCTCCTTTTCCAGATCAACCCCCAAATCTGCCAGGCTGCCAATCGTAGAGGCTAGCTTAGATAGATACTCGACTGAGGCGGGGTAAATCAGGGTTTTTGCCATACTAACCACCAGCCTGGCTTCGACTTCGATGGAAAGAATATATTGCTCTGCATACACTTCAAAACGGCTCTCTAGCTCAACCGGTTTCAGAACTCCGGTTTTCTCAAATAGATCCTTGACATACTCTTGCTGGAGCACGGGTAAGGCATCCGCCGTGGTACGCAGGTTAGCCAGACCCCGCTCCTCTGCTATTTTGTGCCATTCTTCGGAGTATCCATTCCCGCCAAACACCACAGCGCCATGCTCTTCCATCACTGACTTGAGGACGGTAAGAATGGCAGTGTTGAGCTCTACTCCCTTGGATAATTCGCTCTCCAGACAATTGCCGACCCATTCCAGGGAATCTGCCAGCATTGTGTTCAGCACAATTAATGGCCCTGATACCGATTGACTTGAGCCAACCGCTCGGAACTCAAATCGGTTGCCGGTAAAGGCGAAGGGGGAAGTCCGGTTGCGATCGCCCGCATCTTTAGTCAGGGGGGGCAACACGTCCACCCCAAGCTCCATCACTCCCTTTTTCTTAGAATCTACGACCGCTCCCGTTTTAATTTGCTCGAACACTTCTTCTAACTGAGTTCCCAGATACACAGACATAATGGCCGGGGGGGCTTCATTGGCTCCCAGTCTGTGGTCATTACTGGCTGTAGCAATGGCTGCCCGCATCAAAGGGCCATACTTGTGTACCCCGCGAATGACCGCCCCGCAGAATACTAAAAACTGGGCATTTTCATGGGGAGAATCCCCTGGATCCAGCAGGTTTCCCTGGGTGGCATTGCCAACAGACCAGTTAACATGCTTTCCAGAACCGTTAATCCCAGCAAAGGGCTTTTCATGCAATAAGCACATAAAGCCATGCTTTTTGGCGGTATGGCGCAAAACGGTCATCAGCATTTGTTGATGGTCACTGGCCACGTTTGCGGCTTCAAAAAATGGGGCGATTTCAAATTGACCGGGGGCAACTTCGTTATGGCGAGTTTTAGCGGGAATACCAAGCTTGTAAAGGGTTTCCTCAACATCCTGCATGAAAACTTGAACCCGTTCTGGGATCGCCCCAAAGTAATGGTCGTCAAATTCCTGGCCTTTAGCGGGGGGGCGGCCAAAGAGCGATCGCCCTGCCAGAAGTAGATCAGGACGTTGACTGGCGAAATTGGCATCGATCAGAAAATATTCCTGCTCAGCCCCACAACTCGAGCTCACCCGAGCAACATCAGTATGGCCCAACAGCTTTAAAACTTTATTGGCAGCCTTGTCCATGGCGGCGATAGAACGCAAGAGGGGAACTTTCTTGTCTAGAGCTTCCCCTGTCCAAGACACGAAAACTGTCGGAATACACAGGGTTGAACCGTTATCTGTCTCCAGAATGTAGGCAGGGCTGGTGACATCCCAGGCCGTATAGCCCCTCGCCTCAAACGTATCCCGAATTCCTCCATTAGGGAAGGAAGAGCCATCGGGTTCCCCCTGCACCAGAACCTTGCCAGAAAACTCTGAAATAACGTTGCCATCTGCCTGTACCGAAATAAAACCGTCATGCTTTTCGGCAGTCAGGTTGGTCATGGGGTAGAACACATGGGCATAGTAAAGTGCCCCCCTTGACATTGCCCAATCTTTCATCGCTGTAGCAACGGCATCAGCAACGGAGGGATCAAGCTTCTCACCATTAACAATCGTACTCTTGATAGACTTATAGACCGATTTGGGGAGACTCGCCTGCATTTTACTGAGGCTGAAGACGTTCTCGGCCCAAATCTTCTCTAGACGTTCTGGGGTTTTGGGTGGCATTGTCTGCCGATTTGTAATCTGATGAACAGCTTGAACCCGCGCTTCATTTCCACTCATAGTTTCTCCTTAGGTTCGAACTGCTCTATAACATTGAAAGCAGTTCATTAAAATAGACAGTAGAGATGCAAAACTGAACTTCAGCTTTTCAAGCTTCAGTTCTCTAGACTTTAGTTCTCTAGACTTTAGTTCTCTAGACTTTAGTTCTTAAACTCTAAGACCGAATGCCGAATAGATAACTCAAACATTGGCTCAAAAACTAAAATGACTCCATACAGATGTAGAAACAGGCATTACCAAAACTGATCAGCTTAGCTACCATAGGTGGAAAATCACAAGCTCACTTGTTAACCGCACCTGTAACGTCATTTGCGTAATCTTACTGATATAACCTCACTCAGATATTGCACCCTGAATCAGTGAATCAGTAACGCCTAACCAATCGGAGAGATTCAAGTTTTGAGCTTTGCCTGCCGTATATTACCCATAAAATGCGATCGCCGTTTGTACCAAAATTTACAGAAAATTACAGAATTGATCTATTAGACCTATTTGTAGCGAGGTGATTCAGCCCCGGCTAGTCTATCACTAGGGCCAGTTTTCCGGTTAAATGTCCGGCTTCAAGCAGTTGATGGGCGGCTGCAGCCTCCTCTAGGGGAAAGGTTCGATAAAGATGAATCGTGAGTTTTTCTGCATCTATCAAGCGAGCGCACTGCCGGAGAATTTTAGCTTGATCTTGCTGTTCTTCGACCAGTCCCTGTAGCATGGGAGTTAGCATCAACTCTAGGCCAATTCTCAAATTGCGCGTCCGGGCTTGTTTGAGGCTACCCAGATCCATGTCTGGTTCCAAAATTGTCACCAAATCCCCATAGATTTTGACGGCTGGGATGGTTTTGAAGAAAGTTTCTTTGCCAACGGTATCAAATGCCAGATCTACCCCTTCCCCTTGTGTCCAGGCTAGAACGGCCTCAACAAAATCGGTCTGCTGATAGTTAATCACCAAATCTGCCCCCAGGTGTTGCACAAATTCAGCATGGTCAGCCGACCCAACCGTTGTCGCCACCTCTGCCCCTTGCAACCTGGCAAGCTGGATCGCAACATGACCGACTCCTCCGGCACCCCCATGAATTAGGACTCGTTGTCCCGGTTGCAGCCGCCCTCGGTCATAGAGGGATTCCCAAGCTGTGATTAATACCAGAGGGGCAGCGGCAGCTTCGGCAAAGCTGAGGGATTCGGGCTTTAGAGAGACAAATTTTTCCTCTACTACAGTAAATTCAGCGTAGTTTCCTGTTGGGTTGCCCAAACCTCCATCACAGAAATAAACTTCATCTCCCACCTCCAAACACTCAACGTCTGCACCAACCGCTGCAATCACCCCGGCCCCATCACAACCCAGAATTGCTGGCATTTTCTTAGGATAGAATGTACCCCGGCTGCGCAGCTTCGTATCAATCGGATTGACTCCGGCTGCTTTTAACCGGACTAGCACTTCAGTGGTAGTTTGAATCTGGGGTTGAGGGACTTCTTTTAACTCCAGAACATCAGGCTTCCCCGGTTGGCTTATGATCGCAGCTTTCATTCTTATTCCAGTGTTTTGGATTTTTGATTTCTCAATGGTACACCGAGGTCTGGGGTATCTGAATGCTGTGGTTTTATGTTGTACCATTCTTGCGATATCCTGATTGACAACTACTCCTTACAATACTTACAACTACAAGTACAACTACAAGTTTTAACCTGTGAACTTTCAATCGATCATTGCCACCCTGAATCAGTTCTGGAGCGATCGCGGTTGCCTGATTGCCCAACCCTACGACACGGAGAAGGGCGCTGGAACCATGAGCCCCCATACCTTTCTGCGGGCAATTGGCCCCGAACCCTGGTCAGTGGCCTACGTTGAACCCTGTCGTCGGCCCACGGATGGTCGTTATGGCGAAAATCCTAATCGGTTTCAGCACTACTATCAATATCAGGTTTTGATTAAGCCTTCACCGGATAATATTCAGGGGATGTATCTGGAGTCCCTGCGGACATTGGGGATTCAGCCGGAGGATCACGATGTCCGCTTTGTTGAGGATAACTGGGAATCTCCCACCCTGGGGGCCTGGGGGGTGGGCTGGGAAGTCTGGCTTGATGGCATGGAAATCACCCAATTTACCTATTTTCAGCAGTGTGGCGGGATTGATTGCCGCCCGGTTTCCATTGAGATTACCTATGGTTTAGAGCGGTTGGCCATGTATCTTCAGGATGTGGAGGCTATCACTAAAATTTCCTGGACAGATACGTTGAGCTATGGGGATGTCTATCTTCAGGGGGAGATCGAGCATTGTACTTACAATTTTGAAGCGTCTAATCCAGAGTTATTGTTGACCCTGTTTGGGCTGTATGAACAGGAAGCCACCCAACTGATTGGCAAAGGATTGGTGCTACCAAGTCTGGATTATGTGCTGAAATGTTCTCACACTTTTAACCTACTGGATGCCCGAGGGGTGATCGCCGTCACGGAACGCACCCGATATATTGGCCGAATTCGGGGTCTAGCCCGCAAAGTTGCCCAGCGCTACCTAGAACAGCGGGAAACCTTAGAATTTCCCCTCAGCCAGTCCTTGACTTCAGGGATGTCTTGAAAGAATCACTTCTCAAGCTGAACTGTAGCCCCTTTCAACGCCAATCGCATTTGCCGATCTCCCTTCGATAGAGTCACCAATTGATAGGATTCCACTCCTTCTTGAACCGTATCGAGTCTGGCTTTGATAGTTTGGCCGCCTGTGGAGAGAATCCACAGAAACCGTTGATCCTGAGCTTGAGTCTCATAAAGTACCGCAGAAGTGGGTTGTTTTCTGGCGGTAGATGAGTCTGTGTACCATCCACAGGGCCGGGGTTGGAGCCGCCCTCGACAAACCCGTCCGGGAACTTGGGGGGCAAGCTGAATAAAACGAGCCACCGGATCCTGCCCGGATCGCAATACCCCTTCTGAACCCATGAGCTTAACCCGCAATTCCGGGGGAAAGTGAAACGTTTGGCTATAGGACTGAACCTCAGGGCTTTGCAGTTGATCCCACACCAGCAGGAAATCTGCACCTATTCGAGCTACGGTTCGGGTATGGCGTATCCCTGGATAGGTTTGCTGTTGAGCGGCGACAAAATCCAGCTCTGGAGAACTGCTAAAGGCGATCACCTGGCCATTCTGAGGCAATACTCGATCCTTTAACGGGATGACTTCCGGAGGGAGTTTGGGTTGCTGTTTTGAGAATGGATTCAACCAGACCCAGCGATTGAGCAGATTCTCTAGATTAGAGCTAATCAGTCCTGAACCTGAGTGGGAGTTGGGCAGGGGTAGCAGAGGAATTTGTTGCAAGTCCCCGACCTGAACTGTATTAGCAGCCATGGCCGTATTGAAGTAGGGGTCAATTTTCCCTGGGAAATACTTGGAGGGATAAATTAGCAACTCGCGATCGCCCGTTCGAGCCGTTACCATCAGAGCATCCTGATGAAAATTAGGGCTGTTGAGGATATGGGTTTTGAATACGGCCTCCAGTTCTTTGCTCGACCCTGGCACAAAAAAGCTATATCCCCCCTGGCGATAGAGGTGTAGTCCTCGGGTAATCTCCCGTCGTCTAGTTTTGGCCAGCAATCCCTGACCTGGAGAATTAAATCCCAGATCCAGATTGTTAAAGGTTTTGAGCAGTGTCGAAGTCATCTCCTGCTGCGGATCACTATCGGGTAATCCCTCAACTCGGCGGTTACTACCGATCATCAAAGCCGATGCCCCCAACATTCGATCCAACCGCTGTCGATAGGCTTCGGATAGGGGCAAATTGATGCGCTGGGCCACCCGATAAATTTCCATCAACTGTTGTAGGGCCAGATGATGGATTTCCCCCGACTGTTCCAGGTGAATCCCATCGATGGAAACATTCTCTTGCATTTGCTGTTCTGCCTGCCCTAGCCCGACCTCTAACCAACGGCTTGACTCTGGTAAATCCTTAAAGGCTGAGCCCAGGGCCAGGAGTCCCAGGCTATTGGTGAGCCCCCGGTGATTATCCGCGTAATAGATGAGAGTTCGGGTGAGCAAATCCCCATGGGTCTGGGCCAAGGCAACTAACTGCCCTAAAACTGCTGGATCAGGGGACTGATCCGGTAACTCAACCCGATACACCCGATAGAAGTAACTCAAAACAACAGCACGCCACGCTACGGTCTCTGGTTCCCAAGGGCCAAGATTATTCGCCGCTGTCCAGTCCTGGGGAGAGCCCTCCAGGGGATTCGTCTTTGCCCAATCTAGAAGTACGGTTTCTGCCGTTTTCAGGGCTTTCCCATCTCCCTGTTCCCCTGCTCCAATCAGACAGGCTAGAAACCGTAAGCTATGCAGGGCTGAGGACAAATTGGGCGATCGCCCCGGAAGTTGCCATTGGAGTTTGAGACCAATTCTTTCGGTATCGGTTGGGTGGATCAGGGGATATTGGCCGGCTTCGAGTTGAGAATTGATCACTTCGCAGTTGTCTGGCAGGTTATCAGGATAAAAAACAGAGGATCCAACGTCCGACTGAGACACCCCCCGAGAAGCCAGGGCCATCAGACTGACAATCGCGAACAATCCCCCCAATCCAACCTGGAACCGGTTAGAAATTTTAGAAGTTCTAGAAGTTCTAGAAGTTCTAAAATTTCTAGATGCTTTTAACCTCTGAGACCCTGACAAAAACCTGACTAAATTAAACATCGGCATAACCCAACTTCTCAGAAGTCACTATAGGCCATAGGAGCTCGAAATTGTTATCCCTGCAACGAACCTAAGACCAAACCCACCCCCAGCAATAGCCCACTCCAGAAATGCAGAGAAATAGCAATGAACTTGCAGTTCCTCACCTGTTCCGGTTGATCGTGGGTTTGACTGACATGGCGACAGAGATGAATTCCAAAGGGAAGCCCAGCAAAACTCAACAGGGCCCATACTGGAAATAGTTGCAATCCCACCAACAGGGCAATTAACCCAAATGCCCCCCACAGGCCCAAGGCAGTAATTGAGCGGCCCGTTCCGTGCCGAGGCGGACGATGGGCGATCGCTTTCCGGCAGCTAGGTCATCTGCCACCTGATGGAAATGAGAACAGAACAAAATCAAGCTGGTGGTGACTCCCAAAAAACTGCCGATGGCTAAACTCAGTCCTGACCAACTCTGGGAGTGACTGTGGGTTTGACTGTAGATTGCGGCGGCGACCCCTAAAGGCCCGAAGGCAAAAAAGCAGAGAATCTCCCCCAATCCCTGATAGCCCAAACGAAAGGGCGGCCCCTGATAAAAGTACCCCAGCAGGCAACAGCCCAGAATCAAACCCAGCACCGTAAAGTCCTGTTGCCACCAGCAAATCGCTAAAATTCCCAGGATGCCAACTCCCAGACAAAGATTTCCCAGGGCAAAAATCAGGGATTTATTTCCTGTCAGATTCACCAGAGAATGGGGTTTATTCTGATCAATTCCCGTTTCTGAGTCGAAGACATCATTTAATAGATTCTCCCAGGCCAGAATCAAAATGGCTGAACTCAGGAACGTCAGAAAAATTTCCCAGTTCAGGGTATGGGTTTGACTAGAGGCAGCAGCAGTTCCCAGCCAGATCGGCATGATGGCGACACTATACATTGGGGGTTTGATTGCTGCCAGCCAGAGTTTTGCTGTGGAACCTTCAGTGAGAGCTGTCATATTAGCGAATCTGCTTCAGGGGGTGTTCTAGAGTTGGCTTTTGCGGCTGACCTTTGCCGATCATGGTGAGCTCGAAATGTTCTGAAGGCACGATTGTAATCCCCCGTCGAGTCGGGCGAACCGGCTTCCCCTCGGTTAGTTCAAGCTGATAGTGGGAGAGAAGCGTAGCCAGCACCAACTTCATCTCAAATAAGGATAGGGCCATCCCAATACAACTGCGGTTGCCCCCCCCGAAGGGGAAATATTCATAGGGAGAAAATTTGCTTTGGAGAAAGCGCTCCGGCTCAAACTGTTCGGGCTGGGGAAACACCTGGGAACGGCGGTGGGCCAGATGAATACAGGGCACTAGAATTGTCCCGGGTGGAAAGCAGTATCCCTCAAGCTCAACGGGTTCCCGAACAACCCGAGGCTGAGAAATCAAAGCAATGGGATGAATTCTCAGGGTTTCCTGGCAAACCGCATTCAGATAAGGTAACTGGGCCAGGGTCAAGGGAGCGGGATCAGGCCCCAAATTGGCTAGTTCCTGGCGCAGTCGGGCTAAAACCCTCGGAGATCGATGAATCCAGTAAAAGGCCCAGGCCAAGGCCGATGCGGTCGTATCTTGGCCCAGGAGCAATAGAGTAATCAATTGATCCCGAAGTTCCTGATCGGTGAGACCCTCACCCGCTTCGTCTTGAGCTGCGATCAACAGAGACAACACATCCTCCCCAATCGGCTGTTGACGACGTTCAGCAATCTCAGCATAAATCAACTGGTCGATCTGCTGTTGTTGCCGGAGAAAGCTGCCCCAGGGGCTCCAGGCTCCCCAATCCTGTTGGAGAGGAGACCAGAAAAATTGCAGAGAGTTGAAGGGAGAGTTTACTCGATCTAGAAAAGGCTTGAGTAATTGCTTGAACTTGAGATACCGGGAGCCCGATTGCAAACCAAAGACCACTTTGAGAATCACTTGGAGGGCGATATCAGCAGTATAATCCCGGATTTTAATGGTTTTCCCAGGAACCCAGCCCGCCGTTTGCTCCAGGGTAGCTTCGCGGATCAGCGTTCCGTAGGTGGGCAGACGCTTACCATGGAGAGGCGGCATTAGCAGTTGTCGTAACCGTTGATGACGTTGACCATCCTGGGCAATCAAAGATCGGGTTCCAGTCAGGGGTCGAAATACATGGGTCACTTGGCCTAACTCAAACTTGTCCCCCTCGGAAGTGAAAACGGCAGCGATCGCCTCTGGATGACTCAAAAAAACCACTGGGGGGGAATTGATTCCCAACACCTGCAAGGTAAAGATATCCCCATACTGATGAGCACAGCTCTCCAGGAATTGTAATGGTTGGGCGATTATCTTCAAGGTTTGCACTAGGGCAGGTAACCTGGGGCCATCGGGCAATTTCATAGAGTTTTCACAAAGACGGGAACAATGGGCTGATTTGAATATGGGTTGGGTTAGGAATAGGGTCTCACCCGGGCCAGCATAGGTTACGTCCGGGAAGCAGGCTACGGGCCTCAACCCAACCAGCACAAGTTTTATTATGGTCTTACACCTAGTCTGACACTTGCATTTTGCCTGCTAATTGTGCTTTCCTGCTGAGTGGGAAAGCCAGGTAAAAAAATTTTGGCCCTAGCTTTTGATTGTAGCATTTCAATTGATCAAGGAGATTTTACAGAAGATTACGAAGCAGTTCAAGCCAGTTTTTTCTGCTTTACACTAGACAGTTCCCAGGGGCTCAAAACTGGTTTTCATCCTAGTTCTGTCCCTGAATTGATCAGGGGGGCTTGACTCTGGCTGGTACTCAAACCTACAAAATAGTATTATTATAGAAGAACTTGTCTTAAAGTTGAAAGTTTTATTGTCTAATTTATTGTCTAACCCGGTTTGTATTTTATTGCTGATTTATTACTGAACATTCTATGTTGGTTTTATCCTCCCAAAAAGCCCAGAAAGAAATATTTAAAAATCATCATAAAATTCAGCAATTTTTATTAGAGTTTCGCCAATCTTTGTCCCCCCATGAACCCGATAAAATTCTCAGCATCACTCAGGAAATAGCACCCCTTGACTTACTTCAGGCCATAGAGATTTTTTCACAACCTGATCAACTATATTCCTATTTTGAGAAGCCAAAGTTCCAGGAGCGATCGCTGCTTTTGATGCGGTGATTCAGTTTACTGGTGAGGGCACAAATCGCTTTTCTCAAAGCTTAGATTTTGTTCGAGACTGCCAGAAGCGAATTATCAAAGTAGGAGATTTTGCCCTTTGTCATGCCCCTCATTTCTGTTGTAGCTTTACTTTTTTTGATGACAACTATCCTGGGTTGGCTAGCCCTTTGATTGATCTCAACTGGGACGGTTTTCCTCCGGCTAAGATTTTTTTGCCTGGGATGCAACTGATCCAATACAAACACCGATACTTTCTCACCTTAAATTTAATATTTAGCCCCCAGCAAGACATTGAAGCGACGGCAACCCGGCTCTGGAATCAAGTCCAGAAACTCCAATTTTGCTCCGCAAAAGCGGTTATTTCACCGGCCATCCTGACTGCCAATTTATCAACTGCTGAACCCAATTCTCCCCTGTATCAACAATCCTTTCTACACCATGTCAATTCTGCCCTGGAACTGATTGCAGGAAATACTTTAGATAAAATTGTTCTGGCTCAGGCGATTGATATTAAAGTTTCTACCCCATTTAATCTGATGGGTTCTCTTGCCAATTTGCGATTACTCTATCCTGATTGTTGTGTATTTTCTATTAGTAATGGCCAAGGACAAACCTTTATTGGAGCCAGCCCAGAACGCCTGATTGCCGCTCGGGAGGGAGCACTGATTACTGATGCCTTGGCGGGTTCCGCCCCTCGAGGTCAAACCGTTAAAGCCGATCATGACTTCGCCAATCAATTATTGTGCAGTCAAAAAGATTGCTGGGAACATCAAGTTGTCGTGGATTTTATTGTCCAGGAACTAAGGGAATTAGGGCTGGAGCCCGAATATTTAAGTCGTCCTGGCCTGATGCAATTGTCCAACATTCAGCATCTCTGGACTCCAATCAAGGCTGATCTTTTCGCTGGAATTCATCTGTTAGAAATTCTAGCCAGGCTCCATCCTACTCCTGCTGCGGCTGGACATCCCCGAGAGATTGCCCAAACCCAAATTCGTCGCTACGAATCATTTGATCGCCTGCTCTATGCCGCTCCAATTGGCTGGATTGATGGGGCAGGTAATGGCGAATTTGTAGTGGGGATTCGCTCAGCCCTGGTTCAAGGTCATTATGCTCGGCTATTTGCGGGGGCAGGAATTGTCGCAGGTTCAGAACCAAAAAAAGAATTTGCCGAAATCCAGCTTAAGTTTCAAGCCCTGTTGCGGGCCATGGTTTGATGACCAGTTTGATCTGATAGATTGGGCACCACAGATTCAACCTCTATATTTCCATTGGCAGCTCAGTTTGGCTGCGCTGCCTGATATTCTGTTCAAACATCCTTTGAAAGATTTTTAATCGCCAATCACCATGTCAATTCAGGTGCAAGAATTAGGGGAACAGGGAATATTGCAACTGGTACAGGGATTTTGTCCCGGTAGCATCGTGGGGGATGATGGGGCCCTATTCACTCCTGATCCAGAACAAGCTCTGGTGATTACTACGGATATGCTGGTGGATCAGGTGCATTTTAGTGACGCAACCATGACTGCGACTGATGTCGGTTGGCGGGCCGCCGCTGCCAATTTATCAGATCTGGCGGCCATGGGTGCTACTCCCCGAGGGATTACGATTGCCCTGGGACTGCCGGGGGAAACCCCAGTGGATTGGGTAGAACACCTGTACAGCGGCGTAAAAGCCTGTTTGGATCGGTTTCAAGCGGCAATTTTTGGGGGCGATCTCTGCCGTTCTCCAGTGCGATCGATTGCCATTACTGCATTTGGTCAGGTGAAACCCTCCCAGGTGATGCGGCGCTCTACCTGCAAACCCGATCAGGCAATCATGGTGACGGGGTGTCATGGTAGTTCTCGGGCTGGGTTAGAACTTCTTCTGCATCCCCCATCAGAACCATCGCTCCTCTTTGATATCGAGAAGCATCGTCTAGTTCAGTCCCATCAACGCCCAGTACCACGGCTGGATGTTTTGCCGTTTCTTCAACCCCGATGGGCTGAGGAACCTGGCTTAACCATTGGGGGTATGGACAGTAGTGATGGTTTGGCAGATGCGGTATTACAACTCTGCCGGGCCAGTGGGGTTGGGGCGAGAGTCTGGCGCGATCTGATTCCCCGCGATGTGGCCCTGGGAAAACTGGTCTCTGAAGAGCAGGGGCTGGAATGGGCTCTCTACGGCGGAGAGGACTTTGAGTTGGTGCTGTGCCTGCCATTCAATCTTGCAGAACAATTGGTTCAAGATTTAATTCAAAATCTGGGAAGTCAGGCTGCGATTATTGGTACGACGACGCAGAATTCTCAGGTTCTGTTGGTAGATCACCCAGATCCAGGACAGGTGACCGTCGAGCAGGAACTCTCTCTGGATCTAGGATTTCAGCACTTTTGACCCTGATTGTTAGCCAATTGTCATGGCACTAAACTCAGAATATTTTCACAGGGGCGAGGGGTGGGCCTGTAAATCAGCAAACCCTGGCGGGACAATGACAAAAACAATACAACCCTGAAAGCCCCTCCTGACAGGAGAAGGGGCTTTGGCAAGGCTTACCTCAAGTTGAAAGGAATTCCATTAAAATTTCAATCCTCAAACCTGAGTTTCCCAATTTATCTTCACACAAACGTGAAGTCCACAGCCGGATTAAATGCCCCACCGACAAAAGACGCAACCAAGTCATTATTGGTGGTAGCAAAGATCGCGGTATTTTGAGCATTGAAGAAGTAATCGGTCAGGCTGCCCGTCAACTGAATCTTATCTAAATTTGTCTGGAATCCCTGAATTAAGGCCACATCAGCATTTCCCGAAAAGGAATAGAAGATGTTGGCACCATTCCCTAAAACATAGGTATCTGCTGCTCCTGCCCCAACCAGAACATCCTGCTCTCCTGCCCCCGGGGTGGCGCTGGTTGGATCAACCCCATTCAATACATCCCGGCCCGCTTCACCCAACAGTCGGTCATCCCCCTCACCCCCGGTTAGGGTGTCATTGCCATTTCCTCCACGAACCTCATTATCTTCTGTATTACCGAGGATGGAGTCATTGCGGGTGGTTCCAGTCGCATCTACAAAGTTGACCACATTCAAGGTCAGGTTGCCTAATCCGGGTAGATTTTTAACGGTCAACGTTTCCTGGGACAGGTCAATGTCAAAAGAGGTCTGACCACTAATTCCGGTCGAACCATCAATTTTGTTGTCCTGTCCGGGGGCACCAATCACCGTTTCAACACTGAGAATTTGATCCGTACCCGCACTGCCTTTGTTGATGACTCCGCCCCGTTCCAGAGTAATCGACCGACCAAGATCGCTGTAGTCAACTGTATCGTTGCCGCTGCTGCCATCATAACTATCATCCCCAACACTACTACCAAACAGGTTATCCTCACTGTTGCCAGTAATGTCGTCGTCATTAGAGGTTCCGGTGACATTGACGAAGTTGACGACTTCAAATTCAATACTGCCCAACCCTGGAACACCATTGACTACCAGTTGCTCATTGGCCAGATTGACCTCAAAGGAAGTTGTTCCACTGGTTCCAGTAGAACCATCAATGGCATTGGCTTCGCCAGCGGCCCCGATAATGGTTTCGATGTTGAAGATCTGATCAGTGCCAGCACTGCCTTTGCTGATAGTTCCTGCCCGTTCTAGGGTGATTGCCTGGCCGAGATCACTGTAGTTGACAATATCGTTTCCACTGCCGCCATCAATGGTGTCATTGCCTGCGCTACCGCCAAACTCGTTATCAGCGCTGCTGCCGGTGATGGTATCCGTATTGGACGTACCAATCACGTCCACAAAGTTCTCTACGGTGAAGGTGACATTTCCTAAGCCTGGAATCCCAACCGTAGTCAGACTTTGAGCCGCAAGATTAACATTAAAGGCTACAGGCCCGCCCCCAGGAACAGCACCATCAATTACGTTGTCCTGGCCAATTGCCCCAATGATCCGCTCAATATTGAGAATCTGGTCAGTCCCCGCACTGCCTTTATCCACCACTCCAACCGCTCTCAAGGTGATTAGATTGCCCAGGTTCCCGTAGTCAGCGGTATCAAAGCCATTACCACCATCTAGAGAGTCAGATCCCCGGCTTCCCAATAGGAGGTCATTATCATTGTCTCCTTGCAGGTTATCCCGTCCATTCCCGCCGTCCAGGGTATCTCGACCCGTACCCCCTTGTAGTTGATCGTTGCCCTGACCTCCCTCTAGGAGATCATTACCTTGATTGCCCTGGAGCTGATCATCTCCCCTTCGACCCTGGAGTTGGTCATTGCCTTCTCTTCCTAAAATCTTGTCACTGAAAGCTGTACCTCGCAAGATTTCATCGAGGTTAGTTCCTTGAATAACTGCCATAGGTGAATTTACTCCAAGTGTAAATTTTGTTACTTTTCTTTGACGAGCAAGCATCTATGCTAAAAACAGCAAAGATTCATAAACTCTACCCAACTCATATGAGTCACTCAATGTCTTGAGCAGGCTCTAAAAGTTCCACACGAATTCTGCCCAGGGACATGACATTGCGCCTGGTTTCAATTGCGTCCTAAAGGTATCGCAAGAGCCGAAACTGAATCGTAACTCGAGTGGACAAATCCGTTCGTGAAGACCCAATTTCCCCACCAAGATTCCCTAATGATCTTCAAAAAAAATAGCGGCGATCGCACGCCATAGAAGACAAAGATATCAGGCTGATTCAGAGCTTTCTACATCTAAGTCAAGGCAGCATAGCTCATCAGCTTGTGGGGAAAAACTCTATAGAAAAACGGTCAAAGGGTTCCAATAATCCAGAGCAAAACACTCTTACAGAATCAACAGCATAATCTAGCCAGTCAGTTGCTAGTCAGTAAAACTTGAGTGCTTTCAATACTCTAACTGATATCAGGATTGATACGTATAGCTTTACAGACTCTTTACAGAATCTCGATTAACCCTTTACAATGCCAAACAATGCCAAGGGTTCCAGCAAATCCATGGGTTTCTCTGTACTGACGTTGAAACTGCCGGTCTGAGGCTAGAATTGCCAAATTTGGAGCGAATATGACCTATTCATTCATGGTTTTGTAGGTGGAAACCGCTGAGGGAGAACTGCGGTTGAGGTAGCGGAAGATCCAGTATTTGAACACAGCATCTAGAATCACTGGAAAGGTAGCAATAAACAGAAAGTTGAAATCTCGATTTTCTGGCAGCCCAAAATGTCGGGCAACACTCTCTAAAATCACTTCCCAACCATGGGGAGAGTGGAAGCCAACGAACATATCAGTCAGTAGAATAATAATAAACGCTTTAGCACTATCACTTAACCCATAGATTAGATCCCCCAGGAAAGATTTCAGGATCTCCACCTCCTGACGATTGGCATAGATGATAACTCCAAATGCAACCACTGACAGTAGATCAGCAAAAATATTTTCAATCGCATCCGATCCCGTTGTTCGGTATTTTTCAGCTATTTCAGTTGCTTTCTGCTGAAGCTGCTCTTCTAGTTGTTCCTCAGAAATCTTAGGAGTAACTCCAATCATCTGTTGGAACTCTAAGCGTTCTTGATATCGATGCAATTCTGTAAAAGCTTGCTCTTCAAGATCGATATTAAGAAAGAGTGGAGCTTTTTCCTCCGGGATAAAATAATCAACAATTGGGGCAATAACAAAATTTTTAGCAAGTTGCTGAGTCAATAATGGAACCAGAATTAAAAGCAATAAAAACCGTACAGAAATAACCGTCTTGATCTTTGATTTACGATAGTTTCTCAGCACTTCTTCTTCAGATTCTGGATTAAGCTCCCGTTGAATCCGTCCCATCGTTCTCAACAGAGAGCGGGGTAAGAAGCTAGTATCAGATCCAGCGGTCAAATCATCCTGGAGTGTCTTGTTCGAGCCCATGGTATCTTTGCGCTCAATCATTTGTGGAGTGCTAAGGGGTGAAGCCCGAGATTGGTTGATCTGACGTGAAGACTCCTGAGGGGGCCCTTTGGTCAGGGTGATTCCAGAAGAGTTGGAAATGGGAAGCTTAACTTTTGAAATGGGCTCAGGGTTATATTGGTTGACAACAGCATCAATATAGTTGAGCTTCTCACAGATCTCTAAGATATGTTCACGTTTTGGATCGTTCTCTGGAATACTATTGAATTGATTACCTGGATTAGCTTTGCCATTGAGCTCAATCGGGTTAATCTGCTCAGAGATCCCGATTACAGAACGACTGGTATTAAACTCAGTTAAACGGGCTTGAATAATATTTAGATATTTCTTCAGCTCTGATTTAAAATAAGATTGGACGCGATCGCTATATTGGATTGATTCATCTCCAACTTTCTTACCATTAAAGTGTTCATTTTCCAGGGCCTTAATTTTTAGAGCAGCCTCATAAGCTTGGTCTAGCGCTCTCTCCGGTGTATCCCAAAACCAGCGGTTTGTAGTCCGCCAAAGTCGTTTGATCTGAGGCCAAGTTGAAACAATCATGGGACACTCCTTTAGAGAAAGGAAGAATGATATGGAATAACATCTGCAAGAATTGTGAGACTTCCTCACAAAAGCTACCTACAGGCCCTTGCAAGAATGTTGACGTATAGGGTATCTTAGCAAATTTAGATAAATCGATGTGACCTTACAATCACTCTGGATTACGGGCGGGACTCAAAGTGGCAAAACAACTCATTTAATTGAGCAAATGCAGCAATGGGGCCCGGATCAATTCTGGCAAAAGACGGCCTTCAAAGCATCAACTAAGCCTGCCAATAAGACTCCAAAAACTATCAAAAATCGGCAGGTCAATCGTTCTGGCTGCAATCGGATGGCGCTCATTTTTGCGGCCAATAGTCATAACCGCCTGCGCCTAGTGGATCAAATTAATCAGGCTACCCAGGGTCAATATCCGTTTCGCTCCACAACACCCCTGGCTTTTTTTGAAGATGAAGTGCTGCTGTTCTGGCCCCTATTGGTCGAGGCGTTGCATCTGAAAACCCGTTTGCCACTGCGATTGCGACCGGAAATGGAGCAGGAAATGGCCACGCGCTTCTGGCATCCGGCTCTAGAATCAGGGCAATTGAGCCGTTTGGGGGTCAATCCTGATCGGATCGTGCGTCAGGTGTTAGACATCTTTCAACTCGCCGCCTTGGGGGGAGTTCCTCTAAACCAAGTGAATTTGGTGCTAGAGCAGGGTTTTTCCGAGCTAGAGCAATCCAGCTTATTTTATGCCCTGATTCGTGAATTGCTTCTGGGATGGCGAGGCTGGTGTCTGGATCGGGGATTCTTGACCTATGGATTAATTGCTGAACTCTATGGTCAACATCTCCTCAATCACCCCGCTTATCCTAACCATCTGATCGAGCGCTACTCAATGGTGCTGGCGGATGATGTGGATGAATACCCCGCCATCGCCCGTCACTTGTTTGAGCGATTTCTAGAACCGGCCTCTGAACAATCCTCCCGGCAATCCTACGACATTAAGATTGCTTTCACCCATAACCCGGCGGGCGCTGTCCGTTGGGGCTTGGGGGCTGATCCTGACTATCTGGAGGCCCTGCAATGGCATTGTCAGGCTGAAGTTTGTCTGGAGCGGCAAGCCGGGTTTGCTCCGGCCCTGGCTGAACCCTTAACCGACCTGGTTTTGAGCCCAACACCGGGATTTTTAGATCTATCAAATAGCTCAGTGGATGTGCGATCGCTACAAACAGTTTCTCGGGCTAATCTCCTGCGGCGAATTGGCACTGAAATTATCACTGCCATTCAGTCAGGTCAGGTTAGTCCAGCAGAAATTGCTGTGATTGGCCCAGGTTTAGATGAAATTGCCCGCTACAGCTTGCGGGAGATTCTCATCCATGCCGATATTGCCGTGGAGGCGATCAATGAGCAGCGTCCCCTTAGCAGTTCTCCGATGATTCGGGCGTTACTCACCCTATTGACCCTGGTCTATCCCGGATTAGGTCGTCTGGTTGATCGAGATGCGGTGGCTGAGATGCTGGTGGTTCTGAGTCAACCAGTGATTGATCCGGTGCGGGCCGGATTGCTAGTGGATCACTGCTTTGTTCCTGATCGGGATCAGCCTCACCTGCTGGGGGTAACGGCATTTTCTCGCTGGGATCGATTGGGATATCAGGTGACAGAAGCCTATGGTCAAATTTTGCAGTGGTTGGAGATTCAGCGATCGCAGCAACAACAGCGCCTCCTCCCGAACCCGGTGTCCCTATTGGATCGGGCCATTCAACGGTTTTTTGTTGAGACGAAAACCCCAGGGTCAGGTCAACTTGCCGTCCTGCGAGAATTAATCGAAACCGCCATTCACTACTGGGAAGTCGAGAGTCGATTACTTCAGCGAGGAAGTACGGAGTTTTCCCCTGAAACCCTACAGCAATTTATTCAACTGCTCCGTCGTGGGATCGTCACCGCTAACCCCTATCCAGTCTCACCCCTGAGTCTACCCAAGCCCGCTATCACCCTGGCCACTGTTTTTCAGTATCGGGCCAACCGTCAATCCCATCCCTGGCAGTTCTGGTTGGATGCTGGCTCCGTCCTCTGGCTGGAAGGCGGATCGAGTGAACTCTGGGGCGCGCCGTTGTTTCTCCAGGAACAGGTGGGTCAGCCCTGGACTGTTGAGCAACAAACTGGGGCAAATTTGCAACGATTGCGCCGGGTTCTGCTAGATTTGTTGAGTCGTGTCAGAGATCGCCTGTATCTGTGTCACAGTGACCTAGCGGTAAGTGGTCACGAACAACTTGGCCCATTACTTCCTCTGGTCTACGGTTGCCAGCCTTTGGCTTGAAGGATTTTCACGACAGTGATCGTTTTTCTGGAGAAACTGGGAAACCTAAGGGAAATCTAATTGAGATGGATCCTGCAAGCTGTTCTGGTCTGCAGGATGTTCCAGAAACCTTCAGAAGTCTGCTCAGTTTACGGTTTAAATGTGCCACACCCGATCTCGACTGACTGATTAGTTTGACTGATACCTAGAAAAATTGTGTTTGACAAGACTTATATCCGGTTTCAAGGTGATTTAGATCACTCTGATTGAAAAAACTTTGGATTTAGATGGCGAAAGCATTCACCAGAGATTATCTGAAAATTATCTCAAGAGAATTTTTTGGCTAAATGCTCCAACTGGGGTTTAGAGATGATAGGCTCTATCTGACATTGTTCTGCTGTGGCGTGGCCCCAAATCGGCATGAAATTGCCGATTTTCAAGGGGTTTTCTAGCCGGATTTGCTAGGGAAGGTCTACAAGCCATCTCTAGAAGTGGCTTAGAAGTTAGTTAAAGGTCACCTGGAAGTCTGCTTGCTTAACTGACGGGTTTATTGATGATGAGGAGGTTCGTCCATGACCGGTGTTGCTCTGCCAACGATTACAGCCATACGAGTTGATACGAATGAGACTATTGAGGTCTTCCAGACTGAGAATGGTCGGTGGCAGACCTTTGGTGATGTCTTAATTGTTGGCGATCTGATTCCGGGCGATCCTCCGATTTTCGTTCCCGATACTATTTCTCCGGTTCCTACCCCCAGTCCGGATCCAGTTCCCACTCCAGAGCCTACCCCTACCCCCACTCCTACAGATCCAAACGTCCCGACCCCCACACCCACTCCCATCGGAGACAACCTCGCTCCGATTGCCGTAGACGATCAGGTGACAGCAGTTGCCGGACAGACCGTTATTTTTAATGTTTTAGAAAATGACATCGACCCTGATAACAATTCGGGTGAGGGCACTACGACTCAAACCCTATCGATTAGTCAATTTGGTTCGGCTGTCAATGGCAATCTAGAAGTCAACCGAGACAGCGGAGTCTTTGTCTATCAAGCTAATCTGGACTTCTCTGGGTTAGAAGTGATTCCCTACACCGCCAGCGATGGTCAAACCACTTCAAATCTAGCCAATGTATTCATCACGGTTCTGCCCTCAAATGTGATTACGGTGGAAGGTGCAGGATTCGGAACCGACGGAGACGACTCCATTCTGGGCTCCCAAACCACGGCAGATTCAATCAATGGTTTAGGGGGAAGCGACACCATTTTTGGCCAGGGAGGGGCGGATATCCTCAGTGGCAATGAAGGAGACGATCTGCTGTTTGGCAATCAGGATAATGACACCCTGGCAGGAAATCAAGGGAATGACTGCCTGTACGGAGGTCAAAATGCCGATTTAATTCTGGGTCAAGAAGGCAACGATCAAGCCTATGGTAACAAGGGCGAAGACACTCTGTTTGGGAGTGAGGGCCAGGATTGCCTCTATGGTGGTCAGGGAAGTGATTGTCTTCGAGGGGGGATAGATAGCGATCGCCTGTTTGGAGACAAGGACAGTGATGTTCTTCTGGGGGATGCGGGCAACGACAGTGTCTATGGTGGGGAGGGCGAAGACTTCATCTTTGGCAATGAAGGTTCGGACTCTCTTCTAGGAGACGCGGGAGCCGATACGATCTACGGTGGAACTGGCTCAGATTCCCTCCTGGGGGGAGATGATGTTGATCAGCTCTCGGGGGAAGTAGGAGATGACTTCATCTTTGGTGGATTAGGGGCAGACACCTTAACGGGAGGCTCTGGCTCGGATACCTTCGTAGTTGCCGAGGGAACCGGAGGCCCTAGCATAGAAGATGCCGATATTGTGGTGGATTTTGAAGTCGGTTCTGACCGCATCGGCTTGGCAGACGGTTTGAGCTTTGATGACTTGGGGATTTCCCAGAGCAGTGAAAATGCTGGGGATACGATTATTCGCGTGGGAACGGATGGAGAATTTCTGGCCGTTCTGCTAGGGATTGATAGCAATAGCTTGACGGAATCCAACTTTGTTGGGGTCAATGTTCCGCCAACACCGACCCCAACGCCAGACCCAACACCGACCCCAACGCCAGACCCAACACCGACCCCAACGCCAGACCCAC
>JAAURB010000011.1 GCA_012033335.1 Oscillatoriales cyanobacterium RM2_1_1
GACAGTCAATAGAAGCAACCCCGGTCCGGGCGGGTGGGGTCTTCCAGCGACACCATGTCGACGGCGTTGGTGTGGGCGTTGGATTGGGTGTTGGTGTGGGAGTGGGGTTCGGTGTGGGAGTGGGATTGGGATTAGGCGTTGGATTGGGAGTTGGGGTTGGAACAACTTCATCAATGTCACTGACCCCGATTGTGAAGTTCTGACTAGTACTCAGGTTACCTGAATCCGTTGCCGTAATTGCCAGATTAACAGTAGGCTCTGTTTCAAAGTCCAGACTCTCACCCGCCTTGAGTTTGAGAGCGTCATTGACGATTTCAAACCGAGTATCATCGACCGTGAAAGTGACAGCATTATTTTCTGGGTCAGAGGCACTCAGGTTGCCAATCACAGCTCCAACAGCATTTTCAGGAATGCTGGTGTTGTCCAGCGTAACAGCACTGGGAGCTTCATTAGTATCCTGAACATCAAGGATGAAGGTTTGGGCAAAGGTTCCGCCATTGCCATCATCGGTCTGAACCCGAACACTCCGGGTGGCTTGAGCTTCAAAATCGAAGGAGGTGACTGTTCTCAGTTGATTGCCGACAATCTCAAACTGAGTATTGTCAGTATCTCCGGTTCCAGCAATCAGACTGTAGGTATGAGCATCCCCAGCATCCCCATCAACGGTGCTAAAATCCCCTACTACGGTTCCAGTCGGTTGGTTTTCAGTAATATTCAGGTTACCCAAGCTCAGGGCAATAGGAGGATCGTTAGTATTGTTGACCGTCAAGTCAAAGCTAGGTAAATCAACGGTTACAGTACCGTCATTCACACTGATGACAATACCAGTCGTGATGCCAACATCATCATTATCAGGCGTTCCGCTCAGCTCTCCAGTTGCAGAATTGAAGCTAACCCAAGCCGGTTGGTTCTGAATGGAGAAGCTCAGGGTATCATTATCTGGATCGCTAGCGGTAGGAATAAAACTGTAGTTACCATCCTGATTGACACTGGTGGCTGGTACACCTGAAATCGTGGGGGGATCGTTAATGTTATCGACATTAACGCTAAACGTCTGAGTAGCAGTTGCTCCAGCCAGATCTTGAACCTGTAATTGCAGATTGAAAGCGCTGCCAACTTCAGCACTGGTGGGAGTTCCGCTGAGAGTTGCTGTGCCGTTGCCAGTGCTTGTTAGAGTCAACCAACTGGGTAGGGTGGTTCCTGTAATGGTTAAGCTGTCTCCCGTATCGGGGTCAGTGGTGACAATGTTGTAGGTGTAAGGCGAGTCTTGGGTAGCACTTGTGGGGGCAGTACTAGTGAACTCAGGGGGATCGTTTGTATTGGCAACCGCGATCGCGAACGTTTGAGTTGCTGTCAAACCTGCGATGTCCTCAACCTGAAGCTCAACCAGATGGTTCCCAACCTGGTCGTTTGTGGGAGTGCCGGCGAGGGTTGCTGTGCCGTTGCTAGTGCTTGTTAGAGTCAACCAACTGGGTAGGGTGGTTCCTTTAATGGTTAAGTCGTCTCCCGTATCGGGGTCGGTGGTGACAATGTTGTAGGTGTAGGATGTGTCCTCTGTGGCGGCAGTTAATTCTGAACTGGTAAAACTGGGAGCTTCATTGACATCCTGAACATTCACTGTGAAGGTCTGGGCAAAGGTTCCACCATTACCATCATCGGTCTGAACCCGAATGCTATAGGAATTCTGACCTTCAAAGTCGAAAGGATTGAGGGCTCTGAGCTGACTACCAAACATCTCAAACTGAGAATTGTCAGTATCTCCAGTTCCAGGAACCAAACTATAGGTATGCACATCGCTCACATCCACATCCACAGTAGTGAAGCTGCCCACTACAGTTCCGGTAGGCTGATTTTCGTTAATGTCTGGGTTGCTGAGGGTGAGGGCGGTGGGAGCGTCGTTAACGTTAGCCACAGCAATGGTAAAGGCTTGGGTCGCCGTTGCCCCGGCTAAATCCGTCACCTCAAGGACAACGCTGTTGCCGCCAACATCGGCATTACCAGGGGTTCCAGTCAGGGTTGCTGTGCCGTTGCCATTGTCCGTTAGAGTCAACCAACTGGGTAGGGCAGTTCCTGTAATGGTTAAGCTGTCTCCCGTATCAGGGTCGGTGGTGACAATGTTGTAAGTGTAGGGTGTGTCTTGAGTCCCGGTTGTAGTTCCTGTACTGGTGAAGGTAGGAGCGTCGTTAACGTTAGCCACAGCAATGGTCTCAGCACTGGTAACCGTTTCGTTTGTTCCTTGACCATCTAGGTAGGAAACTTCTACCCGCAGTTGTTTACCAACCTGTGGATCGCCTGGAGTGAAATCAGTATTGGTTGCGGTTGGAATATCATTCCAAGTTGTCCCATCCAAGACTTGCCATTGGTAACTGAAAGCACCCAAACCCTCGAAATCTTGCAAAATACTGGGATCAACACTCAGGGTTTGATCCTCCTCCACTGTGCCCGTAATGTTCAGGGTTTGACCATGGGTTTCAACGGAGATCCCCTTGAGCTTAACTTGAGCCTGGGCAGAGGGGGTGTCATCTCCCAGGAACAGGTAGTTAGGAACCCCATAAGGATCGGGTAAAGGCACAGGAATTATAGCAGCGGTATAGTCTCGCAAACGTCCGGTGAGGATTTCTGTACTCCCCGCAAACAGTCTGTAGGTCTCTCCCTGGACGCTTAACTGATAGTCTACAAATCCAGCGACTGTGTCAAAGGTTGCACTCTCAGCCTGGGTAAAGAGTTGGCGGTTGTGGGTGCTGCTCGTGTCTGGATCAGGTTCTAGGGAAGGAGTCACCTGGTTTGTGCCATCTTCCAATACCCAAATGCGATCGCTATCAAAACTGAGTTCGATGCCTTCTTGGCCATCACTGCTGATGACGATCAGGTTAAATCCTGCCCGATCCAGCTTGCCATCTTTGTTCTTGTCACTTTTATTGGTTGAAGTATCATCATTGTTCTCAGAGTCAACTTTGGCAGTGAAGTTAATGCTGTATCCGGCACTGCGATCCAGAGTTGGGAAGCTGGGGTTAACTGGAGTAAACGCTGTAGTGAAAGGGTTATAGAGATGGTTGCTGTAGCCCGCATAGACCGCATTACCTGCTGGAGGAGTTGGCATAACATTCCCGGCTGTATTTAGGGTTGTGGCGGTTCCATCGGCAGTTTGGGTGGCGTTGCCAATTGTAGTAGGATTAGCACTGACCGAAGCAAACTCAAACCATTTTCCAGCGGTTGTCGCGCTGTCATTATTGGGGGTAACAGTAAAGTTGTCGTATAGGTTAGCGGTGGCACTGACAAGGGGAGCATCGTTTTCTGGCGTAACGTTGATCTGAATGTTTTGGGCTGTGCTGGTACCGCCATCGCCATCATTAACGGTAATCTGGATGGTTCGGCTAGCGGTAGGAGTGTTAGAGGTGTTGCGGTAGGTGAGGTTCTCGATCAGGGCTTCAACAGCGGCGGGGGTGGCATTGGCGTTGAGGCTGATCACCAGGTTACTGCCCCCTGTACCATCCAGGCTAGTCCCTTGAGCAATCTGACCAATGTTTGTCCCACCAAATTTTACGGTTCTGCCATCAAGGCCAATTTCATTGACTCCAGTTCCCTGATTCCGAACAAACAGCGTATCCTGGAAGGAACCGCCACTCAGATAGCTAACAGTAATATTGCCGCCGTCAAAATTGATGCTATTGGTATCAGTTAGGGTGACATCACTATCAATGAGTTGAGCCGCTGCATTGAGGGTGTTTTCAGCAAAGGTGACTGTAGGAGCCACATCTGTCAGTTCAGGAGCAGTATTAGCAATGGGCGTGCTAACAGTCACCACATCAATCCCATACTCGTCGCGACTGCCTGAACCATCAACATCATCTCCCCTCCAGCGCAGGTAGAATTCTGCTCCAGCGGCCAGGTTCAGGCCAGAGATTGTTGTTGAGCGCAGGACATTTTGCCAGGTTGGACTGGGATCGGCAGCAGCAGGAGTTGTAAAGTCAAGGGCGGAAATGCCTGTATACGTAGAATCATCAGTTGACCAGGCGAAATTTAACGAGTTTCCTCTATTCTGGTCATTGCGGTACCAGATTGTATAGCTGACATCGAGTGCATTAACGGCTGAACTTGTACTATTGGTAAACTTTAAAACAATATCTCCAGGCGTGAAGTCAGGGCCACCAGGCTGTATGCCGAGAATGGTGTTACCGCTGCCCACATCGAAGCCATAAACCCCACCTGTTCCTACTGTACCCGTTGAGGTACCTCGAGCAAAGTCATCAGCTGCAAAAGTTCCCCCGAAGGTTCCATTACCATCGGACAACCCGGTAACTTTCCAGTTATCAGAGTCAAGTTTCCCGATCTCAGGGGTAGGTGCAAAGCCAGTACCCGTAAAGTTGTCAAAGTTTTCAGAAAATAGTGCAGTCATTAGGATATAACCTCTAGATTTTGGTTTAGGAATCACTAAAATACACCCGTCCTGAGACCAGATCACTTTCTCGCTAGAGCCCTGGAAATCAAGTCGTTATAAACCGTGCATGAAGACTTACATAACGTACTTGTTGACTGAGTAACATACTAAGTTTCTGCTTATCAGACATACTCGTGTCACATTTTTACTTTGCTTAACTTTGAGGCTCCTAATCCTAGCCTTTATCATTCCCCAATATTACAGAAGAGAATCATATTTTTCTATAAATCTTTTGTAAAGTATTAGGACTGCAACTACCACCACAATTTCAAACCCTAAAGGCAAGTGTTTAAGATAAGATTAATAGCTTCAAAAAAATCCTGAATAACTTTTTTCCCTTGGAAGAATTAAGTTAAACCCTTTAAGTCTTAACTTAGATTCTTCAATTTAAATCTTACCAGCGATGCAACCTACCCCCCATCAAGAAGAATTCAGACGGCGGCTTGCCAGTTTCCCCCAGGAAGTCACAGCCGCTCTAACCCCAGAACAAACCATTGCCATCACAGAAGCCCTAGTCAACTCAACCCTGACCGAAGCTCAGATCATGGCGATTACCCAGGCCATGGTAACGGCTAAAATGGAGAATGTTGGGATGCCGAACACAATCCCAATTTCTAAGAGATTGTTAAGAGATAAACTTTAAAGGACAAATTCCCAGCCATCCACTTTGTTCAGTGACGATCGCTGAGGTTGAAGACTCTATATTGGCTACAATTCTGACTTCAAATTTGTGCTGAGTAGCTGAATATGCTTGCTCTAGGGATAATGTCACCCTACAATCTGAAAGGAATTAGCTCGGGTCAATCAGCCCTTCTGTGTTAGCACTATGGTACGCCAACTCTCATTCGGAACCAAAAAGCCCTCCGTCGATCAATTTCAAGGAAGTGTGGCTGCCTCTGCCGCTCCCTCACCGAACCTGGTTTACAGAGCTCTTCTACTGATGTTGTTGGTGACCACCACCATCGGTCTGCATATCCATCGCCTGACCCAGCTTCAACTCATTGCAGGCAATGAAAATCGCCAGAGAGCTGAAGAAAATCGCATCCGACCCATTCCTCTTCCCGCTAGCCGAGGTGCAATTTTTGATCGCCATGGCAAGCTCCTCGCCGCCAACCAAATGACCCGGTCAGTTTACCTGTGGCCCAAGGAACAAACCCGGGAACAATGGCAAAAGGCCATCCCTCAGCTCAGCCGAATTTTAGGAATTTCAGCCGAGAGTATATTGGCCAAGCTAGAGAAAGTCAATTATCGATCCGCATCCCCTGTGCGGATCGCCCGTCAAATTACCCCGGAAGCGTTTATCTGGATCGGGGAAAAATCTGGAGAATTTCCAGGGGTGGAGATTCGCAACGAAAACAGTCGCTACTACCCCAATCAGGATCTGGCATCCCAGGTGATTGGCTACATTGGCGAGGCTACCCAGGCTGATCTTGAAGCCCATCCAGACTATCCGATGGGAATGATTGTGGGTCAGCTTGGGATTGAGGCAAGCTCTAATGAAAAACTAGCTGGGGTTTGGGGCGCTCGGATTGTCGAAGTCGATGCCCGAAATGAAGAGTTGCAATTCCTTGGCGAAAAACCAGCCGTTGCGGGACAACCCTTGACGTTGACCCTGGATCTCGATCTACAAAAAACTGCGGAACAGGCTTTAGGCAATCGCCTGGGAGCCGTTGTCGCCCTGAATGTCAAAACTGGAGAAGTGCTGGCCATGGCCAGTAGCCCTCGATTCGACCTGAATCTATTTACCAAACCGATCTCCAGCCAGCAGTGGGAAAACCTGCAAAACGAAAATAAACCATTTCTCAATCGCACCCTCCAGGGCTATCCACCCGGGAGCACCTTCAAAATTGTCTCCTCTGCGGCGGGCATGGGTTCTGGAAAATTTTCTCCGTGGGATGTGATCGCCACCTCCGCATCAATCGTCGTAGGAAACCTGACCTTCCATGAACATGGTGAAGCGGGCTATGGGGTGATTGGATTTCGAGACGCTCTGACGGTAAGCAGCAATACCTTTTTCTATCGTCTGGGTCTAGAAGTTGGGCCGGACGAGTTAGCCAAATGGGCAAATCTTCTGGGAATTGAAAATACAGATTTGAAATTGCTCCAATTGAACGATGGCGGCTCTGGTTTTATACCTAATCCCGCCCGGAAAGAGCAGCTTTTAGGGGAGCCTTGGTATTCAGGGGATACGGTGACTATGGCCATTGGTCAGGGATCTCTACTGGCCACCCCCTTAGAACTAGCCGTTATGGTTTCGACTATAGCCAATGGGGGCAATCGAGTCAGACCCCACTTGCTGGCTGCGCTGACCAATACCCCCGCCACTCAACCAATTCCCACGGGGCTAACCGCCGAAATGGTCAACACCATTCGAGATGGCCTGATTGATGTGGTACGATACGGAACCGGGCAGGGGCTCAATGATGGCTCAATTCCCTTGACCGGAGGTAAAACAGGGACTTCCGAGGTTCAGGGTCAAGAATCCCACTCCCTTTATGTGGCCTTTGGCCCTGCTGAAAAGCCAGAAGTTGCCATCGCCGTTGTCGTCGAAAATGGAGGATATGGGGCAGAGTCTGCTGCCCCTGTGGCCAAACAAGTATTTCAGACCTACTTTAAAACGGGTCAAGTGACCCCATCTGAGGAGGCAATCCCAGAGGAATTCTAGACGTTGCTCCGGCTATGCCATCAGGCAGAATGAAGATGAGACCTGTAAAGTTGAGAATTTAAGTTTGAGAATTTAAATATGAAAATTCCCTCTCTATTACGAAAGGGAATCCAGACTAAATGTCCCGGTTAGCCTAGAAGCTAAAGCGTACCTTTGGCATAGAAGTAAGCAACCAGAAGGTTTCCGGCCAGTAACAGAATGGCCCAGAACAGACGAAAAGGATAGGGAAATTGCCCCCCGGCTTTGTTCACGGCGTGAGTATCAGTAGACATAACTCTCCTCTCTATTTTTCTTAACGATTACATCATACAAACGTTAAATTCTGATTAACCTCTCGCTTGAGACGGAAACCTTGAACGCCTAGCTTCAAACTACTGCTTTCAGGATGCTGTGCTTCAGGTTGTATTCTTTAGATTATCAGGCTAAAAGTTTAGACCAAGAGTTTAGACCAAGAGTTGCCCCAAAACCTGCTCGTCCACTTCAGGCAGATCAGTAGCCAATAATTTTTGCGTCATTGCCCGCTTGAGAACATCAATAATTTCTGCTGCGGATCGGTGCTCTGCCAGGGAGAGTTTTTGTTCAGCCAGTTTGACATCTACAAGTTCTCGCACCAGCACACCCGCCGAAACCAGAGTTCGCAGCGTCGCCTCAACGGTTTCTGGGGAGACCGGATAGAGGGCGATCGCAATCTGATCTGCCGCAGCGCTAAAATCGGTTCGCTGCAGTGGTTGCCTGACAAGATAGTCAACAATCTCGGACAGGGTTCCGGGGGGAGGCAAATGATAGAAGGGTCGGCCTACCGCCAGTAAAGATCGATAGGTTTCAACGGAATGAATTGGGCGCGCCATCAAATCTGGCAAAATCTCAGCATCTCCAGGAATATGGGCTCGAAGGGCCAGGATCACGACGGACGGAGGAACTCGGGCTGTACAAAGGGCCGATTCCTGACAGGCACATTGCATGTATTCAATAAACTTAGCGAAGCCCCAGTAGATGGGTCGAAACTCAGGGATCAGATGCCCGATAGCCTGTTGGACAACCGATAGAAAAATGCCGGACTGCACCAGATCCGAGTAGCAATTCTTCAGGTACCACTCCAAAATCTCTCTGGTTTTTTCCAAAATTTCTGCGGGAGAATCCGACAGAGTCGGTTGGATGTAGGTAATCAATTGGGCATTTCGGGGATCGAGGCTATTGAAGGGCTTGCCTGTTGCATCTTTCAGAATAATCGATGAGTCTGAAGGTCTCTCATCTTCATTGGGGTCGGGAATCCAGATGAAGTCATCACAGACCGCCTGAAATGTTTTGCTAGTCGAGTTTTGATAGGCACAACCAATCACAGTTTTGCCATATTCGTGGAGTTTATTGGTCAGGGCCGAAAATCCCCCATCTCCAGAAATAATCACATAGGTCTGAATTTCAGGTCGGGTGTAGGTTAGCTCTGTCGCATCAATTACTAATTGAATATCAGCAGCATTTTTCTTCAGTTCATAGGAAAAGCCAAAGACCTGAATAGGTTCAATGCCTAGGGTATTGATTTCCGTTCGGAGGGCTTTCAGGCGGGAATCACTCCAATTGGCGTAGGCTTTTTGCATGGCGATCCGACTGGCTTTGCCCATTTGTTGAATGGTTTGCAGAATATCTCTGAGGGAGAGATTGGTCAGTTCCTCCTGGGAAAAACCATAGCCCTTTAGCAGGTTCTCAATATCATAAAAGATCGCAGTTGTTTCTAGGGCTTGGGCAGCCAAAGTCTGATGGAGCTGCTGTTTGAGTTTCTGTAATTCGTAGTTTTGTTGCTTGAGTAATTGTTCTATTTGATGCAGTTCACTCCCTTCTAAGGAGCCTGAATTCAGATCCAGCTCAGAACTCAATGGTTTGGGCCCTTGGGAGGATCTGCGTAAGCGTTTTTGAGATAACGGTTGGGAGTTTGAGAGCAGCAATCCACCAATTGTCCCGGCTGCACTGCCAACCATAACAGCCATTGGTTTGGCAGAAGCAATGGCAACAGACGTTACAGTGCTGACTACAAGGGTGGTTACTCCAAGAGCCAGCCAGGGCTGATTCTGCATAACTTCTATCCTATGCGGGTTTGCGGGCGGCCTCGTTGAATACCCTGCTGGGTTCAGCATCAAAATTTTGACCCAAACAGGGCTGATCTGAATCATGACTGATTCCATTGATTCAGATCATAGAGTAAATTCAAGTGGAACAGCCATCCCGGCTATTTCCTGACAGGCCAGAAACTTGTACCATAAACTCCTGAATCATTTTCCTGAATCATTTGTCCAATAGACTGAACCAGTCAATTGGTTTAGTCTAATTCAGGACATTGGCTGGGGAAGTCTCAGACGGCTCCCCGGCATGGTAAGAACTGCGAACCAATGGCCCAGACCGAACATGGAGGAACCCCAGGGTTCTGGCCAGGTTTCCCAGGGTCTCAAACTCCTCTGGTGTCCAGTACTTCTGTACCGGGAGATGGGCTAGAGAAGGCCGCAGATATTGGCCGAGGGTGAGGCGATCGCACCCCACAGCCCGTAAATCCTCCAGGGCTGAGAGGATTTCAGTTTGGGTTTCCCCATGACCCAGCATCAAACCCGATTTGGTAGGAATGGCCGGGTTCAGGGCTTTGACAATTTGCAAAACCTCCAGGGAGCGGTCATATTTAGCCCCCCGACGGACGGGATTTTGTAAGCGCTTAACTGTCTCTAGATTGTGGTTATAACAAGCGGGTTGAGCTTGAACTACTGTGGCAATCCGCTGCCGTTGCTGCTCTTTGAGATCGCCCTCTCCCTGTCCTCCCCAGAAATCGGAGGTGAGAACTTCAATTTGGGTTTGGGGACTAGATTGACGGATTTGAGCCATGGTCAGTGCAAACCAGCCAGCACCGCCATCGGGTAAATCATCCCGAGCAACAGCAGTCAGAACGACATATTTCAATCCCAGAAGTTGCACCGCCTCCGCCACCTTTTCTGGTTCCGCTGGATCAAGGGGCATGGGGGCATGGCCTTTATCCACCTGACAGAATCCACAGGCCCGGGTACAGGTGGGCCCCATCAGTAAAAAGGTTGCTGTTTTCTGGCTGTAACATTCGCCCCGATTGGGACAGCGCCCCTCTTCACAAATGGTGTGAATCTGGCGTTGCTTAATGATTCGTTGGACTTCTGAAAGTTCACTGGCCTTACCCATTGACTTTTTCAGCCAACGGGGCAGGGGTTCAATTTTGGGCGATGGTGTGGGAGTTGCCATGGATAAATTAGACTTGAGTAACAAGACGCTAGAATTTGGTAAATTCTCCGGTTTGAGACTAGTCTAAGCTAAAGAACTAGGCTACAGTTTTAGCGATAGGTTAAACTAAACCTTACTCATAGCCGTTCTCACGAATAGAGGAGTTACTTGTGGCAGGTCGAAAAATCTTAGTTATTGATGATAGTAAGGTGATTCGGGTGCGAGTGCGAGAAATGCTCCCACCTGGCAACTTTGAAGTATTAGAAGCCAAAGATGGCCGAGAAGGATTGGATTTGGTTCGCCGAGAAAAACCCAGTCTGATTATGCTGGATTTTTTGCTGCCCAAACTGAGTGGTTGGGATGTATTTCAAGAGATTCAGGCTCAGAATGAGTTATGTCAGATTCCCCTGGTGTTGATGTCAGGTCGTAAAGAAGAGGTGACCGAGAAGATCTCTGAACCCTTTGAATACTTTGAGTTTATTGAGAAGCCCTTCGAGAAGAAACAACTGCTAGACGCGATTAAATCTGCTTTTGTCAAAGCTAAAACTCCACGTCCAATGGTGGCGAAAGCAGCGGCTCCGACCCCTCCTGCTGCGGCATCCCCCGCCGATGCGGCGAAGCTGAAAGCCCTCGAACAAAAAATGGCACGGCTTCAGGCAGAAGTGGTGGCCCTGAAGAAACAGATGGCTCAGTTGAAAGCGTTTGTGATCAAGCAGGCCAAAGCAGGTTCATAACAGGCTGGAGTTCATGCTATAAAAACTCAAACAGTGCCGTCCCCTGCTCAGGGAGATGAACGTGAATCTATGAACTTTGATGGCTCATTTTTGAATCAGTTGCAGCGGAGTAGTGACGCTCTATTTCAGTATTTAGAGCAGTTTCCCCGGGTGCGAGTGTTGGTGATTGGAGATTTGACCCTGGATGAGTTTCTCATGGGGCAGGCTGAACGGATTTCCCGGGAGGCTCCGGTGTTAATTCTGCGCCATGAAGTGACCCGCCAGATTCCTGGGGGCGGGGCCAATGCGGTTTATAATCTGGCCCGGTTAGGGGCCCAGGTGAAGGTTGGAGGATTTCTGGGCAAGGATGAACAGGGTTCAGCTTTGCAGCAGATTTTTCAGGGGGCGGGAATTGATACCCGGGGCATTCTGATCGACCCCAACCGCCCCACCGTCACCAAAACCCGGATTTCAGGCCATGCCCGCCAGTCGGTGAATCAGCAAATTGTCAGAATTGATCGCAAGTCCGATGACCCCCCAGAACTGGACTTACAATTGCAACTGGCTGACTATGTGAAGCAACAACTTGCCACTGTTGATGCGGTGGTCTGTTCTGACTATGGAGATGGGGCATTGATGGCTCCAGTAATTGCCGCCGCCTTGGAGCATGATCGCACCATCGTCGATACGCAAACCGATTTACATCGTTTTCAGAGCGCCACGTTGTTCACCCCCAATCTTCCAGAAGCGGAGCAAGCAGTGGGCTATGGCATTACCAATCAGCAGACCTTGCTGCGGGCCGGCCAGGATTTACTCCAGATGACTCAGGCCCGGGCAATGCTAATTACCCGAGGAGAAGCAGGAATGACCCTGTTTGAACAAACCCCGACTGGACTGACAAGCCAGCATATTCCAGCTTTTAACCGGACGGAGGTGTTTGATGTCACCGGGGCAGGGGACACCGTAGTGGCGGCCTTAACCCTGGGGTTATGCTCTGGGGCCTCCCTCTGGGAAGCGGCGGTACTGGGAAATCTGGCGGCGAGCTTGGTGGTGCGGCAGTTTGGCACAGCTACTACAACCACAGATGCCATGGCGGAAACCCTGCGATCGCTGCTCAATCTAGAAGGGTCTGAATCCTGAAGTTACTGAGGGCGGAAGCTTGGTTCAAGGGACATTTGAAAAGAGGGTGTCTGAAAAGGGTGATTAAATGTTTGTTAAATGTTTAAGTATCTTTGTTTGGGAGAGATGCTCATCCTGGGAACTTAGGATACCATAGTGGCTAGCTTTGGTATTTGTCTGAGGGGTAAAGTCGCTTGTTTGGCCAGGCTGTGGATCTATATTCTGCTACGAATGCCAACCCTGCATCATCGAGTTCAGGTGATTCGCTCATGAATACAAACCCAAATTCAGTCAGGATTGCATCCCTCATCTCCTTTGAGAGAACTTAAAAACTCCAGCCGACAATAGCCTGGAGAGCCCTCCAACATCTCAATATTCTAATGGCAACCGATCTAGAAAAGTTATGGCAAATTCATCCCTGCGTCCATCTCCATTCAAGTGGATATCCGGCCTGATTTTAACCCTTTTGCTAGTTCAATTTCTGATGGCATTTCGATTGCTCTGTTTGCCCAGCGCCCTTTCGTTCCTGCCCCAATCGTTGAACCTGGCCTGTGATCCAGATCTCTATCCGTTTATGTCCTATGCCATGTATTCCTATCCCAAGTATTCCGGACAGAAACTAGCTGAACATCAACTATTTGGCACTTGGACAGATGGAACAGAAGTGCCAATCACTGAAAAGGAAATTGGCATAGATTTATATAAATTTAAAAAAGCCTATATGAAACCCATCAGAGAACAGAACCCAGAGGCAATTGCGTCTCTATTGGCTCTGTATCGACAAAAAAATAATCAGCAACTCACCCAACTGGTGTTGAAGTCCTATCCCGTTACGATCACAAAATCAGGGATTCGCCAGCGGCCCATGGAAACGAAAATCATTCCGATTCAATAGTATTCTCTATAGAGATTTTTAATCCCGTGAGATAGGGATTTGGGAGTTGGTGACGCGGTATCACCAACTGCTGGAATACGGCAGCGTGAGAAACGCTGTATCAAGTAGCTCTCATCCAGTATTCCTGATCAAAAAAGCCAAGCGAGTCAACCTAAAACGATTTAGATGATCACTAGAAAATAATCAGGAGAGAAATTCATGCAATTACAACAAGGGACAGAAAACCCCTGGATTCAACGTTGGCAAGCCTACTGGTTTACTCCGGCTCCCCTGTTTGATCTGGCAATTTGTCGAATTATGATTGTCTTGTTTCAGGTAACTTACTGCTTTCGTCAGGATCCTCTCACGGGGATGCTGGATTTATCGGCCACTGCAGCAGAGTTGTATGATCCTCTACTGCCAGTGCGGGCGTTGACTTTTTTTCTGGGCTTCGAGGTTCCTCCTCCTAATGGATTTTTGAGTCTGGTCTTCTGGGTAACTTTGATCGCTGGATTTTTTGCTTTGATTGGGCTGCAAACTCGTTTAAGCCTGATCATTTTTGCTGTTGGCAATCTTTTTATCCAGTCCTTTATCTATTCTTTTGATGAACATCACCATTCCCAGGGCTTGATTCTCATTACTTTTTTTCTATTGGCCCTCAGTCCCTCTAGCCGGGTGTTGTCTGTCGATAATTTGATGCAACGGCTACGGCAAAATATTCAGCGGAGAAAATTTACAGCCTTTAGCCTGGTTGACGAACAAAGTGAATTTGCTCGCTGGCCCCTGCTGATGGTGCAATGGCTACTGTCATTGTCCTACCTGAGCGCAGCAGTCAGTAAATTGGCGGCGGGGGGACTGAACTGGGTAAATGGGTATACCTTGCAGTTTTATCTTCTAGCGGATGGATTCCTCTGGGATCGCCCCTTGGGGATTTTCCTAGCTCAGAACCATTTTCTCTGCGTTATTTTCTCCTGGATGGCCCTTATTTTTGAAGCAACCTTTTTTCTGGTTCTCATTTTTCCATCGTTAATCTGGATTTATCTTCCGGCAGGAGCATCCTTTCACATCGGCATTTATCTGGCGCAATGGGCCCCATTTTTTCAGTTTGTCACACTTTATTGCGTGTTTTTGCCCTGGGCTGGGTTGACTAAAATCCTCTCCCGGCGTTTGTGGCGCATCCAAACCGCCCAAAAGCCTGAGGTTCTATTTGACGGTGAATGTCCATTGTGTATTCGTTCTATGACGGTGATCTGTTATCTGGATTGGTTTGAGTGGATCACTTACAGTGAATTGCAATCCCGTTGGCAAGATTTAGCCAAGACCCATCCTGAGATTTCTCTGGAGGCTTGCTTAGAAGAGATGCATCTGATTCTGCCCAATAATGCAGTACGACGAGGGTTTTTTGCCTTTCGCGAAATGACCCGCTATTTGCCTTTACTGTGGATCCTATGGCCGATCCTACACATCCCTGGCGTGCCCTATCTGGGCGATCGCATTTACAGCTATGTAGCGGCTCATCGGCCTCGATTTTTGCAAAGTTGCAGTTCCGGTGGTTGTGCGATTGATCCAGATCAGGACTGATTCCTTCAAAGCTTGAGCTTTTTAGTGTAGATAAAACCTCCCAGGGCAATCACTGCCATCACACAGAGCAAAGCTGGATATGCCCAGGGAATTTCTAATTCAGGCATATTTTCAAAGTTCATGCCGTACAACCCCGCCAGAAAAGAGAGGGGCAAGAAAATAGACGAAACTACCGTTAATTGATTGATCACCCGGTTGGTGTTGCGACTGAGATTATCCCGCTGAATTTCTATCAGTTCATACATCCAGTCCCGCAATGACTGGTATTCCTGCCAGAGTTCATCCACCTCGTGGATCAACTTTTGTTGAAATAACTGCGCCACGGGTTGGCTGATCCAGGGAATATCTTCTCGATTGAGCAACGCCACAAGATTTCGAATGGCTTGAAAATTTCGTCGTCCCAACCGGGTCGATTGTTTGAGGGAGGCAATCATCCGATAGGTGGATTCCCCCCCTGTATTTTCCAGCACTTGATCTTCTAAATCATCCAATTCCCGTCCTAGACGATCAAAGATGGATTCATAGCGGCTGAGAATTTCATCGTGAATCAGATATAGAAGATAATCAATCTGATGATTTTGAATGGACAAGGTGCCTTTTTGAATTTTGTGAATCACATGCTCAAAAACCGGAAACTCATCGGACTCAAAGGTTAGCAAAAAATTCTGACCTAGAGCGTAGCTGCCCCTGACTCGGTCAAATTGGTAGGACTTGACTTGAGGCGAAATCACTTCATAGTTGCCAAAGAAACAATCTTCTGTTTCCTCATCATCAATGCCACTCGGCAATCCACTGCGAATCATGGACACCCGTCCAGACTGAAGTTGAAAAAATTGCACCAGGCGAGCAATTTCATTTACATTCCGAATTCGAACACAACGCAGCCAGTTCTGGCAGGTGGGATCAATCTGTTGCAAGGTCTCTTCCACTTCCCAAATGGTTTGAATGTTCAGTTGGGTGGGTGAAAAGCTGATCAAAGTCACATAAGAAGCTGGTCTTGACATGGAGTTTGTCCGAATTTGATCCGTATAGAGGCTTCTCAGGATTCAGAATGCTGTTGGATATTGTAGAGGAATTCATTGTTCTTCGACCTATCCGGGTAAATTATCCCCCCTCAGCAATCAGGTTGAACACTTGGCTTCAAGCGCCAATCCTTAACCTCCGCTATCCAATCTAAAAAATTTTAGTGATTGTAACCACAGTGTCCTTCTATACTGCTATCCTCTTAGCTAAAATCTCACTTTGGGAATATGGTTAAAACACTAATTCTGGCGATATTTTCAGCCCTCTTTGGTGGTCTCTTCTGCTTTGGAGGCTATCGCTTGTTGACAGTGATGCTGCCAATTTGGGTCTTTTTTAGCGGACTATGGTTGGGAGCAAAGGGTTTTTCTCTGCTGTTGGGGGAAGGGTTTCTCGCGACAACAACAGGATTAACGGTTGGGGTTGGCTTAGGGGTTTTCCTGGCCATTTTTTCCTGGCAATTCTATGAAATTGGGATTGCTTTACTGGGGGGAATTAGTGGGGCCTGGCTGGCTTCTGGCTTGATGCAGGCTGGGGGGATTGAGTCAGGGCCATTGATCGCCCTAGGGGCTGGAATCGTCGGTATGATTGCCGGGGTGCTGACCTTTGTTCGTCATTGGCAGCAATACTGGGTGATTGTCCTGACCGCTATCAGTGGCGCAAATGCTATCCTGGCAGCGATTTTATTGCTGATGAATCGAATTTCCCTAGAGGGATTGCAGGGGGCTGGAAACGCCATTCATCCCATCCTACAGGATTCCTGGCTATGGTTACTGATATGGTTGGCGGTGGCGATCGCCGGAACTGTAGTTCAATGGCGAAGCTATCGACAGTTTGCCTTTGTGAAGGAAGAATTTGTCAAATACTGGAGCTAATACAGGAGCTAAACACCGATGTTTTATTTTGATCCGACTTACTTTTTATTTGTGGCCCTGCCGACCCTAGTTTTATCGGGTCTGGTACAGATGTATTTGAAAAGCTCCTTTGCCAAATGGAGCCGTGTCCCCAATTCAGAACGGATGACCGGAATGCAGGTTGGGGAAACATTGTTCAATAAGACCTCCCTGCGACCAATCCCTCTGGAACAAACTCAAGGTTCCTTGACGGATCATTATGATCCCCATGCCAATGTGGTGCGGCTTTCTACCCCGGTAGCGGGACAGACCTCCATTGCCGCAATGGCGGTGACGGCCCATGAGTTGGGCCATGTGCAGCAATACCAAACCGGATCACCTCTGATTGGAATGCGGAGTTTGTTGTTGCCCGCCATTCAATTCTCACCAACGATTTCCTACATTGCTTTTACTCTGGGAATTTTGTTCAACCTCACCGGATTAATGTGGGTCGGGGTGGTTTTCTTCGGGTTTATGGTGGTATTTTCATTGCTGACATTGCCGGTGGAACTGGATGCGAGCCGCCGAGGTCTGGCGTTACTCAAGGAAGCGGGACTCCTGGATACTCAAGAAGAGGTCAGAGGAGCCCGTCAAGTTCTGAGCGCAGCGGCGTTGACCTATCTAGCGGCGGCCATTACGTCGGTGATGCAGTTGCTTTATTACATCAACTTGATCCAACGAAACAGACGGTATAACTAAGCACCTGTTTCAGGATTTTTAATCAGTCTTCTGCGGATAAACTATGGGGCGCAATTCCAGCTATTATCCGGTTGGATTGTCCTGGGTTTCAAGAACTTGAGTTCAAGGATTGGAATGAAGTTTGGTCAGTTTCGAGGATGCCAGTTCTGAGTTTCCAATTCTAAAGTTCAAATTCTAAAGTTCAAGTCCTGAAATCTAAGTCCTGAAATCTAAGTTGTAGAGTGGAAGTTGTGAAGAATACCATGCTGAATGCAACCTGGCCCAAAGTGGCCCCGCTGATCCCAGTAGCTCAACGGTGCGCTAGTGTCAGACTGAAGTGTCAGGAGACATCAAGCAAGCCTATGGCAGAGTAGAAAAAGTGATTTATTCCACAGATACCACTACGGAATATTTTATTTCTAATGCCGAACAGGGGGTTAAAGGTCAAGGTCAATTTCTCCAGTCCGGTGGCTGGAAAGATTTTAGCTATGACTGCACCGTGAATATCCGCAACGGTACAGTTGCTCAATCCGAATACAAACTCAGTTAAGCGCTTTGAATTGCGGCATACCTTTAGGGTGCGTTAGCCAACGGTAACGCACCTTTTTTTATGGATGCAGGGTTGAAGTTCTGAAAATCCTCTGAGGGGATATTTGAACAGGATATCGGTTCTGATGTAGGTATTGGCAATGGATAACCCACCTTTTGTACCCCAAAAATATCCGGGTTTCAGGCGGCATTACCCAACGACTCGACTACAAATTCGATCTTCTAAACACCCTTTAAGCCCTTGAAAAACTAAAAAATTTCGAGATCGGGAATATCTTTAAATCCGAAAAAATATCGGGATACAACCTTGAGTCTGCTTGAGAATAGCCGTCTCGGCTGTTTTCGTCTAACTGCCCTGAACTTCAAGGATAGCAATGCCCATGTAGTAATCCTAAATCAGTCATACAAAAGGTCAGAGAGGGATTTGAGGACTTCATCCCCTTCACTCCATTTCACAAATATGTGCGATCGCTAGATCAAGCTAATATCAGGTAGTTGATTGCTGATCATTGATCCGGAAATTAAGCTGGTAATCAGGGATTATATTGAATGTGAAGTTGAATTTTGATTGATTTTCGTGGGACTTAGATGAACGTTTTAAAGACCAACGGCAAGACTTTGATTGCTTTACTATTCTCTATGGTCTGGTGGAGTTCTACCCAGCCTGTTTTAGCTCAATTCCCCAGTACGATTGATCCGAAATGTAGAACCGCCTTTCGAATTGTTGCCACCCAAGAAGGGGAACTGAATTTGCGAGATCAGCCCGACTATCCTAGTTTGAGCAGTGCTGTGATCAAGCGGATTCCCAATGGCACAGAGGTGGTGTTTAATATCAGCGATCGCACTGGAGATTGGGCAGAGGTGAAGATCCCCGGAGGGCAAACGGGATGGGTGGCAGCGCGATATTTGAAGTACAGCCATCACGGAGCCACCGATTTCAATGGTCGGATGCGAATTAGAACCCTCGATGGCGGAGCCGTCAATCTCAGGGATCTGGACAATTCTCAAGCGGTAATTGGCACCCTTCCCAACAATGCCACGGTTGAGTTTCAACAACTGAGCGGCTACTATTCGATTGTTGCGACTCCGGATGGAAAGGTTGGCCAGGTTGATAACCGTTTCCTAGTCTGCAACTGACTCTAACACCTCCACGGTGCCCCGATAGCCATCTACCCGCACCCGTTGACCATCTTGAAGTTGTACCATGGCGTTGGGGACATTCATCACCGCCGGAATCCTGTACTCCCGAGCAATAATCGCTCCATGGGAGAGCTGTCCGCCAACTTCCGTGATGATCGCCTTTGCCGTTAACAACAGCGGAGCCCAACCGGCATCGGTGTATGGAACTACCAGGATCGAGGGTTCAGGGTCTAGGGAGGTGGCCGCCAAACTGCGGCAGATTTTGACGGTTCCTTCTACACAGCCGACACTGGCGGGAATTCCCCTGAGCAGGGTTGCCGGACTTGAAAGCTGATCGGGTTGCAGGGTCGGCAGTAAATTGCCATAGACAACAGCGGGAATTTGACGTTGAGTATCCTGTTCAAACTCTTGCCGACGCTGCTGAATTTTTTGCAGCAAGCTCTCAGGCAAAAAATCCGAGGATGCAGCCCGAATCCATTGCTGAATCTCGGAAAACTCCAAAAAGAAAATATCTCCAGGTTGCTGCAATAGGCCCTGATTCAAACCCTGGGTTTCAATAGTCAGAAATGTCCAGCGGAGATGGGCTAGAAGCTTGCCATAAATCTGGCCAATCTGTCCCTTGATTATTGTGCGTTGTTCACATTGCTGGAGCCGCCAGCGCCGCCAACCTTTGATTTGATTGCGATCGCATTTGGTAGGTTCCCAGGTGGGATTGTTCACCATTTTGAACAACATCTTTTGAAAGGTTTCCGGCTGTTCTTGCCAGGTTGGCACGGCAATATCTGTCCCGACCTCACTCAGATAGCCGTAAGTCGAAAGCCAAGTTTGAAACCGGGTTTGCAAGGTGTGGTTCTGCTGAAATTCCTGTTCTAATGCTGGGATTGGAACAGGATTGGGGACTCAAAACTTTGCTGAAATTCATGGGCTAGGGCCTGCAAATCTTTCATTGATGCCACCTCAGGGGCCGTTTCCATCGGTAGCCAGGAATCTGGCACCCGGAAGATGGATCGGCGAATCGCCAATCCAATCGGCCCGAGAATATTGTAGTAAGTAATGGGCTTGAGCACGTTCTGAATCGTTTCGCAGCGGTGCAAAAGTTCAGCCAGGGAAAAGGAACTTAAATGGGGATGTTCGGCTTCAAGTCGCTCCAGTGTAGGGGAGAAAATACTCTGCGATCGCCCTCAAACTCCTTGACCAGACCTATTTCTCTACGAACCAGCCGCAGCAAACCCGGCAGGGCCATCACCGCTTTTTTCAACGGGGGTTTACCCATTTTTTGACCCCGCAGCAGGAACTCCAACCCCTGTTCTGGCAACCCCATCATCCGAAAAATTTCCCCCAGCAAACTGGCATTGAAATAGGCATGGGAACCCAGTAAGGTAGCCGTTTCAGTGAAGTCTAAGGGGGCTGCCAACTCGCCTAAAACCAGGGTAAAAATCTGTCCCCAAATCCCACAGGTTAAGGGGCGATTGATTGACCAAGTGAGGGGACGAATTGCCCCCGGAATCACTTCCGCCGCAATGGTTCTAGTCCAGATTGGCCGCAGATTGGTAATCGGACGCGCTTGAAAAATCCATAGATGTTCACCATCCCATCCCCATTCAATATCCTGGGGAATCCCGTGATAAAAAGCCTCGATTCTCCGGGCTTGCTCTACTAGTTCAACGAGTAAATTTGACGGAATCGTTGAGTCTTGCAAGGGATCCAGGCTGGCCGTCTGAGCCTCAACGGTGCTGATATCAATTTCCAAGTGAATCGGCGTTTGTTTTCCCCCCACTACCCCCTCTGCCCCCCCTGGCAAGGCTTCAATCACTATGGTAGCTGCCCCATCCAGGGGATTGCGACTGAATAGCACCCCAGCCATTTGACTTTCCAGGTAAGGCTGAATTAAAACGGCTATTCCCTCTCCGGCAATCTGACGCTGCTGACGATAGGCGATCGCGGCATCGCTCCAATAGGATTGACGACATTGGTGAACCGCCCCCACCAGATCAGTCGCCGTCGCCACTGGGCCAATGGTTTGATATTGTCCAGCGGCGGAATTGAGTTCACCATCTTCCTCCAAGGCGGATGAGCGTACAATCACCGGGAAATGGGATGGGGCGATGGGAATCTGGACAAAAGCACGATTTTCCTGGGCGGCAGCCTCTTGATCGAGGGCGGGCAACACCCAACCAATCGGAATCCTAAATCCAGCCTGGTTTAATTGACTCAAACAGGCTGCCTTCTTACCATAGATTTTGCTGTCCAATTCCTGGTCAAGGGTGACCAAACGATGTTGTTTCATATAGAGTTCCAGGTCATCTGCTTGATGAAGATTAATCAGAATCAATAAACCCGCCAATCCCATGGCAGCCAGAAGTTCCCAGGGAGAAAGCGGTAATTGCTGGGGCCATTGATGCCAGAACCAGATCCAAAATGGCAGACTAACACAAGCCCAGCGGACGGCCTGTCGCCGATCCGAATCAGCTTCTCGGGGAGACAGCCATAAACCCAGCCGCCAGAGGATGAAGCCCGTTAAACCCGTAAATATGATCACCGGAGGAGAATAAACCAGGATGCCCCAAGCCCCATTGGTGACGCCTCCACCCCGGCTGATCCAATACCGCCCCGCCACCAAGGCGATCAAACCCAGGAGTGAACAGACAGGAACTTCCGGAAACCAGTAACGGGCCAGTAACACTGGGACAATCCCTCGACCAATCTCAATCAACACCGCCCCGATTCCCCCCTTAACTCCGGCATGGGTAAAGGCTGCCGAGACACTGATATTTCCCGTTCCTGACTGAGCCAAGTCCTGTTGAGTCAGGAGCTTAACAACATAGCGGGTCAGGGGTAATGCACCTAGACCAAGACAGCCCAGGACAAATAGACTAATTTCCAGGAGTAGCATGTCGGTTTATTGGTTGGTGATTCATCAGGAGATGGATCAAGGCTTATCAGAATGGAATTGACAGATCATTCAGTTCACTCAGTCTGGTTCAGGGGTCATCGGCTTGCAAGAAGCAACGAACCTCAAGTAAAAGGCAAGCTAGTAAGTAGCTTGGCGCAATTAATTAGAAAATTGATGGGGGCGAAGGGGCAGTGCTCCTTCCTAGGGCGAAGCCCCAGACCCCCTGCTGTTTAACAATTAATTACGACCACTGATTACAGCCACTGATTACGACCACTAATTACAACCGTCCACTTAAAAGGCAAGATGGATGAAAGGTTAACATAGGAAACAGATCGAGTGTGCATTCTGTCCCTACTCTAGATCACTGGCAATGGCTTTGATCCGCCTTATCATCACGATTTTTGGCCTCAGCCTGATTTTAGGGTTGATGATCTGGTTGGTGACTTCCTTTTCAGCCCTTTACACTCAGATTGCCTGGGCTGCAAATCCATTTCTAGCAAATTTATTATTGCTGCTGTTGGTGGCGTTGTTGGGAGTCGCCCTCTATGGCTTTTTTCACTATACCCGCCTGTTTAGGTCTGGTCGCAAATCCCGGCAACGCCCTCCCTTAAAAGTTCCCGCTGACAAAGCAGAGGCCGCCGTAGAATCCCTAAAAGCCCTGCAACAGCAGGTGGCCCAGATCCAGGATGATGTGGCCAAACAGGCGTTGCTAGACCGTTCCCAGGACATTGCTGCGAACCTATCCCGAGGTCGGATTCGGTTGGTGGTCTTTGGGACAGGATCAGCGGGCAAAACCTCAATTGTGAATGCTTTGATCGGGCGGATGGTGGGGCAGGTGAGCGCCCCCATGGGAACTACCACCGCCGGGGAAACTTACTACTTATCTCTGGCGGGACTGGATCGAGAGATTTTGATTACGGATACTCCCGGTATCCTGGAGGCCAGCATCCTGGGAACCCAACGGGGAGAGGTGGCCCGATCCCTGGCAACAGAAGCCAATTTACTGCTATTTGTGGTGGACAATGACCTGCGACAGTCCGAATCCCAACCCTTGAAGATCCTGGCGGAAATCGGCAAGCGATCGCTGCTGGTGTTTAATAAAATTGACCTGTTCCCGGAGGCGGATCGGGAGATCATTTTAGAACGGTTACGGGGAAGAGTTTATGGGGTGATCGCTCCGGAGGATGTGGTCGCTGTCACCGCTAATCCCCAGATTCTTTACCTGAGTTCTGGGGAAACCCTGCAACCCGATCCGGAGATTGCTCCTCTAATCCAGCGGATCGCCCAGATTTTACGGCAGGAAGGGGAGGAGCTGATTGCGGATAATATTCTGCTACAATCCCAACGGCTAGGCACAGAAGCCCGCCAGTTAATTGATGACCAGCGTCGTCGTCAGGCGGAAAAAATCGTCGAGCGCTATCAGTGGATTGGGGCGGGGGCGATCGCCCTGACCCCTTTACCGGTGGTTGATTTGCTGGCAACGGCAGCGGTGAATGCTCAAATGGTGGTGGAGTTAGGCAAAATCTATGGCTGTGAACTAAATCGCGATCGCGGTCAAGAATTGGCCCTATCCCTGGCCAAAACCCTGGGCAGTTTGGGAATTGTCCAGGGGACAATTCAATTGGTGGCCCGGGGTCTGCAACTGCACTTTGGCACATTTGTGATTGGGAAAGGGATTCAAGCCGTGAGTGCGGCTTATTTGACCCGAATTGCTGGCAGAAGTTTCATTGAGTATTTCCGCCAGGATCAAGATTGGGGGGATGGGGGGATGACGGAGGTGGTACAGCAACAATTTCAACTCAACCGCCAAGATGAATTTGTCCGGAGGTTTATCAAAGATGCCATGATGCGGGTGATTGAGCCCCTGAACCTGAGGGAGGATGCATCCAATCCAGATGCATCCAATCCATCGGAGGATATTGACATTGAACTGAAAACGCCAGAGTTACCGAAAGCTCAATTGCTCCAATCCCAAACCGAGTCTTATCAAGACGGGGATCAAACGGCGGATCAAGCGGTCAATTCCGACAACTGGGAGCAAAATCCTGCTGACTTTCGCCAAGATTGGTGATCTTGATCGATGCTAATCCCTCCAGATTTCATCCTGAACTCCTGCTGATCTAACCGAAAACAGATAAAAACGGATAGGAGCGGGAGCAGTGTTTGGAGAGTCACCATTTGATTTTCGCTGGAAACTGGGAGCCGAAAAGGGAACAGATGCAAACACTTCCCGGCGGCAGCGTTCTTTCAAAGGCACAGCACTGTTGCTGATCCTGGGAAGTTGCTTTGGTTTGTATGGGGTTCAACTGGCAAATCTCCAGTTGATTCAAGGCGACTACAATCGCCAATGGGCCGAAACCAATCGGCTGCGACTGATTCCTGTTCCTGCCAAACGGGGTCAACTCCTGGATCGCAAGGGTCGGGTTTTAGCCGCCAGTCAGCTCTCCCGTTCAGTGTATCTGTGGCCAAGGGAACAAACCCCGGAAGAATGGCCAGCGATCGCCCGGGATCTGGCCCCAATTCTCAACTTTCCCGCCGATGAAATCCTCGAAAAGCTCAACAGCACTGGATATACCTCCCGTCTGCCGGTACGGATTAGCCGGGATATCGACCCTGGGGCGTTTATTGCCTTGGCGGAAAAAGCCGGAAATTGGCGGGGCATCGAGGTGCGGAGTGAGCCTCGCCGTCAGTATCCCAATCAGTCCCTCGCGGCCCATGTTCTGGGCTACATCGGAGAAGCCACCCTCGATGAGCTCAAAGCTCACCCTGAGTACCCCATGGGAATGCTGGTGGGAAAAACAGGAGCGGAACGTCTGGCCAATACTGAACTGGATGGCGTTTGGGGAAATCGTTTGATTGAGGTCGATGCTCGAGGAGAGGAACTACAGGAATTGGGAGTTCAGACTCCTGTGGTGGGAGAATCTATCTCTCTGACCCTGGATCTGACCCTACAGAAAACCGCTGAAACAGCTTTGGGAAATCGTCGCGGTGCAGTCGTGGTCATCAATGCCCGGACTGGAGAGGTATTAGCCCTAGCCAGTGCCCCGGCCTACAATCCTAACTGGTTTACCCAACAACTCTCATCTGCCCAGTGGCAACAACTTCAAAGCGATGAAAATCCCCTGCTCAATCGGGCAGTTCAGGGATATCCCCCCGGCAGTACCTTCAAGCCGGTAACTGCGATCGCCGGCATGGAATCGGGGAAATTTTCGCCTAGTTCTTCCCTGGCAACTTACTCATCCATCACCATTGGGGGCATGACCTTTAACGAGCACAGTGGCAGCTATGGGGTAATTGGATTTCGAGATGCGATCGCCTACAGTAGCAACACCTTTTTCTATCAAGTAGGAACCCGGGCTGGAGCCGAGGAAATTGCCCGCTGGGGTAAAGAACTCGGTATTGGCGGGGCCATTAATCTAGATCTATTGGGGCTGGACGGGGCCAACCATGGTCAAATGCCCACTCCCGCTGAGAAAGAAAAATTTTACGGGGAGCCCTGGTACATCGGTGATACGGTTTCTATGTCTATTGGTCAGGGCATGGTGCTGGTAACGCCGTTAGAACTGGCTGTCATGGTTTCTACCATTGCCAATGGCGGCTGGCGAGTCCAACCCCATCTATTGACAGCTCAAACCAACACTCCCCTGACCAAACCCATCAAGACCTCGATTAATCCTGAAGCTCTGACCCTGGTACGGGAGGGATTGGTGGATGTAGTCAGAAAAGGAACCGGGCGACGGCTCAATGATGGCTCTATTCCCCTCACCGGAGGCAAAACCGGAACCGTTGAAATTCCCGGTAAACCAGACAATTCCATGTATATTGGATTCGGCCCCGCTGACAAGGTTGAGATTGCCGTCGCGGTCGTGGTTGAGGAGGGGGGCTATGGTTCTGTTTCCGCTGCTCCCATTGCTCAAGCTGTCTTCAAGACTTATTTTGCAGGTCAAACTCAGAAGTGAGACTTAAAGACTGTTTTAGATTTGTTGAGGCTTTGCAGTTTTTCAAGGGTTTTTTCAAGAACCTGACAGCGTTTCTTATTCTATTGAAGTGCGATAGTGGGGGGGTACCGTGCCGCCCACTCCCAAGTCTGTAACTCCCGGGATTGAAAATTGCTGTCAGCATTCTTCAGGATCATTCTTCAAGATCATTTAAGACCGCCCAAACCTACCCAAACCACCCAAACCTAACAAAATCAGGCAAAACTATCCAAACTTTAAAGCAGGGACAGGATAACGCTAGTTGCAATCAGCCCCAACAGAATGAACCAGACCGGGTTTTGTTTCAAAGTTTGGGCTAGAGTCTGGGGCAATCCAGCCGGAAACCTGAAAAATTGCTGCTGGGTTCGGAGGGGTTCAGTCTCAACTGCTTGGAAATCCCGATACAACGTACATTCCCTGGCAAAAGGGCGTTGGGGAAAGTTGCAGCTATCATCGTGATGGTAGAGGCAAGTTTCACAGAGAGAAGTCTCTCCCGTAGCTCGGTGCAATGGGATTCCAGGATGACCAAACGCCTTCAGTTGTAACTTGCAGTGGGGGCAGTTCACCGCTTGAGGATTGACAAGCTGTTGACAGCGAGGACAGGTGGGCATAGTCAATTTAGAGTGAATTTAGAGGGATTTGATAGTCAATTTCGGGCTGGGATTGCAGATTTTAGCCGTCAATTGGAGACAATTTGGACAGAATATCCCACAATAGAGGCTAGACCTATTCTATGAATTTTTTATAAAGTTCGTAACGCAATCCACCCCCATAACCCATGGATAATAGTAACTTTCTCAAACAGTTGTTAATGTTGGGCATTGGCACAACCTCCCTAGCCGCCGAAAAGTTACAGGAAGTGACCGATAAATGGGTCAGAGAAGGCACCCTGAATCCCGAAGATGCCACCCGTTTTATGGATGAAATCACCCAACGCCTGAAGATGGAGCAGGGTAACTTTGAGGAGATCATGCAACGGCAGATGCGGAACGTCATGCAAGATATTGGCGTACCCCGTCAGGCTGAAATGGATGAATTGCGCGGACGCTTAGATCGGCTAGAACGGCAAATCCGCGATCTGGAAAATCGTCTGTGGCGATAGGGGTAGTCGCGGTGTACAGTAAATAAGTTGAATAAATCAGTTGAACCCTTGAACTGAAGATGAAATTCAAGTTTCAACTCAGGCTCAAATGTTTTGACTTACCCTATTTGACTTACCCTAGAGGAGCTTTTACTGTGCGAGAAATCCTTGTCAGTTTAGGAATCATTATTGTCTGTGGCTTGATGCTGATTGTCTCCCAACTAATCACCCCTAGCTCAACGGCTCAAGCTGCCAACAGCAATCCTGTCCCTGCACCCCAGGGGACTGCTTTACAAACCCAAGCGGTCAGAACCCCCAGTAATCCCCTCCTGGCCCAGGGAATGTCTGCTCAAGTTGATACTAAACTAGCTGAAACCACAATGAATCAAGAAAACGTCATCACCACCGACTCTGGCTTGCAATATGTTGATCTAGAAGTCGGAGATGGAGCATCGCCTCAACCCGGTCAAACGGTCGTCGTCCATTACACCGGTACTTTAGAAGACGGTAAGAAATTTGATAGTTCCCGCGATCGCAACCAGCCATTCCAGTTCAAAATTGGCGTCGGTCAGGTGATCAAGGGATGGGATGAGGGGGTTGCCACGATGAAAATTGGGGGACGGCGCAAATTGATTGTTCCGGCTGAACTGGGTTATGGGGCCCGGGGTGCTGGAGGCGTGATTCCCCCGAATGCGACTCTGATTTTCGATGTCGAGCTATTAAAAATTGCAGGTTAGTTCTGAATTCTGAGTTCCCAAGCTTGATCACACTGATCGACTCAAAACCCCACGAGTAAACCCGTGGGGTTTTGAGTTAGTCTCAAATTAATCTCGGCTCCCTTAGTAACCTATAGAATTCTTAAAAGGCCCAGCAGTGCGGGACTTTTAAGAATCAAACGATTTAGAATTGATAGTCTTAACCCGATTACATCCGGTCAATCCGATCAATCTTTCTCAGCAATCGTAAGAACGCTAAACCCATAATGAGCGCTAAAACTACCATCAATAGGGCTGCCCCAACCTTGTCACTGATCAACAGCAGCGTCGCTGACAGGGTAAAGGCTCCGAGCAGCAAAGCGTAGTTGGTGCTCATTTGCATCGTACTGACCCGCCGTAACGCCCGATCAGTCTCCGTGGCGCGAATCCGCATCCGCAGATCCCCCTGTTCTAGCCGATCCAGGGTATCATCAATTCGTCGGGGAAGACCCAAAGCACTGGAGCTAACCTGGGCGGCCTGACGACCCAATTCATTAAACAAGCTATTGGCAGTTTCTGGAACATTGGCATTTGACATAAGCTGCATCGCAAATGGTTGAGCGACCTCCATAAAGTTAAACTCAGGATCTAATCCCTTACCTACGCCCTCAAGGGTTGAAAACGCCCGCATCACAAACGTAAACGTAGCTGGAAACCGAAATGGCTGATCGTAGGCAATCTCATACAGGTCATCACTGATTGCCGCCACAGACTGATGTTCGAACGGCTTATCCATGAAGTTATCCAGCATGTACTGGATTGATCGCCTGGCTGGCCCCAAATCCTCCGTCGGCGCTAATACCCCCATGGCCACCAGAGATTGGACAACCCGGGTGGCATCTTTTTGGGCAATCCCAAATAGGGTATCCATCAGCCGTTCCCGCAAGTTTGAGGTGATCTGGCCCATCATCCCAAAGTCATAGAAAATCAGTTGGCCTTCAGGACTAACTGCCAAATTCCCAGGATGGGGATCGGCATGAAAGAAACCATCATTCAGTAATTGTCGCAAATAGGCCTCAGCCCCTAGATGGGCTAAGCGACGACGATCCAGTCCAGAGGCTTCCAGGGCTTCATAGTTGCTGATCTTGATGCCCGGTAAGTATTCTAAGGTTAGTACCCGAGGAGAAGAGTACTGCCAGAACACTCTGGGAACCTTCACCCAGTCACACTCCCGAAAATTACGCCGGAAGGTGTCGGCATTGCGACCTTCCACCAGATAGTCAATCTCTAACCAGAGAATCCGGCAACATTCCTCATAGATACCCATCCAGTCCCGACCCCGGCCCCAGTCCGGATGATTCTGAAAGTAGCGGGCAATCCCCTTTAAAATTGCTAGGTCAACTTCAAATAATCGCTTGAGGCCAGGCCGCTGAACCTTAACAACAACTTCAGCCCCAGAATGCAGCTTTGCCTTGTGAACCTGCCCTAGACTGGCGGCAGCCAATGGCACCGGGTCAAAGCTGCGAAACAATTGGGAAACCGTCTTGCCAAAGTCCTGCTCGATGATTTCCTCGCAGAGTTCGTAGCTAAAAGCTGGCACCCTATCCTGGAGTTTTGCCAGTTCCTCGACATATTCCTTCGGGAATAAATCCGCCCGAGTCGAGAATAACTGCCCAATCTTGATGAAGGTTGGCCCCAGATCCAGTAATCCCTCCCGTACCCAGATCGCCTGGGATCGGCGGCGGGAGAGTTTGTTCTCTTCGGTATAACCTTTGCGATAGCTCCACTGTTTCTTGTCAACCCAAAGCCACGACAGCCAGGTCAAAACAAATGCCCAAATATCCAGGGAGCGCCGCTGCCGAGAATAATTCTTCCGATTCCAGCGATAAACCTTCGCCTTTCTTGATCCTGAAGCAGTCACAGCCATAGATATTCCCTCAACGGCACGCTGATCGTATCGTCGGGAATGGATTGAGTCATCTGCAGGAGCGGCCACTCGAGTATCCAAAATCTTGTCTCTAAAGAAACTAATCGAACTGAACTTAATCGCATCTAATTGAATCAAACCGGATCACAGTCCACTAAAGCCTAAACGAGTCCCAAGCCCTCAAGCTTGGTTGCGATAACGTTGCAGCTCAGAGCGAACTTGAGCAATCTCTGCCCGCAACTCGTCAATGGTCGCCTGTAAATCTACAGATTGGGTACGAACACTAGAAGGGCTAGAGTAAGCTGCTGGAGAATTCTGGACGACTGCCTGAGCTTCCCGGTCAGCCCGAGCAATAACATGCTCTGTGAACTGCCGCAGATTTTCCCGCTGCTCAGCATCAAACTTACCCAGCTCACTCAGGCCATTAGTAAAAACATTTTCTAGCTGTTCGTAGAGACCTTCTGCTAAAGCTCGGCCCACAAAAAAAGCATCAACGGCTGGCTTAGTCATAAAAACTCTACTCACTAATTTTTGATAACTTCCGTTACAAATTATAACTGTTCCTGCCCATTCCGAGGAGATTTTCGTGCTCTTTGTTACTTATCTGTTACCTATTCTTCGGGATTGAGGGCTGATGGCGCTTGAGGTAATTGCCCCTGCATTAGGAGGCGGAGTCGAAGGGTGAACCGGACTGTACTTCTGGATACCGGCTTTGACCAGGAGCCTCAAACTGAGCCGGATCACTGGGGTTATAGGGAATATACAGCGGCGGGTTCGGATTGTATCCGGACGGGTCAGGTAGAGGAATCGGCGGCAACTCATCAGGATTGGGGTCAGAGGGGTTAACCTCAAAGGGAATTGATTGTTGTAAATTTGTCTCAGTTCCTGATGGCGAATTGGATTGTCTCATCCCATTCTGGGGTATCGGGGGCAGATCCTCTAGGTTCGAATCGTCAAGCTTTGATGGTTCCTCCTGCCAGTAAAAATCCCGAGCAGGCCGAGTTCCTCGATTGAATCGCTGCCGGGTCTCCCCGGGGGGAATAGGGGTTTTCGGGTCAAATTCAGTGTTAAATTCGGTTTGGTCTCGATCTGAGAGAGTTGGGTCGAGACGATTGGAATCGAGAGCGTCCGAGGTCTCAGGATTTACCCCGTCTGAATCGTCTTCCAGGGGAGCTTCTAAGGGGTCAGACTGACCTGGAATTGGCGGCAGTTCATCTGTCTCTAGAGACTTAAGTTTATTTTTTTCTAGATCTTCAGAGGTGTCATTCTCCCGAATTCCTGGATCAAAATCCCGTTCCCCCCGAAATCGAAACAAGGGCCGATTGCGCTGGCGAACAATCGATGGATCTTCAAAGGTTGGCTTGGAGGGATCATAGGTGGGCAGGCTCTCCTCAGATGACTGTCGGGATAGAATTGCTTTGGGAGCCAGGGTACGGCTGTAGAACCGGGTAAAGGCAAACCCTAGCCATCCAGAAAACAGGGCGGTAAATACTACCAAACCCGACACCGTTTTCCAGGAAAGAGCAGGCTGAGGGCGCAATCCAGGAAAGTGGGGCTTTGAATTTGGCGTTGAAGTTGAGCCTGGGGAATCCGGCAGAGAAGGTTGAGTTGAATCTGCAGTCGAGTCATGGACTGGGACAGCCGGGGGATTGGTTGGATGGGTCATCATTGAATGGGGTGGCAATTGGATGGGTTTGGAACTTGCCTCTAGGGTTGATCCTGCTTCTATCACAGGAGCGGAGGATTGGGGAAACAAAGATAACCACTGCTCAACGGTTTGGGGACGATGCTGGGGCTCTAGCTCCAACCCCCAAAGAATCAAACGTTCAAGGGTGGGGGTGAGGGGAGAGTGCAGATGGGGCAAACCTCGTTGGGGCTGCCCCAGAAGGGTTTGAGTGGTCTGACTCAACAATAGGGGAGCCTCCAGGGGAGGCTTCCCGGTCAGAAGACTGTAAAAAACTGCCGCCAACCCATAGATATCAGTGGCGGGACTCAAGGGTTCATGGGGTAAATATTGTTCAATGGCTGCATAACCCCCGGTTAAGCTCCGACTCCGGATTGGGGACGAGGCTTGAGCCTGGGTCAACTCACTTGTCAGCCCAAACCCTGACAGGATAACTTGTTGGGTTCCTGAACATTGCAAAATCACAGATGGATCCAAGTTACAGTGCAAAACTCCTCGATGATGGGCCACACTCAGGGCCAAAGCCACCTGACGAATCACCTGGGTCGCTTGGGGAATGGAGTAGGGAGACTGGCTTTGCAGAATAGTTGCCAGAGTCTTCCCGGTACTGTCCGCTATCACCATAAAGGGCAAGCCACGCTCTTCAAATACCCTCAGGACTCGAATCAGGCTAGGGCATTGACAATGATAGAGATGCTGGGCAATCGTTTTGAAGTGTAGATGCAAATGGCTAAAATCTGGTCGATGACGAAGCTGAGGATTCAGGGTCTTGATCAGAATAGGACATCCTTTAAATAGGTCAACTCCTAGAAAGACTAGCTCAAATTCATTGCGATAGAGCAGGCTCCTCAATCCGTATTGACCATTCTGAAATTTGGTTTCAGTACTTAAATCTTTGGGTATGACTACCAAATCATTTCTCCCTTGCGGTTCTACTCTAGCCCCTTTATCGTCTGCCAGCAGACTTCCCCCGGTTAGTCTATCGTGGCTCTAGGCATTGTAACTCATTCTTAAGAGGCAAAATTAATCCGGTCAAATAAATTCTATATAAGTCTCAGATAAACCTTGTATAGATGTCATACACTTTTATCTCCCTGAATTCCGGGGGGTTTCTTCCCCGTGTTGCGAACGTTGACAACTTGATTTAAAAGATCAAACCAGAAGGACGATCCCATGGACGTGGCGATCGCCGTTAAGCTCCACCCCAGTAAAACCCGCAAGACCTTGAGAACATCTGTCCGAGGCTCAAGGGCTTGACCAAACTGCCCGATCAAATTCTCAGCCGACCAGCCGACGGGTAACATTGAAACCTCCGCCAATAGGGCAAAGACATCCAGTTGATTCCCGGAAGGAGTGAGGTTTTCCGGTGGATAGATCAGGCTGGATTGCTCAAAGGTTTGCAGGAGTCGCTCTTGAAGCAACGGTTCCTCCGCCAGCCGATTGGCCATATTCAGGGTATCGGCGTTTAGGACAATCGCCAGGATCAATCCAATTAGTAAAGTGTGCGATCGCACCCGTCGCTTGTATACCCCTGAAGCCCGTTCCATGGCCTGGGTAAACCAGATGGTCAGTTCCCGTTGTAGGGCTTGTAGATAGGAGGTTTCTAGATTGGTTTGTAGGGTAGCCTGTAACCCCAGCACCTTAAACAATTCAATTCGATCCGGATAAGAACCGTTTGTAGGGACTGACTATTCAAAGCTGCCGTCAAACGGCTGTAATCCAGTTGGCTTTCCGGGGAGTGGTTCAGCAGTGGTTCAGCCGGTTCTGGGGTGAGGTTTAGTTGGGTCTGGGCTAAAATCACCCGAATCAAAGCCATGGCAAAGACATCATCAGGGATATAGGATGGGCCAATAAATCGATGGTTAACCTGTTGCTTATAATCCTTCAAAGACTTGATCAGAGGATGCTGATAAAGGAGCTGAGTCATCGACTCCCCCAACAGGGTTTGAATTGACTCGAATAGATTTCTGGCCCTGCCATCCCAGAAATAGGTTGATAGGAGTTCTTCTAACTCAGAAACCAGCAAGCTGAGGAGCGAGTAGATAAATAGCAAGCCAATCGCGACGTTAAGCAAACTTTCCAAATCGTTTTGCTCCTGAAAGTTCTATTAAATTAAGTAGTTGACGCAATTAATTAGAAGAAGTAGTAAGAGATTGATTTGGAGCTGAAGGGGGCCCTACCCCTTCCATTTAACAATTGATTACAACCACCCACTGACTCGTAAAAGTGTACTCACTGTTCGGGTTCCTGGACACAGGGTGCCACCTTCAACTGGTGGGTGCAGGAATAACTAACCGCCCAACCATCCCGATTCATAAACATTTACAATGAACTTGAGCTTATTTTAGACCCGCTTATAGACTTAGCTCAAACAACTCAGCTTGAAAAACTTTTATGCCTTTAATTCGTATTCCTAAATCCTGGGAACTACCCGAAAGGATGGTGACCCCTGAGTTGGCCTTCATGAATCGGCGCCAGTTTATGAAAAATCTCATCAGCGCTGGCCTAGGGATGGCAGCCGTCTCCCTGACCGCTTGTAACCGATCCGAAGCAGAAGTCCAAACCATTACCAGCAATCTGGCTGAATTTCCTAACCTGACTCAAAATCCAAAGTTCAAGGATGTTGGTCGGGCAGTGACTTCTGAAGATTTTGCCACTCGATACAACAATTTTTACGAATTTGGTGGAACCAAGTCAATCTGGGAAGCGGCCCAAGCCCTACCAACCGAGAACTGGAGCGTCGAGGTCACCGGGTTAGTGAACAATCCCCAGACCTATGATATTGATGCCTTGATGCAAAAATTTCCCCTGGAAGAGCGGGTATATCGATTCCGCTGCGTCGAAGCCTGGGCCATGGTTGTGCCCTGGGTGGGGTTTCCCATGGCATCACTGATGAAAGATGTGGAGCCTAAGGATCAAGCAAAATTTGTCCGGTTCACCTCATTCTATGACCCAAAAATCACCAAAGGCCCTGGATTTTGGGCCTTGAACTATCCCTGGCCCTACACCGAAGGCTTGAGAATTGAAGAGATGGCCAATGATCTGGCTTTCTTCGCCGTTGGACTCTATGGCAAAACCCTACCCAAACAAAATGGAGCCCCTCTTCGCGCTGTTATCCCCTGGAAATATGGATTCAAAGGGGCAAAGTCGATTGTCAAGATTGAGTTTCTCGATCAACAGCCCCCGACCTTCTGGAATGTCCTGGCTCCCAATGAATATGGCTTTGAAGCCAATGTCAATCCTGAGGTTCCCCATCCCCGCTGGTCGCAAGCCACGGAACGCATCGTCACCAATGGTTCGAGCTCTTCCTGGGAAAAACAGCCAACGCTTCTGTACAACGGCTATGAAAAATACGTCGGCAAGTTGTACAGTTAGGCCCCCAAATCCTGGAGGTGAGTCTCAAGACTGCAAACTAGATAAACCAGGAAATCAGGCCATCAGGGCTGGTTCCCGTTGATCCATTTCCTGGAACATAGGAGTGCTGAGATAGCGCTCTCCAAAACTGGGCTGAATCATCACAATTAATTTGCCCTGATTGTTGGGCCGTTGGCCAACCTGAATGGCTGCCCATAGCGCTGCACCGGAGGAGATCCCAGAGAGAATCCCTTCTTCCTTGGCTAAACGCCGTCCGTAGTGCATGGCATCTTCATCAGAAACTCGCACGACTTCATCAATCAGGTCAGTCCTCAAAACATCGGGAATAAATCCAGCCCCGATCCCCTGAATTTTATGGGGGCCAGGATTGCCCCCGGATATCACTGGACTGTTCGTGGGTTCAACGGCGATCGCCTGAAAAGTTGGTTTCTTTTGTTTAAGGGCTTCCGCAATTCCGGTAATCGTTCCCCCGGTTCCAACCCCTGCGATCAGGATATCAACTCGTCCCTCCGTGTCTTCCCAGATCTCCTGGGCCGTGGTCTGGCGGTGAATTTCTGGATTGGCTGGATTTTGGAACTGTTGCAACATGTAGGCATTGAGGGTAGAATCCACAATTTCCTGAGCCCGCTGGATCGCCCCCTTCATGCCCATGGGCCCGGGAGTGAGTTCTAGCTGAGCCCCGTAGGCTTTTAACATAGCTCGCCGCTCCAAACTCATGGTTTCTGGCATGGTCAGAATAAGCTGATAGCCCTTGGCGGCGGCAGCCATCGCCAGGGCTATGCCAGTATTGCCCGAGGTCGGCTCCACTAATATAGTCTTACCCGGGGCAATCATTCCCTCCCGTTCTGCGGCATTGATCATATTCACTCCAATCCGATCTTTCACAGAAGCGGCTGGATTCATCCCTTCTAGTTTCACAATGATTTGAGCCAGACATCCTTCCGATTGAGGAATGGAATTCAGTTGAACGAGGGGAGTTCGACCGACCAGCTCAGTAATATTATGGGCGATTTTCATGGCTGTAAATCCTTTTTAAATCCTTTTGAGACGTTAACAATTGCTACAGAATCATCCTGAATCAGTCATGAATCAGGACAGGTATTCAATCATTAGCATAACCCTTAGGGTTGACACAGGCACTGCATTTAGCATCTTATTTGTCACTGCAAGAGTTGTCACTGAAATCGGTTGCTGACTAATGACTAAAGCCTATCCAATAAATTTCTGTAAGTAAATTCATAACACATACATTAGAAATTGCTGTTCCAGGTTAACGGTTTAACAACTTTTTAAGATTTACGTTCAGACTCCAGGGAGAGTGAAATGGCTCTGGGTGGAAGGCTGCAATTGAATATCAACTTGATCAAGCTTTTTAGAGGAAAAGGTCAAAAAATGTCCAAATGCCCCCACTGTTTTGTAGCGCCGATCAAAAACGTCCGTGGTATAAATGCTAAACAATACTGCGTTCTGGCGCTGAGTCCCTTTATCTAAGTATCCTTCGATAGCTTGACGCTGATCCGTGACCACTGAGCTACAAAAGTTGACAATGGACTTAGAAAAGTTTTTCAGGAATTCGGGCAACTCAGATTCTTTACACCAGTTCTGCTTGACTTCCTGGGCGAGTTTATTAGAGGCGTAATTTAAGTAGCTTTTTTCAGAAGGATTGGTAAAAGCCATTGTTCCTGCCAGAATAGCCAGGGCGATCGCGGCTTTACTCAAACAGCCCCCTAAATTTGATTTACCTTTTTTGGCTGCCGCATCTTGATGTTCAGAAATATCCACTAGTTTTCTTACCATTACTTAATCTTCAAATCCAATCTTCAAATCCAATCTTTGAATTAATCAATTAATAATCCTGGCTTTGATCTTGACCTTGATTTTGATCTTAGTTTCAATTTTAATCTCTGATCCAATGGTCGAGATCGTGCTGGACTCGACCTATTAATTAGGTGACCAATCTCAATCATTACGGATCCAAATTATCTGGATTTCATGCGATCAATTTCCTGTTGCAGAGTTTCAATCTGGCGACGGAGGGTTTCAACCTCTTCAACTGATTCCTCAACGTCTTCAACTGGGGGCGCTGCCGATGAGCGCTGATAATTCCCACGCTGAATTTGACCATAGTGTTCGGAGACTGACCACTCTTTCAAGTAGTGAATTCTCTCCACTGGAAAAGGATGGGTTAACATAGTGCCTTGACCTCCATTGTAGAGCAAGAATTTGTAGATCTGGTTGAGGTTATCGTGATCCAGATTTTGATATCGCTCTGCCTGCTGGATAAATTCTTCCAGGTTGCACTCTTGAGCATATTTCAAACTCACACCAGCCATCTGCATCATCGATCCTATGACGCTGTTGAGATCATCTGTGACTAACAAAGCGGCCCGATCAGCCGAGAGTTCTGCCTTGCGCCGCCATTCATAGAAGCCATAAATCAAGCCACTACTGACCAGGCTACCAATTCCCAAGGTCAAATCCCCCAAGGTGGAAGCCACACCCATTGCCCAAATTGCCATCTGATTTAAGATCGAATGACCACATTTGATATGCCCTAACTCATGGGCAAGAATTCCTTGTAGTGCTGACTCATTGACTAAATCTAGAAGTCCCGTATTGATCACCACATAGGGCCGTTCTTTTCCTAGAGAATAGCTATTAACCTGAGGGTTTTGGGCAACAAACAAGTCGGGTACGGGAGAGATGTCCAAATCCCGGACACAATCCTGAAACACACGATCAACAGAGGCATATTGCCGGGCTCCAACCTGAATACTATTCCCCATCAAATAAACATATTGGGGGCGTTCGTAAAGAAACTCCACAAATTTACTGGCAATCAAATCAAATCCTGGGACGCTGCGAAGAGAAGCCTCCGCTTGTCGATCCAGAGGATGGCGAAATGCTTCGCTGGAAATTCCGGGGTACGCTGGCATAGAACCACTATTAATTGATAATTTGAATCATACTAAAACTACTCGATCTCTGGGGCGAATTCCTCAAAATCTTTCCAGAGCTGACCGTGATTGTGTCAGAACTTCTTGGTTGATCAATGCTGCCACTGCTGCCTGCACCCCAAGATTTTCATCTTACTAACTGAACGTTCCTAAACATTTTAAATCTTCAATCAAACAAGCCAATAAATTAACCGGATCAACCGTAGCCGCCACCCAAGCATTGGCGGGTAATTTAGTCTGATGGCGGAAGTCAGCTAGTGTTCTGCCTCGGGTGAATTGACCAACCGTTTCCACATCAGTTCTAGCGCGATAAAACTGCAAGGTTTCTGGATAGAATAAATAGGCTAAAGTCACCGCATCATGAACTAAAAAGCCCTGAATTCCCTGGGTTTCTCGATGGGCTAGAGAAGCTTTACTCATGGATTGACAGAGGGATTGAATAAACTGGGTAATGGGCTGATCTGGAGCATTTTGAGAGATATCATTGGCCATTTCGGGGGTAAAAATCAGCGATCGCGTCACATCCAGCGGCAGGATCACTAAATTTTGACACTGATTAAACACAAGAGCAGCGGCTTCAGGATTATAGGCGATGTTAAACTCTGCTTCTGGGGTAACATTTCCCGGAACTCTAAACGCCCCTCCCATTAAAACAATTTCTTTTGCGGCTTGTAAAATGCCTGGGCTTTTGATTTCAGCAGCAGCCAGGTTATTCAAAGGCCCCAAGGCAACGATGGTAATGTCTCCCGGGTAGTTCGTCAGGGTTTCGATTAAGATTTCATCAGAAAATCGAGCCGTTTGATAATTTTGATGGGGAACGGGTAGGGTGTGGGCCAGATTGCCCAAGCCATCATGGCCATGAATCATCGCCGCATTTGCCATGGCCTGGTCAGGATTCAATACGCCGCGACCGACTTCAACCTGATCTAACCCCGTGAGTTGCAATAATTTACAGGCATTGGTAAAGGTCAGGCTAGCCTGGACATTGCCATCGGTAGCGGTGACAGCCACTAGTTTCGCCAAATCTTGCTGAATCAAACTCGCCAGCCAGAGGAAGGCAAAGGCATCATCTCCACCGGGATCGGTATCCAGAATGATTTTAGTTTGAGGATCCGGTTTCATGGGCGCAAAGGAACCCGGTTAAAAAAACAACTTCTAGCCCCGGTATGGCAGGCAATATCCCCCACCTGCTCGATTTTCACCAGCAGCGCATCGGCATCACAGTCATAGTAAAGGGCTTTGACTTTCTGGATATGGCCTGAGGTTCCTCCCTTGTGCCAGAGCTCAGTCCGGGAACGGCTCCAATAGTGGACTTCCCCAGTGTCCAAGGTTTTCTGGAGGGAATCCCGGTTCATCCAGGCCATCATCAATACCGTACCATCCTGGTCGTCCTGGGCGATCGCCGGAATCAGTCCTTGTTGATTAAATTTCAGGGTTTCAATCCAGAGGTCAGCTTGATTGATCATAGTTCTGTAGCTTTTTTTTGCATGGTTTTGAAAATATTAAAAAAGCCATTGGCCCGGGAGGGGGTCAAGCTCCCCTGTAACCCCGTTTCCTCAATAAAGTCAGGGGCGAGTTGGGCAATTTGGGTAGGGGGTAACCCGTTTAAACCGCGAATCAAAAACGCGACTAATCCTTTGGTCAATTGAGAATCAGAATCTCCCTCAAACCGTACCTCTCCAGCGTCATCCAATTGGGCGATCACATACACCTGGGAAACGCAGCCCGGAACTTTGTTTTGGGGAATTTTGGCCTCTGGGGGAAATTCATCCAGTTTTTGGGCCAGGGTGATCAACTGTTCGTAGCGGAGTTTGTTGGAGGATGCTTTTTTAAAGCGTTGTACCATACGGTCTAAGGTTGGGGGCAATGGAGTTGCGGTGGAAGACATAGGTTGGGGTTTGGATTTTAGAATCAGTGCCGGATAGATTATTATTCTAAACCATGGCCTTTTTCAGAGACAGAAAACATCCCCATAGGGGCGGGGTCTCCCCGCCCAATTCTCTAACCCAATTCACCCCGCCCAATTTACTACCGCAAGATCAAGGATTCCTGGTCAAGGGTTAGAACAGTCGGCGGCTGTTTTCCAACAGGCAAGCTGCCTGCTCCACAAGAACTGCCGACTAAACCCACCCCGAGCTACCGTAAAATCAAGGCAACTTCCTTGGCAAAGTAGGTGAGAATTACATCTGCCCCTGCCCGTTTCATGCTGGTCAGAGTTTCTAACATCACTTTTTTCTCATCAATCCAGCCTTTCTGTCCAGCAGCCTTGATCATGGCATATTCACCGCTGACGTTGTAAGCTGCAACCGGAACGTCCGTCACAGACTTGATCAATTGAATGATGTCGAGATAAGCCAGAGCTGGCTTCACCATCACCATGTCTGCCCCTTCTTCCACATCCAGAGCTACTTCCTTCAAGGCTTCTCGGGCATTGGCTGGATCCATTTGGTAAGTTTTTTTATCCCCAAACTTGGGAGCAGACTCCAAAGCATCTCGAAAAGGGCCATAGTAAGCGGATGCATATTTAGCAGAATAGGCCAAAATCCCCACCTGGGTAAATCCCGCCTCATCCAGACCATCCCGAATGGCCCCAATCCGACCGTCCATCATATCGGAGGGCGCTACAATGTCAGTTCCAGCCTCTGCCTGGGATACAGCCTGCTGTACCAGGACTTCTACGGTTTCATCATTGAGAATTTCTCCGGCATCGCTGACAATTCCGTCGTGCCCCTTGCTGGAAAACGGATCAAGGGCAACATCGGTGACGATCATGACTTCTGGAATATCTTGCTTGATGGCTCGCACCACCCGCTGCACCAATCCCTCAGGATTGTAACTTTCAGTGCCAGCATTGTCCTTTTTCTCCTCCGCCACCATGGGAAATAGGGCGATCGCCGGAATTCCCAGTTCATAGGCTTCGGCAACTTCTTTGAGCAGCAAATCCAGGGTAAAGCGGTAACTGCCGGGCATGGAAGAGACTTCGACCTTCTGATTTTCCCCTTCCATCACAAATAGGGGATAAATCAAATCGTTTGCTGTCAGTTGAGTTTCCTGTATCATGCGTCTGAGGGCATCAGTCCGACGAAGGCGACGGGGACGCTGCACCAGATTTAATTGCGATGGATTCATCATTTTAGTCCGATTAGGAGAGCGAGTAAGAACAAATTTAATTCAGTACTTAATCTAGAATCTACTAGAATCTACTCCTAAAGATCCTACAGCGTTATGGGATTAAAAATCATCGAGATAGCTATTAAAAACTAATAAAAATTGTAAAACTTCCAGAAATTCCCGCGAATATGCCAGAACTCATCCAACCCCATAGACCCTCCCAAAAACCACCCCATAACCCACGACTCCATCAGATTGAGCTGCCAGAAAACTGGATAGAACTCCTGACCATTGGTTTCTTGGGGTTTGGAATTTTAGTCCGGTTAATGCAATATTTTGGCAATCGCTCCCTGTGGTTTGATGAGATTAGTTTATCTCTGAATATTATCCGCCGTTCCTATGGAGACTTGCTCAATCCTTTAGATCATAATCAAGCGGCTCCTCCAGGATTTCTCTGGATTGAAAAGTTAGCCACTCAGGTTTTAGGAAATAATGAATATGCCCTGCGATTATTTCCCTTGATGTCTAGCCTGGTGGCTTTAGTTTGTTTTTATCAGTTAGCCACGCGCTACAGCTCAAAGTTGACTGCTCTATGGGCGATCGCCCTATTTTCTAGTCTACGCTACACCGTTTACTATGCCACCGAGGTCAAACAATATTCTAGCGATGTCATGGTAGCGGTGGTTTTTAGCCTGTGGTTGATCAACTGGCGCTATCAATCCTTAAAAATGAGTCAAACGATTCTCCTGGGATTGGCGGGTGCTGTTGCAATCTGGCTCTCCCATCCTGCAATTTTTACCCTGGGAGGAATTGAGCTGGTTTATTTAATCACCGCCAAAAATCGGCGATTGATATTCTACAATCGTCTGCCGGTTTATCTCACCTGGTTGGTGAGTTTTGGCAGTTTATATCTGCTGACCATTCAGTTAGTTCTAAGGAACGAACAGTTGATAGAGTCCTGGAGTTCTCGCTATCCGGACTCGATTTTTGATCTGATCTGGTTGTTGGATGCCTTTGGTCGGTTTTTTTATCGACCCCTGGGATTTCTGAGTATTTCAGACGGGGTGGCTATGGTGGCATTTATCATTGGATGTTGGGCTTTTTTTCGGCGCGATCGCTTAATTTTTTGTTCTTTGATGGCTCCTTTGGGAGCAACATTATTAGCCAGCTATCTACATCAATATCCATTCCGAGAACGGCTGGTTTTGTTCTTAGTGCCCGGAGTGATTTTAGTAATTGCTGAAGGCATTAATTTTTCTATGAAGCAACCTCAGCGACTTTTTCAAGTATTTGGGGGATTATTGCTATTGATTTTACTAATTCCTCCGGTGATTCGTTCAGGATGGTTAATTGTTCAGCCAGAGTTCAAAGAAGAATTCAGACCCGTTCTTGCCTATGTCAAGCAGCATAAACTTTCCGGCGATCGCCTCTATATTTATTTCAAGGGGAGAAATCATTTTGCTTACTATGGAGAGCGGTTTGGCTATGGGGATGAAGACTATTTTTTGGGACAGATTGAACTCGATGATCGTGGTAAAGTTTCCCCAGAAGAACAGGCTCAATATCAACAGGAACTCAATCAATTTCGTGGGCAGAATCGGGTCTGGTTAGTCTTTCGAGCAAGCAATGCCGAAGAGCCCATTTTGCTCAATTATCCCAATCAAATCGGTCAGCAAACCGAATGTTTTCGTAAACGGGGAGCATTTGCTTGTCTGTATAATTTTGAATGATATCAACTTCAGTCCAACTTAGTTATATCAAGTCCTTTGGAGTGAAAACAACGTCATTGAGGCCAGAATCTTCAGATAGCAAGGATTTTAGCTGATTGACGACCTAAGTTTAATTAGGGTAATCAAGCGGATTTAATATTACAGAGATTTTCAATCTTGTGAGGTACCAATTAGGAAGTGGGTGTGCACCACGCCATCCACTTCCTAACTCCAATAGTGAACGAAGACTCCCGAACTTCAAACTGGAATTTGAATCATAAATTCTGTTCCTACCCCTGGAGTCGATTCACAGATTAACTGTCCTCCATGTTTGTCCACTACAATCTGACGTGCAATTGATAATCCCAAACCTGTTCCTTTGCCAACTTCTTTAGTAGTAAAGAGATGTTCAAATACCTTGGCTTTGATTTCCTCAGACATGCCACAGCCATTATCCCGAATTCGGACTTCGACAACTTGATTTTCGGCATCCAACTCTGTTTTTAGAGTAATCTGATAGGGATCTTGCTTAATCTCGTCTATTGAGCGCCCTTCGCTCATTTCATCAAACACATCAACTGTGTTGGCTAGGATATTCATAAATACCTGATTGAGTTGACCGGGGAAACCATGAATTTTGGGTAATTCGCCATATTTCTTAATCACCTGGATCTGAGGGCGCTTTTCATTCGCTTTCAGACGATGACTGAGAATTAATAAAGTGCTATCAATGTTTTCATACAACTCAAATTCAACAGTTTGCTCTTGATCTGCACGGGAGAAAATCCGCATTGACTTGCTAATGTCTCGAATCCGATTGATACCTACTTTCATAGAGGTCACCATTTCTGGTAAATCTTCCAGCAAATATTCCAACTCAATTTCTTCAGCCCGAGCCATGACTTCTTCTCCGGGCGGATGGTACTGCTGGTATAGTTGGAGATATTCAAACAGTTCTTGTAAAGTCTCCTCGACTTGACCAATATTTCCAGAAACAAAACCAAGGGGGTTATTAATCTCATGGGTAATTCCCGACATCATTTCTCCGAGAGCAGACATCTTTTCACTCTGAACCAGTTGTACCTGAGTCTCCTGCAATTGGGTTAAAGACTGCTCCAGTTGATGGGCATAATCTTGTGATTTTTGATAGAGTTCTGCATTTTCTAGAGAGATTGCAGCTTGTGAACAAAGAAGTTTTATTACCTCTACTCGCTCGCTGGTGAAAGCCCCTGTCATCAATTGATTTTCTAAGTAAAGAATGGCCAGTAACTTTCCATGACTCAGAATTGGCAAGCAAATTAAGCTCTTCGGCTGTTGTTGAATGAGATAAGAATCTGAAGTCCATTCAGCATGGTTTAGAACGTCATCAATGACTAGTGGTTCTAATTGACGCTTGACTAAATTCACCAGTTTGAGTGGAATATCTGAGCTTTCTTCCAGGGATAAAGTTTGCTGCATGATGCGGATAGATATAGATGATTCTGAAGACTGGGTAGCCACGACCTCAACGGTTAATTGTTGATCTCGATTAATTAGCAATACACCTTGGGTGGCTCCAGCATTTTCTAGAATGACTTGCATCAGTTTGGTTACTAATTTCTCTAGCTCAATCTCACCTGACAAAGCTTGGGAGGCTTTCATCAAACTGGTTAAGTCTAGCAAGTGGGAAATACTGGTGCTGCCAGAAGTAACTGTTTGAGAGGTATGTCGCCCTGTTGTTGTGTGAGTTTGGCAGGGATTTGGATTAACTGATTTCTGTTGAAAGATAGGGGTAAGAAGTTCAGGATACTGTTTCCCGAGCTGGTCTGTTTTGGCTTTTGCGCCCCAGCGACCATAGCAATAGTAAGCCTCAATCAAATAACTTTGAGCAATTTTTTCTTTGCCCCATTTCAAGTAGAATTTGGCAGCTAGCTCATTGGCGATGGCTTCTTCTTGAAGATATTCGTTTTTCTTCGCTCCAACAATTGCTTTGTCATACAGCTCAATCGCTTCAGCCTTCTGACCTAGAACGCGACATTTTTCGGCTTCAACTAAGTCAACTTTATGTTGGTGATTCATTGGAGCATGGTTCGCCCATTGCTGTTGCAGGATCGCTTGATTTTCTTCAACCTGTTGGAGTAATTCAGAAGTATTCTCAGATTGAGAACTTACAGATGCTAAAACTGTCAAAGAATCATAGAAATAGAATGCGGGTTCGGCAATAGTTCCATTAATATTTATTAAATAATATCTAACTCGAGCTGTTTGTTCTTGAGCAAGTTGAATTTCTCCTAACACGTTACATAACATTAATTTATACAAATGAAACGTACAGAGTGCCCACAGATCATGATTTTCTGTTGATTTGGGCAGAAACTCTGATTCTCGCATTGCCTCACCCGATAAAATAGTCGGGTTTTCCGCATATCCTAATAGGTTCAAAATGGGCTGCCAGTAAACGCGACACCAATTTGCTATATTCAACTGATTCAATCGTGTTAGCTCAGTACAATACGCACGAGTTTCTGATTCTAAAGATAAAAGAGGTTTGCCACTCCAAAAAGAATTGAAGCAAAATGCGTGAGCACTATATCCGGCGAACTCCAAATTTCCAATTTCCAGTGCAGTTACATAGCTATTTTGCAAGAGCTTTAGTCCGATATTAAGATGGGATTTGCGATGAAGGATGAATAATCCAGCTACAGTAACTACATTAGACTCAACTGCCTTCGCTTCTAACTTTGCAACCAGATCTATGGCAAGTTGACCGAGTTTTACACCTGTATTGACATCCTTTAAAAAATTACAAGCAACCACACTATAGCCAATATAACTGACTATCGAATTGGGTGTATTTCCATACTGGATTGATAGCTTAGTACATAAGGAAACAATAATTGGAAACAGGGGAGAACCGGAAACATAAGCTGCTGGTATAATGCTACTGACAATCTGAATAATTGCTATCTTTTCTTGATCAGTCATCAGTGGCAGATGTACTAAGTCTTCAATATTAGTATCTTCAAGTAATTTTACAACTTCTGAAACTGCGCGTTGAGTATCTTCGAGTGTTGGAGTTTCAGGCCAGATCACACCAAACTCTTGTAAGAATTGTCGAGCGGTATTAATGGCTGCAGTAAACTGGCCATGAGCAACACTTGATAGGATTTTGATGCGGCAAGCATTTGCCTGATCTAATGGAGAGTTGGCCTTCTCAAAAGTAATTGAGGTATATTCTTCCACAATTTCAGGGTTACCAGTAAGATAGGCTAACTCTGTCGCCAAATCGTGCAGAATTAGTATTATTTCATAGCAGCGTTGCCAGGCATTTTCACCCAGTAAATTCAAACCAATTTGGGCATAGTCAAAAGCAGCTTGATGAGCAGCAGCATTTTTGGCTCTTTGGGCGGCGACCAAATTGAGACTGGCCAACTCATCCCGTTCTGCTTGCGTAGAAACGAGGGCTGTTCCGTAATTTAACTGACCGACCAACTCGAAAATCCGCTCTCCTCTGATTTCTGGCGGAATCTGTTGTAGTAATAGTTGACCGATATGATAGTGAGTTTTTTGCTTTTGTTGTTCGGGAATGAGTTCGTAGGCCGCCTGCTGCACCCGGTCATGCAAGAATCGATAGGTACATTCACAAGCATCCGGAATGGAATTTTGAGTTTCTACTTCTGTCTGATAAGCCTTGTAGGCTTCGCTCAGAGGAATGATGAACCCTTCTCGAATTCCTGGCCATAAATCTTGAGCCATCTCACGAACTGAACGCTCGGCTGACGTTGCCAAGGTTTGCAAGTCAAACTGATTACCAATATAAGCCGCTAGGGAAAGTGCATTTTGACTGGCTTTGGGGAGCTGACCAATTCGACCAGTCATCAGTTCTACGACATTATCTGTGACTCCCTGTTGTTGAATTTGAGCTAAGTCCCATTGCCACTTTCGAGCCGTTACATCAAACCAAATTAGCCCATCTTCATAGAGGGATTTTAAGAGTTGAGTCAGAAAGAAGGGATTCCCATTCGTTTTCTCATGCAATAAACTAGCCAAGGGCACAATGACCTCAATGTTTGTATGCAACGTGTCTGCTACAAGTTGAGCAACATGCATCAGTTGCAGGGGTTCCAGAGTGATGTCAGTAATCTTGACTCCCGCCTGCCGCAGAGATTCTATAGTCTGAACAAATGGGTGTGTGGGGCCAACTTCATTGTCTCGATAGGCACTAACCATCAGAAAATAAGCATTCTTGGGATCGGTCAAAAAGGCTTGCAATGACTGCAAGCTTGTACTATCAGCCCACTGCATATCATCAATAAAGCAGATATGGGGATGTTCAATACTGTTAAAGGCTTGAGCAAATTGATTGAAGGTTTGACCCAGGCGAACAGCGGCTTCCGTCGCCCCAACTTCTGGAGCCAGCAGTTGTTTGCCGATGATTAACTCGAGTTCCGGAATCACATCAATCATCAGTTGAGCATTTGCTCTCATAGCCGTGAGGAATCGATCTCGCCAGTAGTCCAGTCGTTCTTGATTTTCTGTAAGCAACTCCCGGACTAACCTTTGAAATGCCTTAATTGGCACACTCATTGGTACATTGCGTTGAAACTGGTCAAATTTACCTGAGCTGAAATAGCCTTTGCTTCGGGTCAACTGCTGTAAAATCTCATTCACTAAAGCTGTTTTCCCCACACCGGAATAGCCCCCAATCAGAACCAATTCGAAGCTCCCTTGACTAATCCGTTCAAAGGCATCCTGTAGAAGCTTTACCTGGGTTTCCCGTCCATAGAGTTTCTGAGGAATATTGAACTGGGCTATCTCATCTAGTTTGCCAGGAGTGAAATGCTGAATCGTTCCAGTTTTCTGCCACTGGTTTAGACAGTCAGCAAAATCTGCTTTTAGCCCTACCGCGCTTTGATAGCGAGCTTCGGCGTTTTTTGCCATTAGCTTCTCAACAATGACCATAATTGCCTCTGGCACTTCCGGGTTTAACTTAGAAATCGGTGTTGGAGTTTGAGCCATGTGGGCATACACCAGTTCCAGGGGGTTATCGCTCTGAAAGGGAAGTTGTCCGGTGAAGAGTTCATAGAGCGTAATTCCCAAGGAATAAAAGTCAGAGCGGTAGTCAATCCCTCGGTTCATCCGCCCGGTTTGTTCCGGAGAGATGTAGGTGAGTGTTCCTTCCAAAGTACTGGGATTTTGGATTTCCTTCGTTTCTTGAGGCAACTGAGAAGCAATACTGAAATCAATAACTTTAATTGCTAAAGTGTGCGGATGAATAATAATATTTTGAGGCTTGATATCCTTATGAATAATCCGATTCTGATGCAGATCGTCCAGAGTTTTAGCCAATTGAAGTCCCACGTTCAGCCCCAGTTCTAAATGATCCTTGGGTTTTAATTTTTGTGTATTCAAATAGTGACTGAGGGAGACTGAGCCATCATCTGGCATAACCAACAGCAAACTATTACGATAAGGCTCTAGAGCAATGGGATGAACCACTCCTGCCAAATACAAATCTTGAACAATGGTATATTGATTCTGAAATTGAATTAATTCTTTAAAGCTCGGATGCTCATTACAAAGCATCTTCAGCACCACTGGCTGACGATCTAAAATTCGCGTAGCTCGATATACTAAGGTTTTAGACCCAGCGTGAAGGCAGTCAGTAATTTCATAGTTTTGAAATTGCAGAAAGGTAACACTCATCAATGTGAACTCCTGAGTTGGTAGCTGGCAATAAAATTGGTTACGTGTGATGTACCTTAATTCTCAGGGTTCCCAGAAATTATCTGAGGTTATCATTGGAAAGCCGGAATAACTCCAACTCCCGTAATTCAGCAGCGTGAGAAATACTATAAAATACTGTTTAAATAGTCTGTTACACTTTGGCGACCGATGGTACAACAATAGTCCGACTTCCGGATAGACCAAAAGCCCGATGAATCACTTGCAGGGCCCGAACCCCATCGGCTTCATCCACAACGCAACTGATTTTAATTTCCGAGGTGGCAATCATCGAGATATTAATCTGCTGCTGGGCTAGGGCTTCAAACATCCGCGCTGCAACACCGGGGGAGTTGACCATGGCGGCTCCCACCGCACTGACTTTGGCGATCGCCCGATTGACGACCACTTCTCCACAGACCCATTGAGCTGCTGCATGTTCCAGTACTGCCTGAGCCTCATCGGCATCATCCTGGGCTACCGTGAAGGCAATATCACGAGTCAGCACGCCGTTCACAGCATGACAGCGCTGGGACTGGATGATCATATCCACACTAATATTCCGCTCCGCCAGCAAGGCAAAGATCTGAGCCGCCATCCCCGGGTGATCCGGAACATGGCGAATGGCTAATCGGGCCTGGTTTCGATCCAGGGCCACTCCCCGCACGGGCGGCAGCATTCCGTCGCCGGAATTTGAGCGGGGATTGAGCTGGAGGGAAGTGGGTTCAGGGATCACCTCAACCTTAAAGGATTTACCCAAGGCTCGTACGGCGTGATCGCAATCCTCAGCGGCGATCACACAGCTCACCTTGACCTCAGAGGTTGAAATCATCTGAATATTAATCCCAGCCTCCGCCAGGGTAATAAACATCTGGGCCGCCACCCGAGGCCGACCAATCATTCCGGCCCCCGTAATACTGACCTTGGCAATGGGGGTATCGTCTCCCCTGACTTCGGCTTGGCTGAGGTTGTTTTCTCCAACCTTAGCCAGGGTCGGTAAAATCGCATCGGCTACAGCGATCGCCTGTTTAAAAGAGTCCTGGGTGACGGTAAAGGTAATGTCGTTGATATTGCCTTCGTGGATGGACTGAATAATTAAATCTACATTCAGGCTTTGAACCGCAATTCCACCAAATAAACTGGCAGCAATTCCTGGGCGATCCGGAATCCGCAACAGGGAAATTGCCCCCTGGTTTGTGTCAAATTCCACCGTATCTACTGGATGGGTCAGTTCTAATCCCTCCAGGGGACGGGGTTGGCGCTGAGCTGCCACTACCCGTGTCCCCGGTTCATCACTCCAACTCGAGCGCACCACCAGGGGAATGCCATAGTTCCGAGCGATTTCTACCGCCCGGGGATGCAATACTTTGGCCCCCAGGCTAGCCAGTTCTAGCATTTCATCGCAGGTGATCTCCACCATTAGTTGAGCATCCGGGACAATTCGTGGATCCGTGGTTAGGATGCCCGGGACATCGGTATAGATCTCACATTGATCGGCCTGTAACGCAGCTGCCAGAGCCACCGCTGAGGTATCAGAGCCTCCCCGCCCCAGGGTCGTAATTTCTAAATCGGCTTGTCCAGTGACTCCCTGAAATCCCGCCACTACTACGACTTTGCCCGCATTCAGATGGCGTTCCAGTCGCTCTGTATGGATTTGCAGGATTCGAGCCCGGGTATGTTCAGCTTCGGTGACAATCCCCACCTGAACCCCCGTCATAGAGATGGCCGGTTGTCCCAGTTCTTGCAATGCCATGCTCATCAGAGCAATGGTCACCTGTTCCCCCGTGGAAAGCAGCATATCCATTTCCCGACGATTGGGGCTGCTGGAAATTTCACGGGCGAGCTTGACCAATCCGTCCGTCGTCTTACCCATGGCGGAAACTACTACTACGACCCGATGGTGGTGAGCTGTTGCCACGATCCGTTGAGCAACGGCTTGAATCCGTTCTACAGAACCGACTGAAGATCCCCCATATTTTTGTACGATTAGCATGGCATTTTGATAAGACAAATTGGGACTGAAAGCAACACTCAGAATTAAGACTATAGCTTAATTGAATTGGATCAGTATTCTATCTAACAATTCTTCTTCCTAGGGTTAACTGATTCAGATTTATAGCAATCACAAATGATTTGTGAAAAGGGGCTGAAGGGGGCAATGCCCCCTTCTTACGAAGTCCCCAAACCCCTGTCTAATCTTTTTCACGAATGAGACGGGATTGCTGGATTAAAATTCAGGTTAACTAAAGTAACCCTCTAGAATCTCAGTAATCCGCTGGGCGGCATGACCATCCCCAAAGGGATTAATTGCAGTAGCCATTCGCTGATAAGCCTCGGGGCTGTTCAGTAATTCAACGGCTGCGGTCACAATATCTGCCGTTTCAGTTCCCACCAATTTTGCTGTTCCGGCGGTGACGGCTTCAGGCCGTTCGGTAGTTTGTCGCAGCACCAGAACGGGTTTGCCCAGGCTGGGGGCTTCTTCCTGCAAACCCCCCGAATCCGTTAGCAGAAAATCAGCGGCAGCGATTGCCGCCACCAACTCAGCGTAATCCAGGGGTTCGGTGAGGAAAACCCGGGGATGATCACCTAATAGGGACTTTAATGGCTCTCGTACGGTGGGATTACGATGTAAAGGCAGAAGTAAGGCCGTATCCCGACAGCGATCCAGAATTTCCAAGAACCCTTGAGCAATATTTTTCAGGGGCTCTCCCCAATTTTCCCGGCGATGAACCGTTGAGAGCAGCAGACGATATCGTGACAAATCCAGACCGGGAATTTTCAGCTCCGGTTGCCCTTGGGCAACGGAAAGCAGGGCATCAATCACCGTATTCCCAGTGTGGTAAATTGTCCCTAGAACCCCTGAGAGTTTCAGATTTTCGACGGCTTGTACCGTTGGGCAAAGTGAAGCTGACTGATTTGAGAGATCAACCGACGGTTGGCTTCCTCGGGATAGGGATTCAAGACGTCATCGGTGCGGAGCCCAGCTTCCACATGGGCGATGGGAATTTTTTGGTAAAATGCAGCTAAAGCCGCTGCAAAAGCCGTGGTGGTGTCTCCCTGCACTAATACAACTTGGGGCTGAAGCTGTTGAAACAGGGATTCTAATCCCTGCAAACTCCGACAGGTAATATCCGTCAAGGTTTGTTTGGGCTGCATGATTTGCAGATCATGGCTGGCGGTAATGTTGAACAACTGCATCACCTGTTCTACCATTTCTCGATGCTGTCCCGTCAGAATTACCTGAGTTGCAAATCGTGGGGCGTGTTGTAGCGCTTGAATCACAGGGGCAAGTTTGATGGCTTCGGGTCTTGTACCCAGGACAATGGCGGCACGAATCTGAGGTTTTATGGAGGAGTTTGACATAAGTTTAACTTTAGAAATTTAACTTTAGAAATCTAACTTTGGCAATTCACTTCAAGACCTCAATTTGAAAAGCTTAATCTGAAAAGCTAAAAAACTTTAATCCGAAACTATTCTAGAACCCTCTGATAGAACGATTCTGAAATATTGACTGTAACTGCTAATGCCCCATCGATACATCCTGTTTCACAAACCTTACAACGTTCTGAGTCAATTCACTGATCGAGTCACTGATCGAGTCACCGACCCAGATCTGAACCAGACTTCTGAGGAGAATGGGGTGGCTCCCCGACGACAAACGCTGAGAGATTATCTGTCAATTCCTGATGTTTATCCGGTGGGACGATTGGATCAGGATAGTGAAGGGTTGCTCTTACTGACTGATCACGCCCAACTGCAACATCGCCTCAGTCATCCCCAATTTCATCACCCTCGCACCTATTGGGTTCAAGTGGAACGAATTCCCGATACTAAAGCACTGGAACGTCTGGAAACTGGAGTAGCCATCAAAGGCTATCAAACCCAGCTGGCTCAGGTGAGAGTGCTCCCGGAGGAGCCGGATTTACCACCCCGTGATCCCCCGATTCGATTTCGCAAGACCGTTCCCACGAGTTGGTTGGAGCTAATCCTGACAGAGGGTAAAAATCGCCAGGTGCGACGAATGACAGCAGCGGTCGGGTTTCCGACTTTGCGACTGGTGCGGATAGCGATCGCGGACTTGACCCTAACGGGTTTAGCTCCCGGTCAATGGCGAGATCTGACCCCAGTTGAGATTGACCAACTCCTCCAGCGCACCAGACATTACCCCGGCAGGAGACGAGTTTCCTCAGGCTAGATTCAAGCCAGATATCGAGTTATGGTTCAAAAATCGCGCCTCGCTGCATCAGATCTTGCTTGACCTCCGGCGATAGACCAGAATCATGCCATAATCTAGCCTGGCTAACATTTGCCCCGGTCAAGTCTACCCGACTCAAATTTGTTAAAGCCAAACCCGCTTGGTGCAGGTCAGCATTGATCAATACGGCATCGCTCAGGTCGGCATGACTCAGGTTGGAGTTACTCAAGTTAGCGTCTTTCAGATTGGCCTGGCTCAGATTTGCGCCACTCAGGTTAGCCAGAACCAGGCTCACCCGGTGGAGATCGGCCCCGGTTAAGTCTGTATCACTCAGGAGTGCCCCGCTCAAATCTGCCCCGCTGAGATTAGCCGCCCTGAAATTCGCACCACTTAGATCCGCATCACTCAGGTTTGCTCCCCGGAAGTATGTCCCGGCAAAGCTAGCGCCACTGAGATCTAGTCCCGCCAGATCAACTCCCAGCATTCTGGCTCCCTCAAAGTCTGCGGTTACGTTCAATCTGGCAAGCTTTCCCAACTCTTTAAAGTTCTCAGTCGGAGCCTCTACAACGGACTGGATGATTTTTTGCAGAGGAAGAAAATCGCATCCCTGGGCGGCGGCTTGTTGGGTCAGGGTTTGCAACTCTCTCACGGCCAAGTCAGAGACGATATTTTGCGATCGCAGCCAAATTGCCAGGTGCCGTTCCAGTACCGCCAGGCGATTGGGGCTGACATTTTGGGGCCAAAGCCCTTCTATACTAGTCATGCTTTAGGAATATTGAGTAAAGAGCAGATGGTCTTACGGCAAATTCCCCAGTTGGTTGGAGATCGCAAAGCAATCGTCCTGGGCCGTTGCCGTTGGAATGGTAACCTGGGCTGGAAATTGTACTAATTGGGGATGCTCCGGTAGCCAGGAACCAACTCTGGGTTGGAAGTCATGGGCCTGCTGCCACAGGATTTGGAGGGCTTGCTCTAGCTGGGCAGCCAACTGATTCACCACTTGTACCTGTTCACAAATCTTGGGCCATTTTTGCTGGGCTTGAAGTTCGTAGAGCTTGGTTTGCTTGACAATCAGTTGCGCCCGAACCTTCTTGAGCTTCAGCCGCACGGATTTCAATTCCCGATCCAGTTCTTCCAGATTAAACTGCCATTTTTTCATCTCTTGCTCACAGGTTTGGCGATATTCTGCTAAGGATTCTGGTCGGTTATCTTGAGGAAACATCAGCTTCAGATGAAATCCTCCCCGCTGCCGACGCAATAACGTGTACTGGGCTTGAACCGTTTCAACCTGACTTTTAATTTGATTCCACTCGGTTTGTAACTCTTGAATCTGGCTCATAGGATGATCCTGAATAGATTTTGGATGATTGACTGGATACTCTAAGAAAATCGTATTGGATATTTTATTGGATAGTCAGTAGCTTGACGCCATTAATTAGACGATTGATGGGGCGAAGCCCCAGACCCCCTGCCATTTAACAATCAACTACAACCACCTGCTTATAAGTATCTTGGATTCACGATCCGGGCGCAGGTCTGCCCTCAAGACCTGGCATTTTTAGAGAGCCAAGAGCAATCTTTGAGATTGAGATTTTTGAGATTGAGATTAGTGTTGACCTGGAACCATTGGAAACTCGCGTCGCCAACAGACCCTCACTAGAAATATCCTATGAGTTTACCAGAGAACCGTAGAGTTGCTTAGATCCTGACCAGGGTTCAATTTCAGGGCTGCTGAGGATTATGAACTCAAGGTGAAACAGCCGTCTCGGCTGTTTCACCCCAGGCAGGTTCAGATTTGCATCCGAGTAGTCTGGGCTGTTTCTCACCGAGCATCTTGCCTGCCCCACAAGATTTGCATTTGATTTGATAGAGGTTTCTGAGCCGTGTTCAAGGTCTCGCTGGAACCTAAATTTTTAGCTAGAACGGTACGTCTTTGTTATCTAACTTAGGATGGGCTGTGAACAGATCTGATCTTACCCTGGTGGAGAGTTGACCTGCCGCTGGCCCAGGCTGCATTGGGTTCGGAGCCTCAACTTTGCTCAAGGGCTGTGTAATCTGCCCTTCAAACATGACAATCAGTCGTTGAGCCGCCTGAGTCACGGCATCAGCATCCGCCTGGAGCAGGGCAGCATGATTGAGGGCTGTTTCGTCTGTGGTTTCATTGATAGTTTCATCTGCGGTTTGATTGGTCTTTTGAGCCAGAACGGATCGGGCTTGTGGCAGCCTGGAGGAGTCAGCAGAAGCCTGGGTTGGAGCGGGGATTGGAGGTGCTGCTGATTGTTCAGGGGATCCTACGGGTGATGGAGCAGCCTCAGGAACAGCAATGGATCGCGGGGTGATAAATTGTCCGGATGCACTGTCCTGAACCCTCGAGGGAAAAGCTTTTGCGGCTGATTTTGGATCCGGAATATCCAGCAATACCTTGACGGGATGGTTCAGGGCCCGCTGAAAGGCTTCCTCAACTTTATTGGCTCGAATCATCCGAATCCTTTGCAGGTCATCAATATCAATATTAGCCACATGGCCATCAAATTTTGCCAATCGACCATGGGATCGCAAAATCACCTGCAATGAACTGGGAACATAGGTGAGAATCTGTTGCCAGATGTCCTCCAGGTTATAGTCTTCAATAATGTCTGCAATGTCTGCAATGTCAGGACTGGAAGTTGCTGCTGAACGGTTATCCGGGATTGACTCTACAATTGACTCGACAGAGGCAACTGCGTCCGACCTTGAACCTTCAGGGGAAGCCGAAGAGGCAGGTGTTAACTCAGCTTGAACCGATGGGGATTGAGCTGGGGTAGATGGGGCTGAATGGGTTGGGGCTGAATGGGTTGGGGTTGAATTGATTAAAGCCGAATGGGTTGGGGTTGAATTGATTAAAGCTGAAGGGGTTGGAGTGGAACGGGTAGGAGCTGAAATTGGCTGAGCCAAAGCGGGCTGAACGGAACCTGATCTAACCTGACCAGACCTCAGAGCGCAGGGCAACAAACCCAGCAAAGTCACCTCCAACCAGAGTCGGGGTTGAGTAGTCTGCTTCAACTGCCCTTCACTACTGCGGAGGTGTTGTTGACTCTGAAGGATCAGTTCGGTGTCCCAGGATTGGGAGAATTGGCAGAGGGCCTGCCAGGTCGAGGAAGTCAGCTTAACCAGATCTCCCCGGCCTGGGGCTGTCCTGGCAATCAGTAAATCCCGATAAAACTCGGCTAAGTTTTGCAAAAGAACAATCGGTTCCCGACCCCGATCCAAAATTTGACGAGTCTGATCCAGAACGGCTGTCAGGTCTTCGGAGCTAATGGCCTGCAGGAGCTCCAGCAAGTCCTGTTCCGGCACAGCCCCGACGAGATCCCAAACTTTTTCCAGGGTTACTTCTCCCTCGAACAGGCTCAACTGATCCAGCAAGCTTTCAGCATCCCGCAAACCGCCTTGGGCAATTTGGGCCACCAGTTGCAGGGCTTCAGGGGTGATCTTAATCGCCTCCGCCTGAGCAATCATTTGTAGATGCTGCACCATCGCGTCTAGAGGAATCCGACGAAAATCAAACCGCTGGCAGCGAGAAATAATCGTGGGCAAAACCCGCTGCGGATCCGTGGTCGCTAGGATGAAAACAACCCGTTGAGGGGGCTCCTCCAGGGTTTTCAGGAGGGCATTGAAGGCGGCTGTACTCAGCATGTGACATTCATCAATCACATAAACTTTGTAACGACATTGCACAGGGCAAACTGGGCCCGTTCAATCAAGTCGCGAATATTATCGACTCCAGTGTTACTGGCTGCGTCAATCTCAATCACATCAAGGGCGGAGCCGCTGGCAATCCCCCGACAGACTTCACATTCGCCGCAGGGCTGCTGGGTGGGGCGATCGCTTGTCAGACAATTCAATGACTTGGCCATAATCCGAGCGCTAGAGGTTTTCCCAGTTCCCCTTGGCCCTGCAAACAGGTAGGCTGGGGCGACCCGATCACTCTCCAAGGCGCTGATCAAGGTAGAGGCGATCGCGGTTTGACCTACCAGTTGTGTAAAAGTTTGAGGACGATACTTATGATGTAGAGGTTCGTAGGCCACAGTTCAGATTGGCTTTAAGCAGTGAATCTATAGTAACGCAGGAGGCTAGGGACATCCATCTCCGCTCCTGGGGTCAGGGTTTGGATGGGGCCTTGAGATTGAGCGTTAAAACTGAGTGTTAGAATGGCCTGGGAGAAGATTTCGATAATATTTTTTTAGATTATGGAATTACATTAATTCGGATTAAACTAAACTGTAGGCAAAGTTAAAATTGACCTAGTTGGAGATATTAGATTCCCAGGGGCAAATATTATTGGGTTCTGTCCACTTGCCCCTGAACTGTATAACGCTTGAAAGATAGATAGATGAACATCATAGTGCGGGCTTCAGATCAACCTGATTGGGGTTAAGTCCATGATTTTCACCCTATGGGCTAGGGCCAGGTAGAACACCCCGACGTTGAGCCTCAGCTACAAGACTCAGATGAAACTAAAGGTAAAGCTGAGATCATCCCTGGATCAATCCAGGTCAAGCCCGATGAAATTTGCTGTTTTTTTAAACTCAGGTTTATGGTTGCTTTCCCATCTTTGACAGAATCCCAACTTGCCCAAGCCCCCTCCAGTCCAACTTCAGGTTTATTACCCAAATCACTTCCCCCGGAGACTATTTGGATGGGAGCTTCCGGGTTACTGTTGTTGCTGCTTTTGCTCGCTTCATTTTTGCTGAATGCCCAAGCCCAGAGACTCAAAAAAGAGCTGAATAAAGAAATCTTTAGAAATCGCGAACTTCAGAAGAAATACAAACTGGCCCTCTCCACCATTTCCAAAATGGAGAAGAACCCTGACCTGATCCATTCCCGGGAATTCAACCTGGATTATCTCAGAATGCGGATGGCAGAGGATGTATTTCACTATGCGATTCTAGTGCAAATCAAGATGAAGGTCAAGCAACAAATTGCCCAAGCCCTACGACCCAAACAGGCCGCTGTCGGGGAACAGGGCACGGGGGGCACCGCTGGGGTAGCGCGTCAGGTAGACTCTACATTTGATGTGGTGTACGAAACTGGAGAGGGCATGGTCACCAAGAAACGAGTGTTGTTTCGGATTCAAATTCGGTTAATGAAGCTCCCCACCCAGACCACCTCCAAAACGATTGATCAGATTATCGATTGCCTAGAAACCTATCTGAGTCCCTCCGAAGATCATGATATCTGGCAACCCACCATCCAGGGACGGTTGGCCAGTATTCGCTGGGATCAAAAGGCAAAACCAACCCCAATGCTGGTACTAGAACAATCCAATGAAGGCATGAATGTCACCCTGAAAGTCAAACGCCAGACCCCCGGAACTGGGCTGATCGATCCTGAAACCATATCGGCGAATCAGGCCCAAAATCAGGGTTAAAATCTCTACGCTATTATTGCAATGTAGGGTTAGTTTGAAATTTAGATTTGATCGCTTATAATTTGAGTATAGATAGTTTACTAATCAGTAGCTCAACGCAATTAATTAGAAGATTGATGGGGGGTGAAGGGGGCACTGCCCAGTTCTTGGGGCTTAGCCCCAGATTCTCTTCCATTTAATAATTAATGACAACCACCTACTTATTGTTAGTCGATATCAATAATCAGTCTGAGATTTTCTAAAATTTTTTAACATTAGGACTCAGATAGATCTATCAAAAGTTGCTATCATGAGTGTAACCGGATCAAGGCCAATTCCTCCTTCAGGATAAATTTCCAGTGCAACAATCTACTCAAAAAAGCTCAAGCTTCAAAGAATACAGAAGCGTTACCGAATTTCCCAAGCATACTCAGAAGTTGAGCCGTGAGGATCTAGAACAGCAATATCAGGAATTGCGAGAGTCTTACCGGAGCCTATCAGTGAGTCGAGGCCAACTAGTTCGGCGACAGAGTGAGGTCAAGGAAAAGCTAGTGGATTCATGCCGAAATCTACAACAGGTTCACTTCACTCTAAAAACTGTTGAAGTTGAGAAACAGAAGCTACAAAAGTCCCTTGCCCATAGTGTTGAAGCCCAAAGAGAGTTGCAGAGTTGGGGAAATCATCTAAATCAAGAGATTGATAATTTAACAGATAAAATCACAGCCACTAATCAGCTAATCAAACAATTCGAAGGGGCTTATGAAGAAGCCAATACATCTACAGGCTTATTATCAATAGGTCGTCGTTTTATCCTGATCATGAAGGCAGCTCAGAGACTTCTTAATACGGATATTCAAGAACTTATTCAAAAGCCGTCCCTTCCTTCTGAAGATCCGGGAGAAGAATGGACTAAAGAGGATCCTGCTAATACAAATCGTAGGCTTCTGGATAAATGATTAACTCAGACCCCCTACTAAAAGTTTTGGTTGAGCTTAAGAAATGAAATGGGAAAACTAACTCAATCTCTCAATGCTGTAACCCAGCAACTCCAACAGGTCAAACAAGGAATCAACAAAATGGAGGAACTGGGTCAGGAACTCGTGGGCCATACATTTGATGCTGCGGAAGCGGGACTTCGAGCGGGCTATGCTTATGCAAAAGCTGAGACTGGGGAAGCCTTTTTGGAACCTCCTGTTGCTCAGCCAGCTTTACAGCCTTCTCCAGTAATCTTGAGTTCAAACTTATTGAATACTGGAGAAACCCGCTGGACTAAAGCATCTCTCAAGGCTCAGTTTACCGATCTAAATACTGCTTATCGTCATCTAAGAGAAGTTCATGGAATCAAGCTGTCTAAGCGAAGCTGGGAAGGGATTATCAATGCTTTTAACGGTGTGAGCCACAGTTCAAAGTCATTAGAACAACGCGTTCAGCAGCTAGAGCAAAAAGTGGTCTCGCAGGAAGAACGTATCGCAGTTTTAGAAGCAAAAATCCATCAGATACTAAACAGCTCAATACTCCCTGGCCCCTAAGTTCATTTGGTCTCTGGAGATCTGGAACTTACCCACCCCTAATTTAATTAAGCTCTTGTATAAGCAATTCTGTTATCCCTGAACCAAAATCCCTTAAAATAACTTCATAAAGCTTCAAGCTCAACACATCTAAGGAGGATAACGGCATGGCACTATCTGCTGGCACCAAGGCCCCTGAGTTCACAGCAAAAGATGCTGACGGGAAAGTTGTTTCCCTTGTAGATTTTAAGGGCAAAACAGTGGTTTTATACTTCTATCCTAAGGATGATACTCCGGGTTGCACCAAAGAGGCCCAGAGTTTTCGGGATAGCTATGAGGACTATACCGGTAAAGACATGGTCGTATTGGGGGTCAGCATGGACGATGAAGCTTCCCACAAAATGTTCCAGGAAAAGTACGGTCTCCCCTTTCAGCTTTTAGCAGATACCGATGGGGCGATCACCAAAGCCTATGACGTTGAAGGCGGCGGTTACTCCAAGCGTGTCACTTACATCATTAATGCTGAAGGGATAATTGATCAGGTCGATGAGAGTGTCAACACGGCAACTCATGCCCAGGATATCCTGGCTAAGATGGGCTAATAACCCGGTTCAAGCAGAATTTGTGGTCGGCTTCTACAAGCCCGGTTATAACCTCTAACAGCAGGTAGCTCCCCTGAGAACCTGTCCCCTGAGTTTCAATCCAACTCTAAATTGTTGGCCGTCCCTAAATAGGGGACGGCTTCTTTGATCGCGTTCTAAGCTATGCTTACCAGTGTGATTCTCAGTTGCTGATCATCATCCCTTGGACTGAAAAATGCTCACTTTTCTTGCCCCTAAAACCGTTGTTGTCAACCAGCCCATCGTTTTGACGGGATCCTATGATCCGCAAAAGGTAAAGGCTGTCGCTGTGATCGCAGAGGACAAATATCCGCTGGAAGTGACTCTCAATCCCAAGACCAAAGTCTGGTACGTCAGCCTGAACAAAGGCTTTAATCTCGCCGGAAAACGGTGGTTTCGGCTCCAGGGAAAAAGTTCTCAGGGTCAGATTATCAAAGATGACCGGTTTGAAATAACGGTTGCTCAAGCTGGCATTAACCTGGGAGCGCGGTTCAGTCTGATCACTTTACAGGATACCTGGTTTAAGAAATCTCCTGTAGACTCTGCTAAACTTAGCGCTACCGAAAAACAACTGATTCGAACTGGGGAATTTCTAGGGATTGATAGCTACAAAGTTGTGGGCAATCATCTGCAGGTAGATCTGAGCCAGCAACTCCCTAATGTGGGAGAAGTAGGTTATTTCTACCTTGACCACATCACCGTTGCCAAAGACTCAGAGATGTTGTGGTTTGAACAGGAGGACTTGCCGACAACCCCTGCCGGAACCCAATTGCTCTGGATTACCACGGATACCCTGTTCAAACTCAAGGCTGAAAGCTCTGCCCTGCTTGCCCCCAATCAATTCGTTGAGGTGCCTCAGGGGCGAACCTTCACGATTCTGGGCTATGCCAGCGTGGAAAATCACTTCAGGATTTCTAGTCGGGAGGAAGTTCCGGGAATTGGCTATTCCGGTTTCGTCTATCGCCATCACGCCCGAATTTTTGAACAGGGCAAAGAAATCCCCTACGATACCAATGCCCTGAATTTAGTGGTGCTCAATTCCACCTTCTTGAAGAAGCGAACCGACGATTCTGCCTATCTTCCGGATCGGGACAAGGTCAGTCTTTCTCCAGGGATGATTTATGGGGTGCAAAGCTATGCCTTTGAGGATGAGCATATCAAGGTGGCCCTGACGGAGAATTTCCCTGGATTTGGCAATACGGGCTATGTCTATCCTGACTTTGTGCGGCTGACCCGGGCAGGAGTTCCCACTTCACCAGACACCCAACCAATTACTTACAACGGCCCGTCGGAAGTTTTAGTCAATAAACCCCTAACCTTGCGAGGCACGTTTGATCCCCGAGTTGTCACAACCATCACCCTTAAAGCGGAGGATCGCTATCCTCTCAACGTGGTACTCAACCGCTCTGCGGGGCTCTGGGAGGTTATCTTACCGAGAGGACTCCAGGAACCGGGCTACCGTTGGTTGCGATTACGGGCCCTGAACTCCCAGGAAAAATTGGTAGGAACCCAGGTGATCAACCTGACCGTCAGTCCAGAACCGTTAACAGTGGGCGAATCCCTCATCTTAACTGTGCTCAAAGATACCCTATTCAAGGTGGCCCCCCTGGACTCTAACAGCCTCAAAGCCGAACAAAAAATCACTGTGTCTAAGGGCCAAACCTTTGCCGTCGATAAATATGGTCTTCTGGATGGTCACTTAAAGATTCTCTTGAAAAATGCAATTTCCCCGGTGGGGAACTTTGGCTATTTTTTCCCCGGTCATGTCAGTTTGAAAAAAGGGAAAGAGGAATTAAAATTTGGGATTGAGTCCGTTCCTGATACAGAGGCTAAGGCTCAATTACTAGTCATAAAAACTACCTTTCTCAAGGCCCAACCTGTTGATACGGCTAGTCTGGAAGCCAATCAATATACTCCCTTGTTGCTCGGTCAAACGTTTCCAATTCAAGGCTATGCCAGCACCGAAGGCCACTTTCGGGTGACATTGGGAGAGTCAGTTCCAGGATTTGGCAATGTCGGCTATCTCTACTGGCAACATGTACAAATTGTTCGTCAGGGTCAAGAGGTTCTGTTCAATCCCAACGCCCTGACCATGACAATTCTGGCCATCACTGTATTTAAAAAGCAACCGATTAATGCCAGTCAACTGAGCGCCTCGGATAAAACAACGTTGCCTCTAGGACGAGTATATGGGGTTAATAGTTATGTGGTTGAGGCCAACCATTTGAAGGTTGCTCTGACAGAGGAACTACCCAACTTTGGTAATACGGGCTATGTATTTCCTGGTCACGTGCAATTGCGTTCTGGCAGCCAAACCCTCCAACCGATTCCGCCTCAACTGGAGCTGAATGTTCCCTACTTTTCCCAACGGGATAACCCCCGTTATTCCTGGGCCACCTGCAACGTCACTTCGATTGCCATGGTCATGGCCTACTACGGAGTCAGACCCCGATATGGCGGTCAATTGGAGGATGAACTGCTGCAATGGACTCTCAACTACGCTGGACAGGGCTCCTACACCGAGCACAATGTCCTCACGGCCTTGATCAAAGCCTATGGATTCAAAACCAGCTTCAGCACTACCCGCCGCTGGTATGAGATCAAGGAAGAATTAATTAATCGTCGTCCCGTGGTGTTGCCAGGGGATTTTATTGTGCCCTCTGGCCATATTGTGGTGTTGATCGGCTATGACAACCGGGGATACATTGCTAACGATCCTTGGGGAGATGCCTATACAGCTTATACCAGTACCTATGGCCGCCGACGATTGTATTCCTATAGCTATCTGAACCAAGTAGCGGGGCCAGATGGAAACGTTTGGGCGCACTTTATTGCCCCTTAGGTTGCTCATGGCGCTTTATGCTGGTTCCCCTTTGCTACTGTCCCGACCAGCTTTTGTCCGTTCGGTTTTTGAGGCGCTATCTTGAAGCACTTCTGCAAAGGCAAAATTGGGAGCCGCCAGTACAAACAGAGTAGTTGGCAGTCCCTCTGTCAGGTCTTGTAACCCTTCATAGTAACTCTCATAATCCGGCATCTGTTCCGGTTGGGCCATGCCTAGAAACACCAGATCAGCATTTCGGGAAGATTGACCCAAAATCTCAGGAAATGATCGGTCATAGGCAATAATCACCTGGGGTTTAGCGCCAATTCGTAGCTCCTCAACCAACTGGTTCAGGTTCAGACGAGCGGCTTGGGCAGCGGCCTCATCTGGAACCACCAACTTCAAGAAAATCTCCGCCCCACGCCATTCCAAACTGGTTCGTAGTAGATAGGCCAGAATTAACATCAATCCCCCATTGGCGTTTAATCCCCCCCACCAGATATCGATCCGCTTGCGATAGCGGCCAAAGTTTGTCTGCCCTGAATCTCGAAAGATCACGACACTGCGGCCCTGCTGGTGAAATTTCTCAATCATCTGACAATAGGACATTTGCCGGATGTCCTCCGTTTTGCTGTCCCCCAGCAAGATAGTATTGGGAACCAGGGGGCCGATGCCATAGGACTCTGAGAGTTTTTCAGCCCCGATAAACGGTTCTGCTGCTGTAATCACCCGAACAAATCCCTGAATGCCGCGTTTCTCCAGATACTCCCGCAGGGTGGCCTCCATCTCCACACACTGACCAGGATCTCGAGATCCCGAAGGCAACACCGTACAAACTGTAAAAAAGCTGCGGTTGTGGGTAAAGGCGGCAGCCAACTCCACTAAATGCCAGCGCTTGGTGGGGCCCCAGAAAAGACCAGAATATGGGGTCGCCAATTTTTAGCATCGGGGGTATAGCTAATTTGCAAAATCCCCGCCCGCACTAAGGCCATCCAGATCCCCTGCCGCGCATCTCCCCAGGCACTTTCAAGTTCCCGCCGCTCCAGCCAGATATAAACCCCAAAGACGATCACCGCCGCCATCACCGTGGCTACAGCATCAATCAGGAACATCACCCCCAGGCATCCCACAACCCCCAGGAACGACCAGAACCAATGCACCCGAAAGGTGGGCCGAAATGAAGGACTTCGCAAAAACCCCTCAATTCCTGCTGCCAGGTTCAAGACCAGATAGGTCGTCAGAAAAAACATGCTCAATATTGGGGCAATGACATTCAAGTCCCCCACCGCAACAGCAATCAAGACAAATCCCAGGGTTGCCCCAGTGGCGATTCGGGGTTCATCGGTTTCCCCATTGCCTGTCCCTAGAAATTTCAAGCCTGGGGGTAAAATTCCATCCCGAGCCAGGGCCTGAAGAATTCGGGGCGCGCCCAAAATACTTCCCAGGGCACTAGACAAGGTAGCTCCCCAAACCCCCAATAAAATAGCTGGCCCCCATAGGGCAATCCGTTGCATCACCAAAGGATCAGCCAGTAGGGAGGCATTCTCAGCCTGGAAGATCAAGATAATCGGAATGATCATATAAATCACATACCCCGTAATCACCGCCGCTAGGGTTCCGGTTGGAATGGATTTGACTGGATCCCGCAGATCCCCCGACATATTCACCCCAGCCATAATCCCAGTAACCGCTGGAAAGAACACAGCAAACACTGTCCAGAAGCCGACTTTGGGAATATTGCTAGCGGTCTCCAGATCCAGGGGTGTGGCCTCAATTGGATGGCCGAACAACAGGGAAAAGAGGGATAGGGCGATCGCTGCCATAATAAAATACTGAGCCTTAATCGCCAGATCTGCGGAGGTCATGGCAATGATCGCCACCAGGACTGTGGTCACCAGGGCGACAATTTTGACGTTCAGTTGAGGAAAGGTCAGGGTCAAGCTCTCGGCAAACCCAATCGTATACAGGGCAACGGAGATTGCCTGGGCGAAATACAAAGGAATTCCCACGGCTCCCCCGGATTCAATTCCCAAGGAACGACTAATCATGTAATAAGCTCCCCCCGCCCGTACCACCTGGGCTGTGGCGATCGCACAAATCGATAGGGACGTGAGAAAGGTAATGCTGTTGGACAGGGTAACAATGATCAAGGTCTGGGTCAGGCCCACCTGCCCTAAAACCCAGCCAAATCGCAAGTACATGATCACCCCCAAAATCGTCAGAATGGACGGAGTATAAACTCCCCCAAAGGCTCCAAACCCTGACGGTTGAATCGAGTTCACCGCAGGGCTTGAACCATTACTCTTGTCTGACTTGGCGTGACGCAGAAAGGGAAATTTCACAATTCAAGCCTCACTAAACAGGGACGGACGACAATCCATGAAGTTTATACCAATTCGGGCTTCCAACTCAGCAGCCAGAGCAATCAAGGTGGTTTCTGCTGCCGGTCGCCCCACGAGCTGAACTCCAACCGGCAAACCCTCGGGGTTAAATCCAGTAGGAAGGGCGATCGCAGGTTGGCCACTGGCATTAAACGGGGGGCAGGGAGCAATCCATTGAATGATTCGCTCCAGCGTTTTCTCCGGGGACAGATCAACATATTCGCCAATCCGGATGGGTGAGTGCATATAAGTCGGCACTAATAAAACATCGTAACGGTCAAAAAATTGAACAATCCGTCGCGCAATCCGCTGCATTTGAGAAACCGCCCGGAGATAATCCCCGGCTGACCCGGTTTGGTCTAGTAGCCAGCGATTCATCGGGGTCAGAAAATCCCTGGGAATGCCCGTTGCTCCTACCCCGGCCCGCCAGATGGTCATAAACGGGTCAACCAGATCCGCAAAATCAGGACAGGCTGACTCCAGGTGATGGCCCATATCAGCCAATGGTGAGCCGTTTGTTCCACCGCCTGAACACATTCAGGGGCAGCCTGACCGACAGGAGCGACCTGGGTGGCCATGGCAATTTTGAGGGGTGCCAGTTTAAGCTGGGTGGCCTCCCGGAAAGAAATTTCTGGGGCCGGGAGCCAATAGGGATCTCCTGGGGTATACCCCGCCATGACATCGAGCAACGCGGCGGCATCAGCCACATTGCGAGCCAGGGGGCCATTGGTAGAAATCCCACTTTGATAGTCTCCTGTAGGGGCATGGGAAACCCGGCCTCGAGCTGGTTTGATCCCGACCACTCCACAACAAAAAGCTGGCCCTCGAACTGAACCACCCCCATCCGAACCCTGGGACAGGGCACAGAGTCCAGCAGCCGCCGCCGCCGCCGCCCCACCACTAGAGCCCCCGGGGGTATAGTCTAGATTCCAGGGATTACGAGCCGGGGGAAAACCTTCTGGTTCGGTATAGGGCATTGAGCCGATTTCTGAGGTGGCGGTTTTTCCCAGCAACACGAATCCCCCCTGACGAATCCGACTGACAACTCCATCATCGTCGGTGGCTTCCTGCTGCATTAAAGCTCTGGAACCATAGGTACAACGGACTCCCATCACAGGGTTTAAATCCTTAATGGAAATCGGCACGCCGAAAAAGGGTGGCAATTCTGTAGGGTCTTGAATTTGCCCTAATTGTTCGGTTTGGGTTTGAGCCTGGGCGATCGCCCTATCCGTCATCACAGTGAAATAGCTCCCCAGCCTGGGATTAAACTGTTCAATCCGATTCAGGTACAGCTCAGTTAGCTCTAGGGGGGAAATCTGCCGAGACCGAATGAGTTGCGCCTGTTGTAAAGCCGGAGAAAATGCCAGGTCTACTAGGTTCATGATGTTTGCTCTCCGTTTTAAATCTTGTTTAAATTCTGTGCTAATTGTCTCGAATTCAGGGAACTTATGCTATTTTCCAGGGTGGAAAGACAGCAATATGAAAAGACAAATTGCTGGTTTAGTTCGCTGGTTCAGCTCAAACTAAAAGTTCTCAGAGTGGAAAGCTTATTTTATTCATGATCTAGGGAACACTGGAGTTGAGAGTCAGGAAAAATTTCCTGAATTTTCTACTCAGTTCTGTTTTATCCTCAAGATGACTAGGTCTGAAGCCTGCCATCATGGAGTTTGATTCTGAAGATTTCTGAAGCACAAGCCTTGATTCGAGGTTTGGTCGTCTTTTGAAGTCAAGGGTAGACTAAGAATGAATTAAAGTGAAGCACCCCTTAATGATTTAAGGTAGTTTGATATGACCCAATCCCCTCGACCTCCTGTTCCTCGACCCCCGGCCCCTGGTATTCCTCGACCCCCGGCCCCTAAGGCTCCTCCCCTATCTGGAGCTGCTGAGACTGGTGTTTCTCAGATTACAGGTCAACCCTCAGTTGCCACAATCACCTCCCGGCGACCCAGTCCGAGTCCGGGTCATCCAACCCTGAAGGAAATTGTCAAGCGAGCCAATGATGAAGGGGCTTCTGATGTTCACGTCGGAGTGGGAGAGTTACCACGACTACGAATTCGAGGGGACATTTCTCCCCTGGAGTGGCCTGAAACCGATATCACGACCTTCATGAGCTGGCTCCGGGAAATTCTCACCGATGATGAGATTCAGCAGTTTCAGGATCATCTGGATTTTGACGGGGCGGCTGACTTAGGGTTTGTCCGGATTCGGATTAGTATCTTTGACTCCCTTAGTGGCCCCTCCATGGTGCTGCGTCTGATTGGTTCCACGATCTTGACCCTGGAGCAACTGAAATTACCTGAGGTCTTCAAAAAAGTTTGTCACTATCATAAAGGTCTGTTGCTAATTACCGGGCCCACCGGATCAGGAAAATCTACGACCCTGGCGGCCATGATTGACTACATGAATAAGAACTTCACCTATAACATCATCACCATTGAGGATCCGGTGGAGTTTGTTCATAAAAGTCAGAAATGTCTGATCAAACATCGGGAAGTGGGACGGCATACTCTGAAGTTCTTTAATGCACTCAAGGGCGCACTTCGTCAAGATCCCGACATGATGCTGGTGGGTGAGATTCGGGACAAGGAAACCATGGAAATTGCCCTTAAAGCGGCCTCAACGGGCCACTTGGTAGCCGGAACCCTGCATACTAATAGCGCCATTAAAACCTTAACTCGAATTTTAGACATGTTCTCAGCAGAAGAGCAGCAATCGATCAAGGTTTCCATTTCGGAAACCCTGGTAGCGATCATTGCTCAGCTTCTCTGTAAAACAACGGATGGCAGGCGGGCTGCTTTCCATGATATTTTAATCAATACCGATGTCATCAAGGAATACATCGTCAAAGGTCAATATGAGGAGATTAACCAAATCATGCTCAAAGACACCTATGAAGGCATGACAACGATGAATAAATCCCTCTATCAGCTCTACCAGGAAGGTAAAATCACTGAGGAAACCTGCCTGGATATGTCACCTTACTCCAATGAAATGAGTCAGATGCTCCGTGGCCGGGTCTAATAACCCGTCCCAGTATTCTAATAGTGGCCGGGTCTAATAACCCGTCCCAGTATTCTAATAAAAGTATGAAGTTTAGAACCCTAATTCTAAGCTCGTCTTAAATTGAATACTGGGGTGAGTATCGTACTAATTAACATCGTTAGGGGTTGTCAACTTAAGGCGGTATGAAAGTGGCAGAGTGCCCCATTCTACCGTTAAGTTGATCAAGCCTGATGCAGTTATCCCTGTTCGGGGTTTACTGCGAAAGTTTCAGGGGGGGTTTGAGATGTCGGATTTAAAATATCGGATTTGATGAATTCTTAAATAATATGTTTGGATATCAGTCCATTGAGCTTGCCAAATTTATTTAAAGGGATTGCTCTATTCACTCCGGGAGGAGATTTAGTTTACTGTATTGATCCCAGCAAGCAGGCCCATTGGCATCTGCAACTTTGCATTGCCCTGCAAGAAATTTTGGGGTTACCTGAAGTTCCTCACTTTTTAATTCCTTGCTATACTGCAACATTTGATCGCTGGCTCAATCCTCAAACTCAAATTATTCAGCAGTTTGCTGAGGCTTATCCCCTCGTTCTGCGATATCAATCTCTGCTCAACGCTATTTTCGATACGGATGGTCTCACCTGGCAAGCCACCTGGGATGTTGAGGAAGTTTGTCATCCCTTGGTGATTTCTGCCCACCATGAGCGATTTCCTCAGCTCTGGGAAAATCATGACCTGGTTGTCTGCATTCAAAATATGGATATTCAAAGCCAAAAAGCGCAACGGTCTTCCCAACCTCAAGCTCCGGAAGCCCATTCATTTGCCACCTCAAACGACTCCATTCAGACTCCCGGTTATGTGCTGCGGTTGTTTGTCTCAGGCCATAGTTCAATGGCAGAGCGCACATTGAAAACCCTGCATCAGCTTTTAGAACAGTTGTCTCAGTACCCCTACACGTTGAAAGTGATTGATGTGCTCCGGCATCCTGACCAGGCTGAAGCTGACCAGATTTCGGCTACTCCGACCCTGATTAAAGTCTGGCCCAAACCAACCCGACGGATTATTGGAGAAATTAGTGATATTGAGACCCTACTGCGGTTGTTAGGAAATATTGAAGATCTGATAGAAGAAGAGTAAACTATGAACTGTTAATCAAATTGTTAAATCGATTCGTAAACCATAGCTGAGGCAAGCTGATGATTCTACCGGGTTCAGCCGTGCGAGTAATGAATGAAGGCGATACTTATTATGGCTTTCAGGGACAGGTTCAACGGGTTAGTGATGGTAAAGCTGGGGTTCTGTTTGAAGGGGGAAATTGGGACAAACTGGTCACGTTCCGCCTGAGTGAACTCGAACTGGCAGAAACCATCGCCGGTCGTAAGGCCGCAAAGTAGGGCGAAATAGAGTTCTTTTATGCGTCTGCCTTTTCCTCAACTGAGTAGTGCCAATCGCCATCCCAATCACTTTGCGGAGGTGATCGAAACTTCTACGTCAGAGTTTTTGGCCCAGTGTATGGAACCGGAAGATTTAAAGTTTCCGGTGATGCCTGCTTTTGGGAGTTGGGTCAAGGCGGTGGATGAAGAATCAGGCAATCAGGTTTATGGGGTGGTTTATCATGCGACCACCAGCCCCATTGACTCTGTTCATCGGGCTCGGGCCCTGGGACTATCTCTAGAGGAATTGCGAGAACAACAGCCGCAAATCTTTGCCATGCTGAAGACGGAATTTAGCGCCGCCATTGTGGGATTTGAAGCCGCCCCCTGCAGCAGCAATGGCTCAACCCGATCCCCTGGAACGATCTATCAATATATCCCACCCCGTCCCCCGCAAATTCATCAAAGTGTTTACCGCTGCGAACCAACGGAGATCATCTATTTTACCGAGCAGTTTGATTTCTTGAGAACCTTACTACAGGTGGGAAATGCTCCTGTAGATTCCTTGGCGGCGGCGGCAGTTCGGGAGATCTATCAACTACGTCAGGGCGATCGCCCCTGGTTAGTCGAGGCGGGACGGGCCTTGAGTTTGCTGTTGAAGGATGACTATGATCGGCTGCGGGTGATTTTAAAGCAAATCCATCCCTAGAACTTACCAAAAATAGCTTGAGACCAGTTACACTAGAAAAGTTGTCTTAAATCGCACACTCAGGGTTCGGGTGTCTTGTAGGTTCCGATCCAGCCAATTGTTATTCAAACTTTTGGTTGTTCAGATTATTAGTTGTTCAAATAACTCTGTTCAAACCAACTATCTGAACCAATGGCATCGGATGGAATCTGACTCAATAGATACGCCTGGGTGGAGGATAAACCCGAACAAGGAGAATTAAATCATGGCAGTTATTAACCTCGCAGAAATGATGGAGGCGGGCGTTCACTTTGGCCATCAAACCCGCCGATGGAATCCCAAAATGTCTCCCTATATCTATACCGAGCGCAATGGGGTTCATATCATTGACTTGTTGCAGACGGCTCAACTGATGGAAGGGGCCTACGAATATCTGAGAACCTCCTCCGAACAGGGCAAGAAATTCCTGTTTGTGGGAACCAAGCGTCAGGCGGCTGGAATTGTCGCCCAAGAAGCCCTGCGCTGTGGTTCCAACTATGTTAACCAGCGGTGGCTGGGGGGGATGCTGACCAACTGGACGACCATCAAGACCCGAGCTGAGCGTCTAAAACAGCTCGAATACCGAGAAGAGAGTGGTCAGCTTGATTACTTACCCAAGAAAGAAGCGTCTGTGCTGCGGCGAGAGCTGGAAAAATTGCAGAAGTATCTGGGTGGAATCAAAACCATGCGTCGGGTTCCTGATGCGGTTATTCTGGTGGATCAGCGCCGGGAATACAATGCCGTCATGGAATGCCGCAAGCTGGGAGTCCCTATCATTGCGCTTCTGGACACAAACTGTGATCCAGATCTGGCAGATATTCATATTCCGGCCAACGATGATGCTATCCGGGCCATCAAGCTAATCTTAGGAAAGTTGGCGGATGCTATTTATGAAGGCCATCACGGTCAACTTGACAGTGATATGGGTGATGAGGAATACGACTATGAAGGGGTTGAGGATGATTATCCTGAGGAAGAGTTTTTAGTAGATCCTGAGTCCGATGAGATCTCAGAGCCTGAGTTAGTCGAAACCTCCGAAGAAGAGTAATCATTCTGACCGGCTGATTTTTTATGGGTCTAGGGAATTTGGAGTCACCGGTTCCCCAGAACTCAGCACAAACCCTGTCAGATCAGTTAGGCTATTTATTGATATGCTTAACTGAGTTATTGTGGCAATCAGGAAAACTCAAGGGAAGGAATCAAGGAAAAGATGGCTGACATCTCTGCACAGGTAGTCAAACAACTGCGTGAGAAGACGGGCGCAGGCATGATGGATTGCAAAAAAGCGCTCAAAGAATCCAACGGCGACATGGAAAAGGCGGCGGAGTGGCTCCGGCAGAAGGGCATCACTTCAGCAGAGAAAAAAGCAGGTCGAGTGGCCGCTGAAGGTTTAGTTGGCAGCTATATCCACACGGGAGGTCGGGTTGGAGTGCTGGTTGAGGTCAATTGTGAAACTGACTTTGTGGCTCGCCGGGAAGAATTTCAGGCCTTGGTGCGTAATATTGCGATGCAGGTGGCCGCCTGTCCTAATGTTGAATATGTCGGGGTTGAAGATATTCCGCCTGAGATTGTCGAGAAGGAAAAATCAATAGAGATGTTGCGGGATGACCTGGGCAACAAACCTGACAATATCAAGGAAAAAATCGTTCAAGGTCGCATCGAAAAGCGCTTGAAAGAAATGACCTGATGGATCAACCCTACATTCGGGATCAGAATATTACAGTCGATGAGCTGGTCAAAACTACGGTAGGGCAACTGGGTGAAAACCTTAAGGTGAGACGCTTTGCCCGGTTTGTGTTGGGAGAAGGTATCGAGAAGCAAGAGAGCAATTTTGCTGAAGAAGTGGAAGCTCAAACAAAAGCCAAGTCCTAAATCCTCCTTCCCCAGTTCTTCTGAGATCTGGTTTTCTAATCCTAGTTTTTACAATAAGATAGCTCCACTCTGGTTTCACTTCCCTTGAATCATTCATTACAACCACCTACTTATCGGAACTCTTAACGCCAATCTACCGACTATTAAGTTAGAGCAACTGATTGGATCAGTTTGCCTCCCTCGTCTTCGAGAAATGCCTTACGGGTGAACTACCGCTCAGACTGCTGTCCTAGTCCCCCGGGACGAAAACAACTGTCAATCAACCCCAAAGCCACTCAGGAGGATTTATGAAATCAGCCCTAACTCTGCTCACATCATTGATGGTTACAGGTCTAGTAACCCCAACTCTGGCCTTATCAAATGGGACTCGCTCCAATCCAATTGATCCATTCTCTCAAGGTCAAGGCATTATAGTGGCCGATACCTGGGATGATTACCGCGATCGCCGCCACCGAGAGTTGGATCAACAAATCAATAACGAGGTGAATCGACCCCACAATAGCCGTCTGTCTCAGAAAGACAAGGAACGGATTATCAAGGACGCTCACCGAGAACTAGACAAGCGTCTGGATGCAGAGGAAAAGAATGGCGCAGACGTTACGCCAATGACCGCGATCGCTATAATATCCGCTCAAATAGTGGTCGTTATGATGACCGTCGCGATAATCGCCGATACGATGACCGTTATGATGACCGCCGTTATGACAACCGTTCCAATGACCGGGAGATTCGGGAACGGTATCGCAATTTTGATCAGTACAATTCCCGCGATCGCCGCTCCAATGACAACAACCGTGACGATCTGAGAAATCCGGGTCGGATCAATGATCCCTACAACCGGAATATTTACAACTGTTCTCCCCAGAATCCCTATGATTGTTATGACCAGCGATAAGAATTAGAGATGAAGAGGGCAGTTGTGGGGCTTTTTCTGGCGGGTTTACTCATCAGTGTGATCCATTGGATGACTCAACCGGGGGAGGGCTGGACTCAGCAGCGGAGCAAGTTTCACCCGGTTCGGTCTGCCATGTCCCAAGAGAACCCCCAGAATTCCCCTGCTCCCAAGATTGCTCTAGAGAATTTTACCCGAGGGAATGTAGAATCTGACCCGACCTGGGCCCTCAAGCCAGAAAATCCTTATCCAATTAATCCTGAACTGCTGTGGCAGAACCTGGAAGCAGTGGCAGGAGAGCGCTATCAAACGGGCGATCGCCGGGATATTCAGGATTATCTGGTCAACCAACTGGAGCAATTAAACTTTTCCCCTGAACTGCAAACCTTTGACCAAGGGGTGAATATCGTTGCCCGGCAGCAGAAAAATCCAGATCAGGGAGTCATTCTGGTGGCCGCCCATTACGATACAGTACTCCATGCCCCGGGAGTGGATGACAACGGCAGCGGCGTAGCTGTGATTCTGGAAGTAGCCCGGTTATTTGGCGATCAGCAAACTCCGTTGACTCTGGAAATTGCGTTTTTTGATCAGGAAGAACAGGGTTTGCTCGGCAGTTTGGCCTTCACCAGTCAAGCTGAAAACCTGGAGAATTTAAGGGCCGTTGTTGTCCTGGATATGGTGGGCTATGCTTGCCATGAAGCCAATTGTCAACAGTATCCGGCTGGAATTGATCCCGGGGCATTTTTACAGGCATCGGGGGTAAAACACCCTGATCGCGGTGAATTTTAGCGGTGATCGGGGAGCTTGAACATCGGGATCTACTGGACAAATTTCCTCAGGGACGTTCCGAGTTGCAGCCTGAACCATCCCCTGTCCAGGATTCTGCCCTGGGCCTGATAGTGAATCGGATAGGGGAATTGAGTTGCCCCCGGTGGTAACCCTGCCCGTTCCCCTCAAGGGAT
>JAAURB010000174.1 GCA_012033335.1 Oscillatoriales cyanobacterium RM2_1_1
GGCAGTGCCCCCTGTCTGGGGCGAAGCCCCAGACCCCCTTCCATTTAACAATTAATTACAACCACCTACTGATCAACATCTCAATCATCAACGTTTTAATCATTAATTTGTAGTCAATCTATGGTTTCAGCCGGGGTGATTTCAACTCCGGGAACCCAGAGTTAATCCAGTGGAATGGCTGTCTTAGGTGGACACCTGAATTGTTGGCATTTTTAGGGAGTTAATTTAAGGCTGTCTCTGTTGACCAGCAGGCAAGTGCCTGCACCATTGACCCGAATTGCTAGTTAACGAGTCTCTTCCGCCTCTGTGGGGAAGTGAACTAAACGATAGGCGACTTGGGCAGCGACTTGTTCGGCTGCCTTGATGGAGCGCCCTTTGCCCTGACCAAGTTTACGATCTTGAAACCAGACCTCTGCGGTGAAGCGCTCTTCATCACCGATACTTCCGGTCTCCTGCACCTGGTATTGGGGCAGCAATTTGTAATTGCGCTGAGTCCATTCCTGAAGAGCCGCTTTGTAATTTTGCCGGGCTGGATCTTGACGAATATTTTCAGCATTCTCTAGCAGGTGAGGATCAAGCCAGGGGCGCACCAGATCCAGATTGTGGGTACTGAGGTAAAGGGCCGCGAGCAAGGCTTCAAAGCAATTTGCCAGACGAGATTGGGCTCCGGCTCGATCTCGAGCCGTGTTGTCTGACATGATCAGATAACGCCCCAGTCCATAGGATTCGGCAATGCTGGCTAGATAGCGATCGCTGACTAGAATCGAACGAACGGCGGCAAATTCACCCACGGGCTGATTGGGATAGAGTTCTAGCAACAGCTCAGAGGCCGCCAGTCGCACCACCGAGTCCCCAACAAATTCAAGCTGCTCATAATTCTCTTTGGGAGAGGCAGTAGGATGGGTCAGGGCCAGGTGTAAAAGATGCCAGTTGATCGGGGCGGTATTTGGAAGTCCCAGGCGTTCGATCAGTTTCTCGAGTTGACGTTGACGGCCAGGATAGGCAAGAATTCTGTGAGTCACTGGTGCAGGAGGGAGATAGATGAATGACGCAATCTTTAAGCAGTTAACTGGTAAGCTAAGCCGGAAAGACTACGTCATACTTTAGTAATATTTAATATTATTACTGATGAAGTTGACAAATTCTCATAAAACCCTTAAGGCTCATGCACCTCAGTTGATTCCAGATTCATCCTAACCCACAATCCCCCTGGGCCAAAGTTATCTTTCATTTTTAGTTTCAGAGAAATACAACCTCTGCAGCTACAGTCATGGTAAGGTTTGCCTTAAACTGCAAAATGATTTTCAATGTCCAATACTAACGTTGACTATCGATGTGCCTTGTTGGGATTCAGCCCTACTAGTGGCGAAGGCGGCTCTCTCAGTATTGCAGGCGGAGTTTCCCCGATTGCCTGAACCGACATCTGCGATCGCCTTCGGGTTGCTAGGAATGGGATTGCTATCGAGTCAGGTTTGCAGAGGTAAACAGAACTGAAATCAAGTTAATCTGGCTTCAGTTTCCAATTTAATTAGCTTTTCCAGCTTTATTTTCTAACTTTGTTTTCTAACTTTGTTTCCAGATTTTGATCTGACCTTCCCATCCACCACTGACAATTGTGGCCCCATCAGAGCTAATTTTGACCGCATTCACGTAGCTGGAATGGCCGATCAAGTTACCTTTAAGTTTACCGGTTGCCAGATCCCAAAGCTTGATTGTCTTGTCCCAACTGCCACTCACCAGGGTCTTACCATCGGCACTGATGGCTACTGACCACACGCCATCGGTATGACCTTGTAAGCGCTGTAAAGCCTGACCTGTCTTCAAATCCCAAACTGTAATCAGACCGTTGGCGCTGCCGCTAGCAATCGTACTACCACTGGGGCTGATCGCCAGGGATAAAATGGGTAAAGACTTCGAGTCCAGGGTGCGAACCAATCCACCGGTTTGCAGATCCCAGAGTTTTATGGTGCCATCCTTGCCACCACTAGCTAGCTGTTGGCTATCGGGGGAGAAGGCTACAGCACTGACGAGCTGAGTATGGCCAGTCAACGTTTGGAGCAACTCTCCGGTTTGCAGGTTCCATAGTCTGACCGTATTGTCCCAACCACCACTGGCAATCCACTGGCGATTGGGACTGATGGCAACCGTTAATACCGCATTGGTGTGCCCTGGGAGGGTTCGGAGCAGAGGGACTGCATCAGCACTGAGACCGGTTGCCAGATCCCAGAGTTTAATTGTGCCATCATCACTGCCTGTGGCTAGAATTTCCCCCGCTTGATCGACGGCAACGGCATTCACGGCGCTGTTATGGCCCCGCCAGGTTTGTCGCAAGCCGCCAGTGGCCAGGTTCCAGATGGAAATATTGCCGTTGCTATTGCCGCTAATCCCATAGGTCGGTAGCAAAGCCAGGGATAAAATTTCCCCGGAGTCTTCCCGCAGACTATTCGCCAGGGTAAAATTGCCGTTGGCAACCCTTGGATTAGGCGAAGTTCCAACGGACGAGGGGGGCAGATTGGATGGGTTGGGGCTAGGTTGTTCTGGATTACTGGTCAATCGCTGGGGAATGGTCGGTAGGCTAGCGGTTTTCCGCCATTCTAGAAATTGGTTAATCTCAATGCCGGCTGAAACAATTTGATCAGGATTGGTGCCCAGTTGGACAATTCCATTAATTCCCACCAGGCTTCCCCGTGCGTTCAGAATCGGGCCACCACTCATGCCACTGCGTACCAGGTTTGTATAGATCAACGTGTAACCATTCTGGGGCGGTTGGCGACGGCTTAGGGTTCCTGCCGTACTCAAAAAGATGCGTTGCCTCAAGCTACCCCCGGAACGGGGCCAACCAGCAACGTAAACGGCGCTGTTTTCTGCCACTGTTTTAGCGTCTACCGGAGCCGCAATCCGATAGGAGCGAGAACTCTGAAAGGGAAGAATCGCTAGATCGATTCCAGGAATGCGACGAATCAGACTGTAATACACCGAATAAGTTTGCCCATCTGCAGTCAGAATGTCATAGTCTCCGACCCGGTTGACCACATGCCAGTTGGTCAGCACATAGTAAATGTTATTTTGCTTTTCAATCAAGATGCCCGACCCGCCCTGGGGGCCATCAATCCGAACGGTAATTTCGTTGGCCAAGGTGTTAATTTCTGCCGGAGTTAGAGACTTTTGCTGAGGATCCAGGGCAATTTCCGCAGCCGTTGAGGTTTGTTGGAGGAACGGTTGGCTAGAGGCTGGCAAAGCGGTAAGGGCAGTTGCGGCAACTCCTAGCAGAATTTCTGTGAATCTGAATATCCGTCTAAATCCGGATTCGAGTCTGGGTTTGAGCTGAGAAATATCTCTCAAATCGTTAACTCTATTGACTCTATGATCCCTGAGTTTGACCTGAAACCCGAACTTAAACTCGGACGGCCCAATCGGCTGACCCTGCTGAACGCGAACTCTGGCTTGCCATTGCTTCATGAACTTAGGAGTTAAATCTGAACTATTCAATCTGAACTATTCAATCTAAACTATTAGCTAAACTGTTAAGTAGCTAGGCACAATTAATTAGAAGATGCATGTAGGGGGTTGAAGGGGGCAGTGCCCCCTTCCTGCAGTGTCCCCAGACCCCCCAGTACCCTTCGTTTGGATTTAATTAAATTTAACACCTACTACCTAATTTCATTAACCGGCT
>JAAURB010000175.1 GCA_012033335.1 Oscillatoriales cyanobacterium RM2_1_1
GGCGCTGCCCCCTTCAACCCCCTACATGCTATCTTCTGATTAATTGTGCCTAGCTACTTATTCTCTGCATTGACGTGACTCTCAACCGTGTCAGGAACAGTGTTCTCTACATCAACTCGTCCTGTCGCTCCTATCCACAGTTGCCCATCGGCAGTCAGAACGGTGGCAATCGAACCGGGGCTATTGTCATCTGCAGGCGATCGCTCTAAGCTCCCTTGTAGATTGGCGACAAATTCAAGTATTGACAATCTCCTTTCCAAAAAAAAGCTTAAAGAACTTGTATCAATTCTGTTGATGTCAGATGTGCCCTGGATGTGTTTACCTGATAATGTCAACGAAACCTAACCTCACTGTTGCCGAGTCGGTTATCTCAGTTCCTGGACTGATTTCTTGGATTGATTGTTGCTAACTCACCATCTCCAACTCATTGATGCTAACTCATATCTATGACTATCCTATGGACTCGTCGCCATATTTTATCTCTGGCTGATTTTACCCCAGAGGAATATAATGCCGTGCTACAAACGGCCCTGAGCTTCCGGGAAGTCCTGGGGCGGCGCACCAAGAAAGTGCCAGCACTTCAGGGTCAGGTCGTAGCCAATCTATTTTTTGAACCCTCAACCCGAACTCGCAACAGCTTTGAGCTTGCTGCCAAGCGGCTCTCTGCCGATATCCTGAACTTTGCCCCCGGAACCTCATCCCTGACTAAGGGAGAAACGATTTTAGACACGGCTAAAACCCATCTAGCCATGGGTACCAATATGATGGTCATTCGTCATCAACAGGCTGGGGTTCCCTTGGCGATCGCCACAGAACTGGATCGGCTGGGAGCTAAGGTTTCAGTGCTCAACGCTGGAGATGGTCAGCATGAACATCCCTCCCAAGCCCTGCTGGATCTGTTTACCCTATGTACGTTAATCAATTCTGAGGAGCCTCGACTTGAACAACTCCAGGGCAAAAAAATTGCCATTGTGGGGGATATTCTCCATTCACGGGTTGCTCGCTCGAATCTGTGGAGCTTGACCGCTGCCGCCGCAGAAGTTCACCTGGCAGCTCCACCCTCCCTATTACCCCAGGAGTTCTCCTTTTATGGACGGGAGCGACCCGGTCGTCTGATACTACACTGGGAGCTGGATCCGGCCCTAGAAAACGCTGATTTTGTCATGGCTTTACGGTTGCAGCGGGAGCGGATGACAGACCATTTATTGCCAAGCCTGCGGGAATATCATCAACGCTATGGCATTACCCACGAACGCCTGCAGCAATGTCAACCGGGGGTTAAAATTCTCCATCCTGGCCCTGTAAATCGCGGGGTGGAAATCAGTTCAGAATTGATGGATGATCCTGATTTCAGTTTGATTGCCCAACAGGTAACGAGCGGTATTGCCGTGCGGATGGCTTTGCTCTACTTGATCGCAGGGGGAGAAAAGGCTTGAGGTGAGAGATTGGGATGAAGTTAAATTGGATCAGTAAATCAGACCCGCTACTCACAACTGGCTGACCCTCACTGGCTTGATTTTCAGCCAACCAGCGACTATAAAAAAAACCTGCCGCAACAGTCGGGATAGACTGGAACAATGAGCGATCGCCCAGGTATTCAGTGCCAAACAGACACTTCCCAGAAAGAGCAGAATAAAGGTAGGAGCTTGAACTACCCCGACATAAAACCAGGTATAGACGTGCAATACCATCAATAATCCGTAGAAACCGGCAAAACCAATGATCAGTCTCGACTTGGTTTGAGGGAATTGCAGTCCGGTAAAGATGAGGGTCTGCAATGTAGCCAGCAAGTTAGCTGGAACCAGAAAAGCGCAAATCGTCAAACAGTTGACGCGGGAAAACTCTGCGGCATGATTCCAGGCCAAAGTCCAATCCAGCATTATTCTCCTAGTTTCTTGACATTGGTAAACATCATCACCACCCCACCGATGAAGATCAGTCCAGCCAGTATCCCAATTGTAACGTTCTGCCAGTCAATCCCTTCCATGAGCAGTGAGTAATAGCACTTAGAGTCACAACATAACATAATTTGACCTGCCCTGTCTGCCCCGAGGTCGAAGGTTGAAGTGCTAACGATTGAGTTCAGCGGCGGCTATTAACCTTTATATCCTAACCAACCATCTTTATGCCGCCGCGATCGCCCCCTCCGCTTAACTACCCTCAACGTTCAGGAGGAATTTGCAACTTTAACTCCTCAATCAAGGGTGGTATCTCCGATTGAACCACATCCCAAACAATATTGAGATCGCAAAACTCAGCAATTTTTTCCATTGGTAGGTCGATCTCGGTAATGGTCATGACTTCGGCGAGAGTTAGTCGGAAGCATGTCAACCCAATGCTTGCATCCAGCCAGCCAGGATAGATTGATGGTGGGGCGGTGAGGGCATCCAATTGATGAATTTTTGAGGTAAAGAGCGTGAGATTGGCTGCTTTCAGATTGTCTTCAAGCTGGTGCATTTTATTGGCACCAACAATCACAGAAGAGATAAACGGTTTCGTGAGAATCCAGGCGATCGCACCTGAGCTGGAGATGCATCGTGTTCCTGAGCAATTTGTTGGATGACATCCACCACGTCATAGCCCTGCTCGACATTGATCGGGGGCAGCTTAAATTGATTCAATCTTGCTCCTTCTGGTGTTGGGTTTTCGCGGGTATACTTGCCACTCAAAAAGCCACCTGCTAAAGGACTCCACACTAACACCCCAATGCCTGCATCTTCAACAAATGGCGCAACTTCATGTTCCAAATCTCGCCCTAGCAGCGAGTAATACATTTGAGCTGCCACAAACTGAGCATAGTTATGTTGCTTTTGAAGACCCACCCTCTTTGCAGCTTTCCAGGCTGGAAAGTTGGAATAGCCAACGTAGCGCACTTTGCCCTGCCGCACCAGATCATCTAAAGCGCGTAAGGTTTCTTCTAGTGGCGTGATCGGATCAGGAATGTGAAGCTGATAGAGATCGATATAGTCCGTGTTTAACCGCTTCAGGCTAGCTTCTGCTGCCATCATGATGTGACGATAAGACGACCCTGCATCGGTAATGGCACTGCCCGATCGAAAGCCTGATTTTGTGGCAATAATGACCTCATCTCGACGATTCGCAAGGGCTTTGCCCAGCATGACTTCCGATTGTCCATTGGTGTAAGCATCGGCGGTATCAACAGGTTAACTCCAGCCTCCATAACGCGACCGACCATTTGATCGGCGATTGACTGATCAATACTGTTGGTGACACCAGGAACAAGCTGACCTTCACCAAAGGTCATGGCACCAAAGGAGAGCCGCGAAACCACCAAGCCAGTTTTCCCAAGGGTGTCATACTCGGCGTTGCATAATAGTGCCATGAATTGAGGCTCAATCTGATGCAATGTCCTGACTGTGGTTTCAGCCATATCCGTAAAAACGGCAAGATGAGGGGTAAACAAAATCACATTTGTGTGGCATGTCGTCGTCAGTTTATTGATGTCTATACAGCCCCTCGAGGATACTCCGATGAGATCAAAGCACAATGCTTAAAAATGTATGTGAATGGGACGGGATTTCGTGCGATTGAGCGGGTCACAGGAGTCCATCACACGACCGTGATTACCTGGGTGAGGCAGGTGGGAGAACGTCTACCGGATGCCTACGATCCAGAGATGATTCCCGCAGTGGGAGAACTCGATGAACTGGA